>NZ_BAABAT010000032.1:0-123998 GCF_039537565.1 Dactylosporangium darangshiense
GCGCCGCGAGCAGCATCGCGCGCAGGTCGGCGACGAGCGCGGCCGCGCGCCGGGCGGTCACCGTGGCCGCCGGGCCCGGCGCCACAGCCGGCGCGCCGCGGGCGGGATGGCGGGCAGGGCGGCGGCGACGGCGACGAGCGCCAGCAGGATCAGCAGGTTGCGGCCGTAGTGCTGCGGGAAGGCCGACGGGTTGTCGGCGATCCGCCCGGCGCCGACGACGAACGGCAGCGCGACCGCGCTCACCGCGGCGGCGACGACCAGCGCCGCCCGGGCGGGCCCGCGGGCGGGCGCCGGGACGACTCGGGCCAGCAACGCGCCGGCGGCCAGCACCAGCGGTACCACCACGAAATCGTGAGCAACGAGGGCGGCCGCGGCGAACACGAGCCGGCCGCGCAGCTCGGCGGCGGGCGCGTCGAGCCAGCCGGAGACCCCGTAGGCGATGAGCGCCAGGCCGGCCGCGGCCAGCAGTGCGCGCAGGAGCATCGCCGCCCTCATCGCGGCAGCACCGTGATCGCAGCGACCCACTTGGTCTGCAGGACGCCGGGCCGGTTCGGGGCGATGAGCCGGCACGGGAAGCCGTGGTCGAGGTGCAGCGGCTCGCCGCCGAGACGCAGCGCGAGCAGCGTCAGCGGGTCGCGGGCCGGCCCGGGCTCCACGACGGACTCCCGGTACGGGCCGTCGGGCTGCAGCGACTCGACCCGCACCGGCCGGTCGGCGTCCTCGGCGCCGACGAGGCGCAGCAGGTCGGCGAGGCGCACGCCGGACCAGGTGCCGGTGGCGCTCCACCCTTCGACGCACGCGATCGGCAGCTCGACCGTGGCCTGCGGCATCGCGAGGAGGTCGGCGAGGCCCAGCGCGTGCCGGCCGGCGGGCCCGCTGACGACCAGCCGGTACGAGTCGCCGGCCCGGGCGACCCGCGCCGCGGCGGCGGTCTTGTTCACCGGCAGCCCTTGCGGCCCGACGCCGGGCAGCCGCGGCGCGAGCAGCGAGAACCGCCGCAGGGGCGACAGCGTCTGCCCGACGGTCGCGACGGTGACGGTCGCGGCGGCGGCGCCGGCCATGAGCAGGACTCGCCGCCGGCCCCTGTCGCCGTGCGGGTCCGGCGGGCGGCCCGCGCGCAGCACGGGCAGCTTCGCGGCGAGGTGCAGCAGCACGGCGCCGGCGAGCAGGTACGCCGTCCAGTAGTGCGCGCCGAGGAAGCCGAACGGCATCGCGGAGTACCAGTAGGCGATGTTGAGCACGCCCGTGACGAGCTCGAACACCGCCGCGGCGGACAGCAACCCGACCGCTGCCCGTTCCAGCGCGTGCCCGAGGCCGTGCACCGGCGGCCACGCGAACAGCTTCGGGAAGACCGACCAGATCTTCGCGGTCAGCAGCGGTACCGCGGCCAGCCCGCTCGCCACGTGCAGTCCCTGGGTCACGCGGTACAGCTGGACCGGCCGCGAAGGCCAGTGGAACCACCCCGGCGGGTGCTGGATCAGGTGGCTGAGCACGCCGGTGACGAAGCAGACGGCGAACGCGATGCCCAGCCACATCCCGAGGCGCGCGGTGAGCCGCGTCGAGCGCAGCGGGCTGGTGAACCGCCGCGCGGCGGCGCCCAGCCGCGTCTCGAGTCGTGCGGTGAGCGGCGTCGAGCGCAGCGGGCTGGTGAACCGCCGCCCGGCGGCGCCCAGCCACGTCTCGAGTCGTGCGGTGAGCCGCGTCGAGCGCAGCCGGCCGGTGAGCCGCCGGCCGGCCGCGCCCAGCGCTCGGGCGGGGCGGGGCAGGCGGGTCAGGAGCTCGGGCGGACGAACCATCGGCCGGCCTCCGTCCAAGACTCGGCAGAGCGCAGCGGCCTGGTGAACGGTCGGGCGGCCGCGCTCGGCGCGTGGGCCGGGCGCGGTGGGCGGGTCAGGAGCTCAGGCGGACGAACCATCGACCGGCCTCCGTCCAGGTCTCGGCGAGCCGCAGGGCGGCCCGCTCGGCGATCGCGGCGATGTCGTCGGCGGCGACGAACGCCCACGGGAACGGCGCGCTGGTGCGGCCCGGGCCGGCGAGCGCGACGGGGCCGGCCCAGCTGCCGGCGCCCGGCGGGTCGACCTCGGCGAGGACGGCGCCGGCCGGCCCGACGAGGCGCCGGCAGCGGCGCAGCAGCCGGGCCGGGTCGCCGCCGATGCCGATGTTGCCGTCGGCGAGCAGGGCGGCGCGCCAGCCGCCCTCGCCGGGCAGCGGCCGGAACAGGTCCTGGCGCACCACCGGCGCGCCGCGGCGGCGGGCGTAGCGGACCGCCTGCGGGCTGACGTCCACGCCGAGGACGCGCCGCCCGGTCGCGGCGAGCGCGGCGGCGAGGCGCCCCGGCCCGCAGCCGAGGTCGACGGTGCCGTCGGGGCAGCGGGCCAGCAGCGCGCCGTCGCCGGGCCGGTGCCCGGCGTGCCACGCGCCCGGGTCGACGGCGCGCACCGCGGCACCGTCCGGCCCGAGCAGGCGCAGCCCGGCCGGTTCGCCGCGCTCGGCCCGCCGCAGCGCCTCCCCGAACACCGCCACCGGCGCCGTCATCGCCCCGCCCGCACTTCGGACAGCGCCCGGACCTCGGACCGCGTCCGCGCCCCGGACTGCGCCTGGACCTCGGACGATGCTCGCGCTCCGGACTGCGGCCGTGCCTCGGACTGGGCCCGGATCTCGGCCAGAGCCCGGGCGAAGCGGGTGCCGGGGCGGGCGGTGGCGGCCGCGTACGCGTCGGCGGCGGTGTCGACGTCGCGCAGCGTCGCCGTGGTGGCCACCGTCAGGCCGCGTCCGGCGAGGGCCGCGCGGGTGCGCGCGAACGTGTCCGAAGTGGACATCGGCACCTCGGGCAGCACCGCGGCGGCGGACGGGTCGCGTAGCGCGAGGGTCCACCAGCCGCCGTCCTGCGCCGGGCCGAGGACCGCGTCGGCGGCGGCGAGGCCGGCCGCGGCGGCGACGAGGTCGGCGACGCCGAGCTGCGGGGTGTCCATGCCGACGAGCAGGGTGGCCACGCCGGGGCGGGCGGTGTCGGCGTACGCGGCCGCGAGCCGCTCGCCGAGCCCGGCGCCGCGCTGCTCGACGCGGCCCCAGCCGGGCGGTGCGGGCAGCGGGCCGTCGGCGACGAGGGTGCGCGCGACGGCGGGCGTCGCGGCGAGCACCTCGACGGTGTCGGCGATCGCGGCCGCCGCGAGCTCGGCCGCCTGCGCGGGTGTCCACGGTGGACAGAGCCGGGTCTTGACCCGCCCGGGCACCGGCGCCTTGGCGAGCAGCAGCAGCTGCACACGGGGCGCGGTCATGATGCCAGCACGCGGCTCATGTCGCGGACCGCGCGCAGCGTGCCGCGCACGGTGCCGGTGACCTTCGAGCGGGAGCCGGTCGCGCGCGGTGCGTAGTCGACGTCGACCTCGCCGATGCGCCAGCCGGCCTCGGCCGCCCGTACCAGCATCTCGAGTGGGTAGCCGAAGCGGCGGTCGGTCAGGGCGAGGGCGAGCAGCGCCTCGCGGCGGGCGGCCCGCATCGGGCCCAGGTCGTGCACCACCATGCCGGTGGTGCGCCGCAGGCGCCAGGCCACGGCGGCGTTGCCGAGGCGGGCGTGTGCCGGCCAGGCGGCGCGGCGCGTCGGGCGGCGGCGGCCGAGCAGCAGGTCGTGCGAGCCGGCGGCGATCGGCGCGGCGACCCTCGGCAGCTGGCGCGGGTCGAACGAGCCGTCGGCGTCCATGAAGCACACGACGTCGGCGGTGGCGGCGGTGAGGCCGGCGTGCGCGGCGGCGCCGAAGCCGCGCGGCTCGGCGTGTACGACCGTGGCGCCGAACGCGGCGGCGATCGCTGGGGAGCCGTCCGTGGAACCGTTGTCGGCGACGATCGCGCGGAAGCCCTGGGGCATCCGGGACAGCACCCACGGCAGGGCGGCGGCCTCATCGAGGCAGGGCAGTACGACATCAGGCACGGTGCGGACGCTACGCACGGACCGGGCCGCAAAGTCTTACGAAGAGGTGACGCACCATTACGAAGCGCGAACGTGGGCCGCGGGCGACGGCCGGGCGAACCTAGCGTGACGGCATGCGGATTCTCGTCACCGGCTCGGCCGGGTTCATCGGCGGACACGTCGCCGCCGCCCTGCGCGCGGCCGGGCACGACGTCGTCGGGCTCGATGTGCTGCACCCGAAGGCGCACGGCCGGGCCCCGTCGCCCGGCGCGCCGGAGGGGCTCGTGCGCGCGGACGTGCGCGACGCCGATGCGGTGTCCGCGGCCCTGGCGGGCGTGGACGTGGTCGTGCACCAGGCGGCGGTCGTCGGCATGGGCGTGGACCTTGCGGACCTGCCGGAGTACGTCGGCTGCAACGACCTGGGCACCGCGGTCCTGCTCGCCGCGATGGCCTGCGCGGGGCGGCGCCGGCTCGTGCTGGCCAGCTCGATGGTCGTCTACGGCGAGGGCGCGTACGCCTGCCCGGCACACGGCCCGGCCGAGCCCGCCGAGCGCACCGCCGAGGACCTGGCCGGCGGGCGCTTCGAGGCGCGCTGCCCGTCCTGCGGTGCGTGGCTCGAGCCGGGCGAGGTCGGCGAGGACGCGCCGATGCGGCCGCGCAGCGTGTACGCGGCGACGAAGGCGGCGCAGGAGCACCTTGCGGCGGCGTGGGCGCGCGCGTGCGACGGATCGGTCGTGGCGCTGCGCTACCACAACGTCTACGGGCCGGGGATGCCGCGCGACACGCCCTACAGCGGGGTCGCCGCGATCTTCCGCTCGGCGCTGGAGGCGGGCCGGGCGCCGCGGGTGTTCGAGGACGGCGGCCAGCGACGGGACTTCGTGCACGTCGCCGACGTCGCGGCGGCGAACGTGGCGGCCGTCGGGGCGACGGGGGAGAACGTGGGCTTCCGGGTGTACAACATCGGCTCCGGAAAACCGACGACGGTCGGCGCGATGGCGGCGGCCCTGTCCGCGGCGATGGCCGGCCCGGAGCCCGTCGTCACCGGCGAGTTCCGCGCGGGCGACGTCCGGCACGTGGTCGCGTCGCCGGCGCGGGCGCGGCGCGAGCTCGGCTTCGCGGCCGCGATCGGTCCGGGGGAGGGGTTGCGCGGCTTCGCCTTCGCGCCGTTGCGCGGTTGAGCCTTGTCCTTGGTCGGCGGCGCGGCCGGTTCCGCGGGGACCGGGCCGCGCCGCGATGCGGCGATCAGACCGGCAGCAGCGACGAGTCCGACTCGGTCAGCGCGACCACGTCACTGGTCAGCGGCTGGTAGACGCGGCGCAGCAGGGCCGGGTCGCAGGCACCCGCTACGACGGCGAACACCGCCCGGGCCACGCGCTCCGCGTCCGCCGGCGCGACCGCGGCACGGGCCGCCACGTCCGACAGGAAGTCCAGGTGTACCTCCTGGTCGTACAGGTGCTGGAAGGACCACAGCGGCTCGGCGAGGGTCGGCGGGAGCTCCGCCGCCAGCTGGTGCACCCAGCCGTCGGGCAGCCGGTTCGCCAGCGCGTGCAGGACTCCGCGCACGGCCCGCCGTGCGCGCTCGGGGTCGGTGATGCCGGTCTTGTCGCGTACCTCCGCGATGAACACGTCTTCGTACATGCCGCGAACGCTGCCGGGCGCGTAGGTGAGCGGCCATCACTCGGCGGGGCGGACGGGGCCGTGGCAGGCGTCGGCGGCCGCGGCGGGTCACCCGCGGCGGGTGGGAACGCCTCACCCGCTCCTCGCCCAGCATTGCGCTGTACATGCAGCCCGAGGATTTGGGAGGCGTCACCATGACACTGCTGGTCACCCGTCCCCGCCGGTCGCTGGGCATGTACCCGGCGCTGGGCCTGCCCGTCTCGAGCGGGGCGCCCGTCGACATCGAGGAGACCGGCGACGCGTTCCGGGTCGAGCTGGACCTGCCGGGCGTGGCACCCGGCGACGTGCAGATCGAGCTGCGCGACAACGAGATCCGCGTCTTCGGCGCGTTCGCCGAGCGGCAGCGGGAGGGGACGCTGCGCCATCAGGCGCGGCGAACGGGTGAGTTCGAGTACCTCATCGCGCTGCCCGGCGACGTCAATCCCGACGGTGTCGAGGCCGACCTCGACGGCGGCGTGCTCACGATCGTGGCGCCGAAGGCGAGCGGCCGCCAGGCGCGGCGGATCGAGGTGCATCGCAAGGGCGAGACGCCGGTCGTCGAGTCCACGGTGGTACCGCAGGAGCCCTCCACCGACCAGCTGCGCTCGCCGGACAACCCCGCGGCGGCGGCGAAGCAGATGAAGGAGGGCCAGTCGCGGCCCGGCTCGGCAGGACCGTCGGGCACGGGCAGTACCGGCCAGGTCGGCCGCTCCTCGATGGGCTGAGGCGGACCGGACCGACCCGGGAGCGGCCGCCATGGCCGTGGACTTCCGCGACCCCTACGAGGTGCTCGGCGTGGCGCGGGGCGCGGGACGGGAGGAGATCCAGCGCGCGTACCGGCGCCTGGCCCGCCGCCACCACCCCGACGTCAGCGCCGAACCCGGCGCGGAGGAGCGGTTCAAGGAGATCACCGCGGCGTACCGCGTGCTCGCCGACCCGAAGCGCCGGCGCGAGTACGACGCGGCGCGCCGCAGCCGCTACCAGCGGTACCGCAGCGGCAACAACGACGCGGACCTGAGCGGCGGGCTGTTCCGCGGCACCCGCGGCGCCGACGCGCGCGGCGAGCTCACCATCGGCGTGGAGACCGCCTACACCGGCGGGCGGCACCGGGTGACGCTGCCCGGCCCGGCGGGGCGCCCGCGGCAGTACGACGTCGCCGTGCCGCCGGGCGTCGTGGAGGGCGAGAAGCTGCGCCTGCCCGGCCAGGGCGCGCCCGGCGACCGGGGCGGGCCGCCCGGCGACCTGTTCCTCGTCGTGCGCCTGGCGCCCCACCCGCGGTTCAAGGTGTCCGGGCGCCACGTCATGGTCGAGGTGCCGCTCAGCCCCTGGGAGGCGGCCCTCGGCGCGGTCGTGCCGGTCGGCATGCCGGCCGGGCAGCTGCGCCTGGACGTGCCGCCCGGCTCGTCCTCGGGCCGGCGCCTGCGCCTGCGCGGGCAGGGGCTGCCCAACCCGCGCGGCGCGGCCGGCGACCTGTTCGCGGAGATCCGCATCGTGGTGCCGGAGCGGCTCACCCCCGGCGAGCACGCGCTCTACAGCTCGCTCGCCCGAGAGTCGCCCTTCGACGCCCGTCTCATGTAGCGCATTGCTCTCGTGTAGCGCATTGCAGAAAGGCAGGGATCACATGCTCAAGAGGGAAGCGTGGCTGCTGGGCATCCGCGGGGTGCTCGCGATCATTTTCGGCGTCCTCGCCGTGATCTGGCCCGGGGTGACGGTGATCGCGCTGGCGTTGCTGTTCGGCATCTTCGCCATCGTCACCGGCGTCGAGCAGCTCGTGCACGCGATCCGCCCGGCGCCCGGCCCGTCCAACCCGGTCACCGGGTTCGCCGACGGCACCGGGCCGCGGCTGGCCCGCGGCCTGGCCGGGGGCATCGGCGTGGTGCTCGGCGTCCTGGCCATCATGTGGCCCGGCATCACCGGCATCGTGCTGGCCATCCTGGTCGGCGCCTGGGCGGTCGTGACGGGCCTGTCGGACCTGTGGCTGGCCACCCGCCAGCACGGCGGCTGGTCGCTGGCGCTCATCGGGGCGCTCGCGATCGTGGCCGGCCTGTTCATCATGGTGCGCCCGGCGGCGGGCGCGCTCGCCATCGCCTGGGCGATCGGCCTCTACGCGATCATCAGCGGCGTGCTGCTGCTGGTCGCCGCGTACCAGCTGACCCACCAGGGTTCGGGCCGCGGCCGGATGGCAGCAGCGCACTGAGCAGGGTTGTCCGACATTTGAATCCGATATGTCCGCTACTTCGTGACGGACATATCGGATTTTTCGGTTATGCCGGAGTTCCCGTCACCGGGAAGTTGCTGCGGAACACGTTGCCCGGGTCGCGCTCGCGCTTGATCGCCCGCAGCCGGGCCAGGGCGTCCGGCGCGAACGCGTCGGCCGCCGTCTCGTGGGGCGCGAGGAACGTCAGCGGCTTGCGGCCGCTCACCGGCAGCGCCGCGGCGAGCTCGCGCTGCCGTTCCAGGACGCCGTCGCCGGGCAGGCTCAGCATGTACACCGCGAACGGCTCCGTCAGGGGCCCGTGCGGCCCGTGCGCCGGCCCGGCCAGGGCGCCGCCGAGGTGGCGCACCTGGATGGCCAGCATCGGCGCGACGGGGTCGGCCAGCAGCGTCTTGGCCGCCGTGTCGTCCAGGACGGTGAGCAGCTCGGCGCGGGACTGCCCGGGGCTCGGGTCGGTGGGGTCGGCGGTGATCGAGCCGACCTCGGCGACCGACATGACCCGCCGGGTGTCCGCGCGCGCGCCCGGCGGCAGCGGGGCGAGCAGCTCGCGGGCCTCGTCCTGCGCGCCGAGGTGCGCGACGTCGACGACGACCACCGGCTCGCCGCCCGGGAACTTCGCCACCGCGAACCAGGCGGACAGCTGCGGCGGCGCGGTCGCGGTGATGCGCCGGAAGGCGTCGAGCACCTCCGGCGCCTGCGCGCCGTCCCACAGGACCCGGCCGCCGTACAGCGCCGGCGCGGGATGCAGGTCCAGCTCCAGCGCGGTGACGACGGCGTAGTCGCCGCCCCCGCCGCGCAGCGCCCAGAACAGGTCCGGGTCGTCCTCGGCGCTGACCCGCCGCGCCCGGCCGGCGGCGTCGACGACCTCGAACGCGGCGACGCTCTCGGCGACCCAGCCGTGCGCCCGGCCGAACCAGCTCAGCCCGCCGCCGAGGGCGACCCCGGCGACGCTGACGATGGGCGAGCTGCCCGGCAGGCCGGTCAGGCCGTGCTCGGCGGCGGCGGCCTGCAGCCGGCCCGAGGCGACGCCGGCGCCGATGCGGGCCCGGCGGGCGCCGGGGTCGAGCTCCAGCGCGTCGAGGCGCCCGGTGCGCAGCAGGATCGTGCCGCCGGTGCGGCCGGTGGCGCCGTGGCCGTTGGGCTGGGTGGCGATGCCCAGGCCGGCCGCGGCGGCGTGGCGCACGAGCGCGGCCACGTCCTCGGCGTCGGCCGCCTCGACGACGGCGGCGACGGGCTGCTCGACGGCGCGGTTCCAGGGCCGGCGGGCGGCGTCGAACCCGGGGTCGCCGGGCAGCAGCACCGCGCCGCGAACGGCGTCGCGCAGGTGGTCGCTCATGCAGTGGTCCCTTCAGGAGTCATCAGTTCGGCGAAGCGCGCCCGGGTGTTCTCGGGCGCGGCCGGGTATCGGCGCTCGACGTCGGCCTTGAGCCCGGCGAGGGTCTGCGCGGCGAGCTCCCGCCGCCACGCCAGGTCGGCGCGGCGCATCGCCTGCGACACCAGGCACGCCTGGCGGTAGTCCGTCCCGGGGTCGGCGCCGGGCCCGCGCCGCAGCAGCTCGTCGCAGCGGAAGGCCTCGCCGCCGCCCTCGATGGCCACCACGATGTCCAGCAGCGTGATCCGCTCCGGGTCGCGGGCCAGCCGGAACCCGCCGCGCTTGCCGGGCGTCGAGGCGACGATGCCGGCCCGGGCGAGGGCCTGGAACTGCTTGTTCAGGTATGCGGCGGGCAGGTCGTAGAACTCGGCCAGCTTCGCCGCCGGCACCGCACGCCCCGGCGGCAGCCAGGTCAGGTTGAGGCAGCCGTGCAGCGCCCACTCGACGCCCTCGCTCATCCGCATACCTGGACACTAACTATCCAGAATTACGGCGTCAACCGTGTCGCGCTGTGCCGTGCGTCGCCCGGCGTCTGCCGGTCGGGCCGGGCGCAGCAGTACCAGGACCGCGATCCCGCCCAGCGCGGCCAGGGCGGCGCTGGCCAGGAAGATGCGGTCGAGGCCGGCGGCGTAGGCGGCGCGCAGCAGCCCGGCGGGGGCCTCGCCGAGCAGGCCGCCGAAGCCGCCGCCGGTGAGCCGCCGGGCGGCCACCTCGGGCGCGGCGACGCCGCCGCCGGCCAGAACGTCGCGGGCGCGGCCGGACACCACGGTGGCGAGGACCGGCAGCGCGAGGGCGTACCCGAGCTGGCGGAACGTGTTCGAGGCGCCGTTGGCCATGCCGGCGCGCTGCGGGGGTACCACCGCCAGTGCCGCCGACGCGAGGACCGGCGTGCTCAGCCCGACGCCCACGCCGGTCACGCACAGGCCCGGCACCAGGGCCGTCCAGCCCGAGCCCGGGCCGACGAGCGTGCACAGCGCCGTGCCGGCGGCGACGAGCAGCAGGCCCAGGCCGATGGTGTACCGCGGCGCCACCGCGTGCAGCAGCCGCCCGCCGGCCCCGGCCACCACGAACGCGACGACGGCCATCGGCGCGAGCACCAGCCCGGCGGCCATCGCACCGAGCCCGAGCACCGACTGCGCCCACAGCGAGACGAACACCAGGTTGGCGAAGGCCGACGCGGTCAGCGCCGCCGCACCGAACATCAGCGCGGCGAACGCCGGGCGCCGGAACAGCGACAGGTCCAGCATCGGCTCGGCTCGCCGCCGCTCCAGCAGCAGGAACACCGCGACCGCCGCCACGCCGCCGGCCAGCGCGGCGACCGTGACCCGATCGCCCCAGCCCGCGTCGCCGGCGCGGATCAGGCCGTACACGACGAGCGTCGCGGCGACGGTGAAGCTCACGACGCCGGGCACGTCCGTGCGCCGTACACGGTCGGTCACGGCGCTCGGCAGCGCGGTGCGGGCCAGGATCACGGCCAGCACGGCGACCGGCAGGTTGACGAGGAAGATCGAGCGCCAGCCCACGTGCTCGGTCAGCAGCCCGCCGAGGATCGGCCCAGCCGCGGCGGCCGCGCCGTTGGCCGCGCCCCACACGCCGAAGGCCACCGAGCGGTCCCGGCCGGCGTAGGTGATGCCGAGCAGGGCGGCGTTCGTGGCGTACATGGCGGCGGCGCCGAGCCCCTGCACGCCCCGCGCGGCGATGAGCGTGCCGACGTCCGGCGCCAGCCCGCAGGCGAGCGACGCGGCGGCGAACACGACGAGCCCGCCGATGAAGACCCGCCGGTGCCCGAGCCGGTCCGACAACGACCCGGCGGCCATGAGCAGGGCGGCGAGCACCAGGACGTAGAGGTCGACGGTCCACTGCAGCGCGGCGAACGACGTGTGCAGCTCCCGGCCCAGGTCGGGTGCGGCGATGCTGACGATCGTCAGGTCGACCAGCAGCATGAAGGTGCTCAGCGAGACCGCGAGCAACGGCAACCATTTGCGCATGCCGGTGAGCGTGCGCGACTCGGCGCGGCGCCGTCGCGTCCGCGGCCGTTCGCGGCGGAATCCGGCACGCGGTACCGTGTCTGCGGTGGATCCACTCACGCTGGACGAGCTCGACCGGCAGCTCGCGCACGCGCTGCAGGTCGACGGCCGGGCACCCTTCAGCCGCATCGGCCAGGTGCTGGGCGCCTCCGACCGCACCGTCGCGCGCCGCTACCACCGCCTGCGCTCCGCCGGCGCCCTGCGCGTCGTCGGCCTGCCGCACGCCGCCGCGATCGGTCGCGTCGACTGGATGGTGCGCATGCGCTGCACCCCCGACGCCGCCGTCCCGATCGCTGTGGCCCTGGCCCGCCGCACCGACACGTCCTGGGTGACGATCATGTCCGGCGGTACCGAGATCAACTGCATCACCCGCACCCGCCGCCAGGCCGACGAGGGCGAGCTGCTGCTGCAGAAGCTGCCGCGCACGCCCCGCATCACCGCCGTGAGCGCGCACTGCATGCTGCGCGCGGTCGCCGGCGTCGGCGGCTGGCCCGGCCGCACCGCCGCGCTCACCCCCGAGCAGGTCGAGGCCCTGCTCCCGCCCGCACCGGACGGCAGCGCCGCCGAGGTGGGCCCCGCCGACGACGCGTTCTTCGCCGCGCTGGCCCGCGACGGCCGCGCGAGCCACCCGGCCCTGGCCGCGGCGACGGGCTGGTCGGAGACCACGGTCCGCCGCCGCCTCGACGCCCTGCGCCGCGCCGGCATCCTGTACTTCGACGTCGACACCCGCTCCGAGCTCTTCGGCTACACGGCCGAGGCGGCGCTGTGGCTCACGGTCGCACCGTCCGCCCTGACCCCGGTGACCCGCGCCCTGGCGACCCACCCCCAGATCGCGTTCGCCGCCGCCGTGACCGGCCCGGCGAGCGTCGCCGCGGTCGTGATCTGCCGGGACCTGGACGAGCTCTACGACTACCTGGCCGAGGGCGTCGGCTCGCTGCAGGGCGTCCTGTCCGCCGAGACGACGCCGCTGGTACGCCGGGTCAAGAGCGCCGGCGCCCTCCTGGTTCCGTGATCGGGCCTCCCCTGGACGACAATGGCGCCATGCCGTTCTCGGTCCGCCTGGCGCGGTGGGTGCTGCTCGCCGCCGGCGCCGCGACCCTCGCCGGCGGGCTGGCGGGCCTGGTGGCGCGGGGGAGCGTCGCCGCCGCGTACGTGCTGGAGTACGGCGATGCCGGCCTGCAACGCTCCCGCCTTGCCCTCGCGGCAGGCGCGATCCTCGGCACCGCGGCCGCCGGCTGCTGCCTCTACGCCGCCGCCCGCCTGCGCGCCGCCGTCCGCGGCCCCGCCTGGCTGGTCTGCGCCCTGCTCGTGTCGGGCCTGGCGCCGGTGTTCTTCGGCGGCGGCACGATCATCGCACCGCGCGTCCCCGGCCAGGGCGTGACCTCCGCCGACCTGGCCACGGACCTGCACGCGCTGGCGCCGCGCTGGTACCCGCCGACGGTCGCCGCCCTGGCCTGCTTTGCCGCCTGCGCCGCCCTGGCCGCCGCACTGTTGCTGGCCTGGCCGGCACCGGCGGACCCGCACTCCTCGGGTTCATAGGACGACGTGGAATCGGACTTATGACCTGTCGGGGTATAAATCCGATAAGTCGTGGCGCGGAGCGCCCGACTTATCGGAGAAAACGTGCCTACTGGAGCTCGTGCGAGACGTGGGCGTGGACGATGCGCCAGCCCTCCGGGAAGCGGACCCACGACTGGGACTGGCGGCCGGGACGGTCCTGCGACCCGGGGTAGTCGAACATCGTCGTGACCGTGGCCAGGTCCGAGCCGAACGTGGTGACGTGCGTGTCGTAGAGGCGCCGGCCCGCGGGCAGCGGAGGCTGCGCGGCGCGCCACTCGTGCAGGGCCGTCGCGCCCTCCTGCCGGTCCGCGATGCCGAAGCGGGTGACCTGCGGGGAGTTCCAGAACCAGGCGTCGAGCGCCCCGACGTCGCCGGCCACCAGGGCCTTCTCGTAGTCGGTGAACGCGGCCGTGACCTCGGCCACGACGTCGGGGCGATCGATGTCCACTGTGAAGGCTCCTAGACGGTGGCGGGCTCGGGGGAGGAGGCAGGGGAGGGGGACTCGAGGCGGTCCAGCTCCAGCTCGTCGGGGTCCTTCGGGCGTGGGGCCGGGCGGGTCAGGGCGAACAGGCCGCAGACCGCCGCGATGAAAAGATAGCCGAGCGCGACCGGGCCGTCGGCGTTCCAGGCTATCTGCTCGGCGTGTATCAGGCCGACGAAGCTCAGCAGGGCGCCGGCCACCGCGAAGACGGCGGCGTGGATGAAGCGCTTGTCGATGACGAACGCGACGATCGAGCCGAAGACCAGGCCGGCCAGGATGGCGCCCTGGCCCAGGGTGAGCAGGCCGGAGTAGACGACGCCGTTGCCCTCCAGTGCGGCCTCGCCGACCTTCGTCGCCGTCGTGCCGGCGGCGGCCAGGGAGTTGTCGATCTGGCTGGTCGCCCACTGTGCGATGTTGGGTATGAGGGCGGCGATGACCGCGGCCGCGTGGGCCTTCGGGGTGAACTGGAAGGCCTGTGCGCCGATGAGCAGGCCGATGTACAGCAGGATCGGCACGATCGCCGGCATCGGCAGGATCGCGCCGAGCAGGCCGAACATGCTCAGGAAGCACAGCAGCGCGATGACGATGCCCGTGGCCATCGAGTAGCCGTTGCGGCCGCCGGCCTTCTTCCACCCGGGGTGGCCGACGTAGACGGCCGGCGGGAACGGGGAGCCCAGCGCGGAGCCGATGATGGCGCCGGCGCCGTCGGCCAGCAGGACGCTGCGCAGGTTGTAGTTGTCGCCGGCCGCCGCGGCGCTCTCCACGTTGGACATGCCCTCGGTGAAGTTGTAGACGCCGAGCGGGATCGCGGTGGCCAGCAGCGGCGCAACGTCGGACAGGCCGGAGAACAGCAGGTCCAGGTGCACGCCGGGGATCGCGAAGCCGATCTCGTGCGCGGCGGTGCTGACCGCGTTGCCGTCCATCGCGCCGCCGATCCAGCCGATCGCGGTGCCCAGCAGCAGCGCGGCCAGGCCGATCGGGAAGTTGCCGGGCAGCTTCGTGTCGGTGAGCAGGCCGATGAGCAGCAGCGCGAAGACCGGCAGGGCGACCCACGCGAGGTTCCACATGCGGGCCGCGGGCAGCATCGAGATGAACGTGATCGAGATGCCCGCGAGGGTGCCCAGCAGGGCGGCGCGCGGTGCGTACTTGCGGATGTACGGGCCGACAAAGGCGCCGATCAGCACGATGACGCCGATGATGAACGCCCAGGCGAGGCCGGCCTTCCACGCCTTGGTGGCGTCCTGCGTCTTGAGGTACACCGGCAGCATGATCACGAAGATGACGATGAACATGTGCGGGACGCTGGGGCCGTAGGGCAGGGCCGTGACGTCGGTGCGGTTCTCGCGCCGGGCGAGCCGGCGGGCCAGGAACGTGTAGTACACGTTGCCGACGACGAGGGCGATGCCCAGCGCCGGCAGGATCGCGTGGAACACGTCGTGCTCGCTGAGCTTGACCACGCCCAGGCACAGCGCGGTCAGGGTCAGCACGTTGACGAGCACGTTGACGCCGAAGCCGAAGAAGGCGTTCGTGTCCCCGCGCACCCACCACGGGATCTTCAACGAAGTTTCCATGTCACGTCCTCGAAAGCGTTGACTGCAGGGCGGCGATGAACGCCGGGGACTCGGCGACCCAGCCGAAGATGCCGCCCTGCGCGGCGATCATCGAAAGGCCCGCCGCTTGGAACTCCGGGAAGTACGAGCCCACGCAGTCGGCGAGCACGAGGCACTCGTACCCGCGGTCGTTGGCCTCCCGGACGGTGGTGTGCACGCAGACCTCGGTCGTCACGCCGGTGACGACGAGGCTCGTGATCCCCTTGGCGGTCAGCATCTCGCCGAGCTCGGTCGCGTAGAACGCGCCCTTGCCCGGCTTGTCGATGACCGGCTCGCCCGGGGCCGGCGCGAGCTCGCCGATGATGTCGTGGCCGGCCTCGCCGCGGATGAGGATGCGGCCCATCGGCCCGGGCGCGCCGATGCGCAGGCTGGGGTCGCCGCGGTTGAGCTTCGCCGGCGGGCAGTCCGACAGGTCGGGCAGGTGGCCCTCGCGGGTGTGGATGATCGTCAGCCCGGCCGCGCGGCAGGCCGCCAGCAGCGCCGCGGTCGGCTCGATGGTGCGCCGCAGCTGCCCGACGTCGTTACCGAGGGTCTCGCCGAAGCCGCCGGGCTCGAGGAAGTCGCGCTGCATGTCGATGACGAGCAGCGCCGTGGACGCCGGATCGAACGTGTAGGTGAAGGGGAGTGCATCGAGAGAGGCCACTGTGGACGCTCCTAAAAGGACGTTGCCGCGATGACGTCCGCGGACGTGGCGACGCAGCCGAAGACGCCGCCCTGCATGGTGACCATGTGCAGCGCGGCGGCGTGGTTGCCGGGGTCGGTGGCGCCGGTGCAGTCCGACAGGATCAGGCACTCGAAGCCGCGGTCGTTCGCCTCCCGCATGGTCGTGTGCACGCAGACGTCGGTGGTGATGCCGGTCAGGATCAGGTGCGTGATGCCGCGGGTGCGCAGCACCAGGTCGAGGTTGGTGGCGTAGAAGGCGCCCTTGCCGGGCTTGTCGACGACGACCTCGCCGGGCGCCGGCGCGACCTCCGGCACGATCTCCCAGCCGGGCTCGCCCTTGACGAGGATCCGCCCGCACGGGCCGGTCGAGCCGATCTCCGCGCCGATCTGCGCCGAGCGCCAGCGCTTGTTCGGCGGCAGGTCGGACAGGTCCGGGTCGTGCCCCTCGCGGGTGTGCACGACCAGCATGCCCAGGCCGCGCACGTGGTCGAGCAGCTTCGCCGTGGCCGGCAGCCCGGCCCGGGTGAGCCCGATGTCGTAGCCCATGCTGTCGACGTAGCCGCCCGGCCCGCAGAAGTCGGTCTGCCAGTCGATGCACAGCAGCGCGGTGCGCTCGACCGGCACGCTGCCGTCGTAGGGCCAGGCGTACGGCTGCGCGCCGACGACCGGGCCGATGGTTGCGCTCACGATCCCTCCTCTTGCCGGTGGGCCCGCCAGCCGCCGCCGGCGGTGATGTCCTGCGCGCCCGCCGCCGCGTACGCCTCGCACAGGAAGCCCTGCACGCTCGCACCGTCCACGGTGGACACGTATCCGATCGACAGCGGCGCCGCGACGCTGCCCAGCAGCGGGCCCAGCGCCGCGGCGGGCAGCCGCCAGATCTCGACCTCGATCGGCGCGCCCTCGCCCGCGCCGGCGCGCACCAGCCCCGGCACGCCGCTGGGCAGCCGGTACAGCCGGTAGCAGTCCGCGGTCCGGGTGGTGCGCGCGTACCGCCCGCCGAGCGCGACGAGCTCGCCGTTGCGGGCCTCGCCGCGCAGGTGGTGCCCGACCACCGCGAGCTCGACGTCCTGCGTTTTGCCGAGGTGTACCGCATGAGCCTCGCCCAGCAGCGCCGCGCCGAGCGCCAGCAGGGTCGGTTCGGCGAACGCGGGGCCGATGAGCGAGAGGCTGGCCGGCCGCCCGTCCGGGGTGTGTCCATTGGGGACGGTCAGCACCGCGAGGTCGAGGAGGTTGGCGAACTGGGTGTACCGCCCGAGGATCGCGTTGCGCCGCAGCGGTTCGGCGGCGATCTCGTCGATGGTGTACGTCGTGGGCACCGTCGGCAGCGCCAGCACGTCGATGCGCTCGAACAGCCGCGCGGTCGCCGCCCGCAGCTCGCGCAGCCGGTGCTGGGCGCGGAACGCGTCGGTGGCGGCGAAGGAGCCCCCGCTGCGCAGGATGCCGAGGGTCAGCGGCAGCACGTCCTCCGCGTGCTCGCGCAGGAAGTCCTCGAGGCCGGCGAGGCGCTCGGCGACCCACGGCCCCTCGTAGAGCAGCGCGCCCGCCTCCAGCAGCGGCCCGAGGTCGACCGCGGTGGCGTCGGCGGTGATGCGCGACAGCGCGACGCCGGCCGCCACGTACCGCTCCGCCTGCCCGCGGTCGCCCTCGAAGTCCAGCGTGTCGGGGCGGGCGAGCCCCAGGCGTACCGTCGCCGCTTCCTGGCTCTTGAAGGAACCGGTCCGGGACCAGGGGTCGCCGTCCTGCGGGCCCGCGGCCGCGCCGAGCACCGCGGCGGCGTCGGCGACGTCGAGCGCGAAGACCGACACGCAGTCCAGGGACCGGCAGGCGGGGACGACGCCGAGCGTGCTGAGCAGGCCGCGGGTGGGCTTGAGCCCGACGATGCCGTTCATGGCGGCCGGCACCCGGCCCGAGCCCGCCGTGTCGGTGCCGAGCGCGAACGCGACCAGCCCGGCGGCGACCGCGACGGCGGAGCCGCTGCTGGAGCCGCCGGCGACGAGGCCGCCGCCGTAGACGCTCTGCACCGCGCCGTACGGCGAGCGCGTCCCGGTCAGCCCGGTCGCGAACTGGTCGAGGTTGGTCTTGCCCACGAGCATCGCCCCGGCCTCCAGGAGCCGCTCGACGACCGGCGCGGTGCGCGCGGCCGGATAGGCGAACGCGGGGCAGGCCGCCGTGGTGGGCATTCCGGCGACGTCGATGTTGTCCTTGACCGCGAACGGGATTCCGTACAGCGGCAGATGCTCCTTACCCTGAAGCTCCGCGGCCCGCCGGCGCAGCGCCCCCGGCTCGACGCGGCTGATCCACACCCCGTCGGGCGCCTCGGCGGTCGCGGCGCGCTCGGCCACGTCGGCGACGCGCAGGTCGCCGCGGCGGTAGGCCTCGCGGAGGGCGGCGATCCCGCTGCGGATGGCGGTGCTGGTCATACTGTCGATTGTCGACAATCCTGTTACGCGCCAAGTCGCGCGATGTAACGCATTGATGTCCGACCGTTCAAATGCGGCCGGGCGAGATGGGGGAGGGCTCAGACCAGGTAGGAGCGCGCCCCGTGCTCGTTCAGCGCCGCCAGCACCGCGTCGGCGTCGCGGGCGGACACCGCGTCGAAGAGCCGCTCGTGGCGGTGCACGCCGTCGTGCGGCCGGGCCACCTCGGCCTCCCGGCGCAGGTTCATCGCCATGTACAGCTGGATCTTCACCAGGATCGACTCGTACACCGACGTCAGCTGCCGGTTGCCCGCCCGGGCCACGACCGCGACGTGGAACTCCCGGTGCGCCGTGGCCACGTCGAACAGGTCGCCGCGCGCGTCGGCACCCTGCATCGCCTTCATCGCCGACGCGATCCCGCTCAGGTCGGCGTCCGGCGGGGTCGCCTCGACCGCGTGGCGCTCCAGCACGTCGCGCACCGCGTACAGCTCCCGGATGTCGGCGTCGGACAGGATCGCCACCCGCACGCCCCGCCGCGGCAGGTGCTCCACCAGCCCGCGCTGCGCCAGCAGCCGCAGCGCCTCGCGCAGCGGCGCCCGGCTGATGCCGAAGCGGCGCGTCAGATGCTCCTCGACCAGCCGCTCGCCGGGCTCGGCGCCGCCGCCGAGGATCTCCCGGGTCAGCCGCGACACCGCCAGCTCGACCAGGCTCGCGCTGGCCAGCTCCCCGGTGTCTCTCATGGTCACAGTGTGGCAGACGGGACCGCAGGCCGTGCCGACAGCTTGCCGCGCTCCACCCAGGTGCGCGTCTAGATCGGGAAGCGGCCGCGGCGCCACTGCCAGTGGCGGCCGGCCTGCAGGTGCTCGACGGCCGCGCGCTGCAAAACCGTGCGGCGCGGCAGCTGCTCCAGCGGCGTGGTCAGGGTGCGGAACACGAACCGCAGCACCTCGACGTCGGCGTCCAGCCCTTCGGGCTCCTCGTAGGGCTCCAGCTCGAATCTGCGCTGGAACCGCACGATGTTGGAGTCCCCGGGCAGGTACTCCAGCAGCTGCGGGTCGAGCAGCCACGAGCCGCAGGCGAACGCCGTGTAGTCCTCGCCGGGAAAGTGGCGCGGGAAGAACGCGCGGGCCTCGTCCAGCGACGCCGCGACCGCCTCCGGGCTCAGCGGCCCCGAGTCGGGGATGTGCAGGTCGATGGCGTCGCCGCCGCGCTGGTGCTGCAGCCGGCCCAGCTCGTAGAGGCCGCCGCGCGCGTGCAGCGTCAGCCAGCTCTGCATGACCGGCCAGCCCTCGCGGTGCATCCGCCGGTCGATCGCGAGGTTGCGGCCCAGGTCCGCCAGCGTCGCCCACGACACCGCGTCGGCGACGCCGTGGTCGCGGTGGTACTCCCTGACGACGTCGACCAGGGCCAGGTACGCGTACACGTAGAGGTGCCGCCAGGCGGGGCCACGCTCGCGCGGCAGCTCCGGACCGGGCGACAGCCAGCCGTGGCCGCCGAGATCGGCGCGGACCAGGGCGATCGAGCGGTCGAGCAGCCAGCGCAGCTCCGGCGTCCACAGTGCCGAGCCGGGGTCGGGCCAGCCGGCCATGATCTCGGCGGCGTCGTCCGGCGCCACCGCGAGCCGGTCGAGGATCGCGGGCGCGTCGGCCTTGGCGGGCAGCGCAGCCGTCGGATGGTCCCCGGCGAGCTGGTGCACGCGTTCGACGTCCTCGACGGGCACCCCGAGCCGGGCGGCGGTGTCGTGCAGATCCACGCGGACGACTCTACGATCCGCGACCATGATCCGCGAGGCGGATCCTAGACGGACTGCAGGCCGTGCAGCCGCGCGAAGATCCCGCCGGCCGCGATCAGCTCCGCGTGCGTGCCCAGCTCCGCCAGCCGCCCGCCGGCGAGGACCGCGATCCGGTCCGCGTTGCGGATCGTGGCCAGCCGGTGCGCGACCACGAACGTGGTCCGCCCGCGCATGAGCCGGGCGAGGGCCTCCTGCACGAGCGCCTCCGACTCACTGTCCAGCGCCGACGTCGCCTCGTCCAGCAGCAGCACCCGCGGGTCGCGCACGAGCGCCCGGGCGATCGCCAGCCGCTGGCGCTGCCCGCCGGACAGCAGCGCGCCGCGCTCGCCGACCATCGTGTCCCACCCGTGCGGCAGGTCCTCGACGAACTCGAGCGCGTTGGCGTCGCGCAGCGCCCGGGTCACCGACTCCTGCGTGAGGTCCCGGCCGCCGTACGTCACGTTGTCCCAGATCGTGCCGTCGAAGAGGACCGGCTCCTGGGGTACCACGGAAACGAACTTTCGGTATGAACGCAGGTCGATGCTTTCCATGTCCTGCCCGTCGAGCAGGATGCGGCCCGCGCTCGGGCGGATGAACCCGATGAGCAGGTTCAGCATCGTCGACTTGCCCGAGCCCGACGGCCCGACGAACGCCACCGTCTCGCCCTCGGCCACGCGCAGGTCGATGCCGCTCAGCGCCGGCGCGGCCGACTCGGGGTAGCGGTAGCCGACACCTTCGAGCGCGATCTCGCCGCGCACGCCCGCCACGGTCTGCTTGCCTTCGTTGAGCTCGAGGTCGGGCGCGGAGAGCACCTCGCCGATCGAGCGGATCGACTCCAGGCCCTTGGTGACGATCGGCGCCAGCCCGAACAGCCCGATGACCGAGCTGGTGAGCACGGCGAAGTACGTGCTGAGCAGCACCACGTCGCCGGCGCTCACCGGTGCGACGCCGCTCCACGCCGCCCAGCCGGCGCCGACCAGGCAGGCGGCGCCGAGCAGCTGGTAGGTCACCCACGACATCGCGCCGAACCGCCCGTTGACCATGTCCAGGCGCAGGCCGGCGGTGCGGACCTCCTCGACGGTGCCGCGCAGCCGGTGTACCGCCTCCTGCTCCAGCGCGTGCGCCCGGGTGATCGGCATCAGGTGCGCCATCTCGTCCACCCGCGCGGAGAGGTCCTCGACCCGGCGGCGGAACTCCTCGTTGCGCGCGCCCGACCGGCGGCGCACCGCCGCGACCAGGGCCGCCGTGCACGGCACCACAAGCAGGAACAGTGGCACGAACTGCGGCACCCGGACCGCGGTCAGCGTGAGCGCGCCGAGCAGCGTGAGCACCGCCGAGGTGCCGGAGGCGGCCACCTGCTGCAGCATCATCTCGACGTTCTCGACGTCGCGCACGACCTTGGTCTGCAGCAGGCTCGCGCCCGCCTTCGTGTGGAACGCGATCGACAGCTGCTGCAGCCGCCCGGCCAGATCGGAGCGCAGGTCGGTGCCGAGGTGCCGGACGATCAGGCTCATCTGGCGCACCCACAGCATGTGCATCGGGATGTTCTGCAGCAGGATCACCGCGAGCACCCCGGCGTTGAGCCACAGCTGCGTCACCGGCCGATGCTGCACGACCACGTCGATGATGTTGGCCGTGAGCAGCGGTAACAGCCACATCGGGCTGTCCTTCACCGCGAACGCGAGCGTTGCCAACGCCAGGCGCGAGCGTCGCTGAGCGAGCAGCCGCAGCAGCGTGCGAGCGGGCCGGCGGCCGTCGAACTCCATGGCCACCATTCTTTTGGTACGCGCCTCGGCCGGGGAAGTCGGTCGAAGCGTCGACCGCGTCACAGCCGAACCGGGGGCGGAAAACGTCGCACGGTCGATGTAGCCTGCTGGTCATGACGCAGCCACCGTATGGATCCCCCAATCCGTATGGGCAGCAGGATCCGTACGGGCAGCAGCCCTCGCCGTACGGGCAGCCGGTGCCCTACCAGCAGTCAGACCCCTACGGCCAGCCCGCGCTGCCGCCGCCCATGTCCGCGCCGCCGGCCTCGAGCCCGCCGGCGTCCGGCCAGCCCTACTCGACGGCCTATCAGATGCCGCCGGTCTCCGGCGTGCCGACCTCGGGCGGATACGACCCCTACGGCCAGGCCGCCTACGCGCAGCAGGCCGGCTACGGCCAGCCCGTCGGCTACCCGATGGCTGTTGCCGCCGCCTACGACCCGCTGACCGGCCAGCCCTATTCGGACAAGAGCAAGCTCGTCGCGGGCCTGCTGCAGCTGCTCCCGGGCCTCTTCGTCATCGGCGGCATCGGCCGCCTCTACGCGGGCAACATCGCCCTCGGCGTGACCCAGCTCGTGCTGAGCATCGTCATCGGCTGGGTCGCCTTCATCTGCGGCTTCTTCCTGCTCTTCCCGTTCCTCATCAGTGGCGGCCTGTGGCTCTGGTTCGTCATCGACGGCGTCATGATGCTCGCCGGCCGCCCCGTCGACGGCCAGGGCCGTCCGCTGCGCCCGAACTGATCGTTGCAGGGGGCGGGCGACCTCGGGCCGCCCGCCCTCAGCGCCGCCGCCGGTGCAGCAGGATGTCCGACGGCCCGAGAAACCAGTGCCCGAGCACGCAGCGCAGCCGCACGTGCTCGACCGGGCCGGCGGTGCTCGCCAGCAGTCCTTCGGACCGTTTGGTCGCCGGAAGCCCGCACTCGGGGCAGTCCACCAGGTTCGATTCCATGCCTCTGGTGACGGGCGGTCCCCGCTCGCGGCTCACCATCGTCGCCAACCCGACGCCGTCCCGGAACGTGTCGTGGTTTCGGTGGAGGCCCACGGCCCGCGCCGCTTTGTACAGTGACGAGCATGGACCGCCTCGACGCCGATGCGACCGCGGACGCCGTTCGCGTCCTGCGCGATCTCACCGACTGGGAACTGACGCCGCAGGGCTGGGAACGCGCCGAGGTTTTCCTCGACCGCATCGCCACCGCGTTGGCCGACGCCGATGCGTACTCCCTGCGTCGCGCGGTGGCGGGCCTGGAGTCCAGCGGCCGCATCAAGGCCCTGCGCATCGGCAGCGACGACGTCGGCGGCATCCCCCCGCAGGTCCTGGAACGCCAGATGACCCTCGTGCACGCCCTGGTGGACGCCCCTGCGGACGAGCCACCGGAGGACGGCCGTGCTCGTTGAGCACGAGCTCGTCGCGCACGTCTTCGCGCCGCTGACCGGCCCGCAGGCGGCCCCGGCGCTCGAGCGCCTCGCCGGGATCTGGTCGGCCTGCCGCGAGGAGCTCGGCATGACCCGCGGCATCGCCGAGGCCGGCCTGGGCGCCCGCTGGCCCGGCGACGTGCACGATGCCGTCGAGGGCCCGCTGGCCGCCCTGCAGGACCCGGCCGCCGACCACCAGGCGATCCTGCGCCGCGAGCGCGACGCCCTGAACCTGTCCCTGGTGATGGCCACGCCGCTGCCGTCCAGCACGTCCGCACCGCCCACCTGGCAGCAGCTCGCCTCCCGCTGGCGCCTGCTCACCGCCGGCGACCCCGCACCGCTGCTCGGCGCCGTCACGATCTTCCAGGCCAAGTCCGAGGACCCGCCCGCCGCCGACGTCCGCGCCGACCTCCCGGCTGCTGCTGCGGACGCCAGAGCATGGTGGGCTCGCTCCGTCGAGGCCGACGGTTTCACGCTGTGGGAGACGACCCCGCGCGGTTTCGATGCCGCCCGCCGCCTGGTCGTCGTCGCCCGCCCCGGCGAGGACGCCGACCTGAGCCGCTTCACCTGGAGCGGCGGCGACACGGCCCTGCCCCCACTGGGCCGGTACCTCCTGCACGCCTCCTGGCTGCGCTACCTCGCCCGGGTCCGCGGCGACGGCAGCCAGCTGCTGCGCCTGCGCGAGGACACCGCGGCGCAGCTCGACCGCCTCGCCGACCACCTGCGCGACGCGTCGTCCCCGCGCGACTCCGCGCCGGCGTTGACCGCCGGCGCCGCCACGTTGACCGACACGCTGGAACGCCTGCGCCTGCTGACCCGAGCCGTCGAGATCACCCGCGCGAACCTGACCGCGTACCTGGACCCGCCGCTCCCCACGGACGCCGCCCTGTCCGAGTGGCTCACGCACCAGCTGTCCGACGACGCCGAGCCTCTGGCGGCCGCCCACGAGCGCTCGGATCGCCTGCGCGCCTTGGCCTCCTCGTCCCCGCCGCCCGCCGCCGCCGCGCCGCCGCCGTCCGCTTCGATCCAGCACTGCCTGGTGTTCGGCGTCGACGTGATCGGCTACAGCGCCCGCCCCGCCCCGGAGCAGGACGCCGTGCAGTCCCGCGTGGCGGCCCTGGTCGACCGGGTCCTCGAACGGGTGGGCGTACGCCCGGCCGACGCCGACCACCAGCCCAGCGGCGACGGCATGATGGTCGTCCTGCCGCCGGCGCTGGAGCTGCACCGCGTGCTGCCGGCCCTGCTGCACGGCTGGCGCGCGGCCCTCGCCGCCGACAACGCCTCCCACCCCGGCCACCGCATCCGCATGCGCCTGTCGGCAACGGCGGGCCCGATCGCGCGCGCGTCGATGGGCTTCAGCGGCGGCACGATCGTGGAGGCCGGCCGCCTGCTGGACTCCCCACCACTGCGCGCGGCGGCGGGGTCCCGCCCCGACGCCGACGTCGTCACGGTGATCTCCGACCGCCTGTTCCGCGACGTGGTGGCCGAGGGCCATCCCGGCCTCCACGCAGCCGAGTTCTCGGCGTGCGAGGTGGAGAACAAGACGTACCGCGCCACGGCCTGGCTCTGGTCCGGCCCCGGGTGACTGATTCTCCGAACCGGATCTGCGAGCCCGAAAGGTGCTTGATGAGCTACCGGCCTGCCCCCGGTGGAGTCATCGTGGTTCCGGCCGGGCTTCGCCGGCTCATCCAAGTCGACGACCGCTACGGTGGTCGATGTGCCTGGCTTGGTCAACCCCGCGCTTCCGGCCGGCGCTCTACGCGCTCTCACGCAGCCGCGACTGGTCGTCGACGACGACCTGACGCTGCGCCCCTGGCGCGCTGACGATGCCGACGCGATCCGTACGGCCTTCGCCACGCCCGACATTCAACGCTGGCATATGCGCAGCATCGATGGCGACGACGAAGTCCACCAGTGGATAGAAGACTGGACCACCTCATGGCACGCCGAGACCGACGCGGGCTGGGCAATCGCCCGCACCAGTGACGACCAGGCGATCGGTCAGGCAAGCCTGCGCTCGCTCGCGCTCTTCGCCGCTCAAGCCCAGGTCTCGTATTGGGTCGTACCCGCCGCTCGCGGCGCTCGTGTAGCCGCCCGCGCCACGCGTGCCCTGACTCACTGGGCCTTCGAGGTGTTACGGCTGCACCGCGTGTTCCTGCTGCACTCCACCGCCAACCCGGCGTCCTGCCGCGTCGCGCTCAATTGCGGATTTCCCGCCGAAGGAACGCTGCGCGGGTACATGCTGCACACCGATGGTTGGCACGACATGCACATCCACGCTCGACTCCATACAGACCTCTGACAAGATCGGGTGTCGAGGTCTGTCGCCGGCCGCTGATGGCCCGGCGCCGAACGACGGCTGCCATTTTCCAGAGCGGAAACGCCGCCCGAGCGCCCGGAAGGTGCGGCGGAACTCCGTGGGTGCGGCAGGCGAGCTACGACAGGACCTCGGGGCGTACGCCGCGGATCGAGGCGTCCAGCACCTGCGCGGTGTGGGCCAAACGCAGCGACGCGCCCGCCCGCGTCGCCGCCGCCGCGATCTGCATCAGGCAGCCGGGGTTTGCGGTGACCAGCAGTGACGCGCCCGTCGACAGGACGTCGCGCGCCTTGCGGTCGCCCAGAGCCGCAGCCGGCCCGGGATTCAGGATGTTCCAGATGCCGGCCGAGCCGCAGCAGATCTCCGGGTCCGGGATCTCCCGCAGGTCCAGGCCGGGAATGGCCCGCAACAGGGCGCGCGGCTGAGCGCGCACCCCCTGAGCGTGCGCAAGATGGCACGCGTCGTGGTAGGCGGCGGCCACCGGGACAGGGTGGCGCGGCGCGACCGGGCCCAGCTCGACGAGGAACTCCGACAGGTCACGCACCTTGGGCGCCAGCGCGGCCGCCCGCGGATCGTCGGGCAGCAGCGCGGCGATCTCCTTGAGCGACGACCCGCACCCCGCCGCGTTCACGATCAGGAAGTCGACGTCGGCGAACGAGTCGAGCAGCGCCGAGGCGAAGCGCGCGGCCTCGGCGGAGCGGCCGCTGTGCAGGCTCAAGGCGCCGCAGCAACCCTGCGACGGCGGGATGACGACGTCGCAGCCCTCGGCGGCCAGGACCCGGGCGGTGGCGGCGTTCACGGACGGGAAGAAGGCGTGCTGCACGCAGCCGGTGAGCATGCCGACCCGCGCGCGGCGAGGGCCGAGGGCGTGCACGAGCGGCGGGAGCGCGACGGCGCGGCGGACCGGCGGGGCCAGTGAGACCAGCGTCTGCAAGGTCGCCGGCAGGCGCCGTTTCAAGGGCAGACCCATCCGCTGGTACCCCACCAGCGGCGCCTTCGCCGCCCGCAACCGGCGCGGATAGGGAAACAGCGCGAAGACGGCGGCGCGCAGCGCCCGGCCGGCGGGCGGGCGGACCTGCTCGACCATCGTGCGGGTCTCGGTGATGAGCTTGTCGTACTGCACGCCCGACGGACACGCGGAGACGCACGCCATGCAGCCGAGGCAGGCGTCGAAGTGGGCGGTCATCGACGGGGACAGCGGCTCGCCCTGGGACTGCTGGAGCATCAGCTGGATGCGCCCGCGCGGGGAGTCCATCTCCTCGCCCCACAGGACGTACGTCGGGCAGGTCGGCAGGCAGAAGCCGCAGTGCACACAGTCGCTGATGAGGTCGTCGCGAGAAGTGGACATGACTAGATCCCCCCGACGAAGCGGCCCGGCGCCAGCGTGCCGGCCGGGTCGAACTGGTCCTTCACGCGGCGCATCAGGTCCAGGCCGTCGACGTGGCCCCAGACGTCGATGCGGGCGCGCACGGCGGGCGGCGCGGTGAGCACCACGCAGTGGCCGGCGCCGGCGCGGGTGGCGGCGCGCAGGTCGCTGATGACGCCGGCCACGACGCCGGGCTCGGTGCGGCCGGGCAGCCCCGCGTAGAGCACGCCGGTGCCGGCCGAGCCGCGGACCCGCAGCGGGACGTCGTGCAACTGTGCGGTCACGCCGGCCGCGGTGAGCAGGTAGGACACCCGCGACAGCGCGCAGGTGAGCTTGATGCCGACGTCGCCGGGCGACCAGGGGTACTCGCCCCAGCCGGACGGCGGTGCCTCGTCCTGTGCGGCGTCCTCGCCGAGCAGCTTCTCGAGGTCGGCGGCGCGGCGCTCGACACCGGCCGGTACGCCTTCGACGAGCGCGGTGACCGTGAGCGGGCCGGAGTCTGGGTCCATGTCGACCTCGAGGGCGCTGGGCACCACCTGCGCGCCGAGCACCGCGGCGACGGCCTGGCCGGCCTCCTCGGGGCCGGCGGCGCGGGCCGAGACGAAGCGGGACGCGGCGGGCAGCGGGTGCAGGCGGAAGGCGCACTCGGTGATGACGCCGAGGGTGCCGTACGACCCGGCGACGAGCTTGCCCAGGTCGTACCCGGCGACGTTCTTCACCACCTTGCCCCCGGCCCGGGCGACCACGCCGTCGGCGCGCACCACGGTGACGCCGATGAGCAGGTCGCGGACCGTGCCGTACAGCATCCGGCGCGGCCCGGAGGCGTTGACGGCGACGGTGCCGCCGACGGTCGCGCCGGGCAGCGGCTCGTCCAGGGCCAGCTGCTGGCCGGCGGGGCGCAGCGCCTCCTGCACCTCGCGCAGCGGCGTGCCGGCCCGCACGACGGCGACGAGGTCGCCGGCGGCGTGCTCGACCAGGCCGCAGACGCCGCCCAGCTCCACGATCAGGTCGAGGCGCTGTGGCGGCAGCGCCCAGTCCTGGCGGGTGCCGGCGCCGCGGGCGACGACGGCCAGCCCGTCCTCGGCGGCGCCGCGCACCACGTCGGCCACCTCGGCGGTCGTGGACGGCGAGGCCACCGCCGCGGCGGGCACTCCGGCAATCTCAGCGAGCATCAAAAGATCTCCACCCCCGGGGAGTGCTGTGGATGGACGCCCTTGTGCCGGCCGGGTACCTCGCCGCACAGGCGCGGTGTCGGGAACACCTTGCCCGGGTTGGCCAGGCCCCGCGGGTCGAAGGCGCAGCGCAGCAGTTGCATCGTGTCGAGGTCGTCGTCGGTGTACATCCGCGGCAGGTGTTTGGCTTTGTCGACCCCGACGCCGTGCTCGCCGGTGATCGAGCCGCCGTGCTCGACGCAGATGTCGAGGATCGCCCCGGAGACCGTCTCGGCCCGTTCGGCCTGGCCCGCGACCGCCTCGTCGAACAGCACGAGGGGGTGCAGGTTGCCGTCGCCGGCGTGGAAGACGTTGGCCACCCGCACGCCGTGCTCGCGGGCGAGTTCGCCGATGCGCGTGAGCACCTGCGGCAGCGCGGTGCGGGGGATGACGCCGTCCTGCACGATGTAGTCGGGGGAGATGCGCCCGACCGCGGCGAAGGCGGACTTGCGGCCCTTCCAGAACAGCGCCCGCTCGGCGTCGTCGGCGGCGATGCGGATCTCGAAGGCGCCGTGCGCGCGGCAGAACTGCTCGACGGCGGCGAACTGGGCGTCGACCTCGGCGGCGGGGCCGTCGAGCTCGACGATGAGCACCGCGCCGGCGCCGCCGGGGTAGCCGCAGTGCACCGCGGCCTCGGCGGCCTCGATGGCCAGGGCGTCCATCATCTCCACGGCGGCGGGCACCACGCCGGCCGCGATGATCGCCGAGGTGGCCGCGCCGGCCTCGTCGGTGCCGTTGAACGCCGCGAGCAGCGTGCGCACGGTCTCCGGCAGGCGCACCAGGCGTACCGTGACCTCGGTCGCGATGCCCAGGGTGCCCTCGGAACCGACGAACGCGCCGAGCAGGTCGTAGCCGGGCGCGTCGGGCGCGCGGCCGCCGAGGCGGACCAGGTCGCCGTCCGGCGTCACGATCTGCACGCCGGTGACGTGGTTGGTCGTGAAGCCGTACTTCAGGCAGTGCGCCCCGCCCGAGTTCTCCGCGACGTTGCCGCCGATGGAGCAGATCTGCTGGCTGGACGGGTCCGGCGCGTAGTAGTACCCGTGCGGGTTGGCCGCCCGGCTGACCTGCAGGTTGATGACCCCGGGCTCGAGCACCGCCCGCTCGTCCAGCGGCGCGATCTCGCGGATGGCGCGCAGCTGCGAGGTGACGATGAGCGCGCCGTCGGCGTGCGGCAGCGCGCCGCCGGACAGGCCGGTGCCGGAGCCGCGGGCCACGAACGGCACGCCGTGGCGCACGCAGGCGCGCACGACGGCCGCGCACTCCTCGGCGGTGCGGGGCAGCAGCACGATGCCCGGGACGACGCGGTAGTGCGCCAGCCCGTCGCACTCGTACGTGCGCAGCTCCTGCCGGTCGGTGATCACCTGATCCGGTAGCAGAACCTCCCGCACCGCTGCGGCGAATGCATCGAGGCTCATGGCATTCGTTCGTACGCCGGAATGGTCAAAAAGTCCACGAAATCGTCGGCCACGGCCACCTCCATGAACAATGCGCGGGCGGCGGCGAGGTCCCCGTCGAGCTTGGCGAGCTCCTCGTCGGCGATGCGCTCGACGAGCTCCTTCGTCACCCGCTCGCCGGTGTCGTCGAGCGTGACGTCGTTGTGCAGCCACTGCCAGACCTGCGAGCGGGAGATCTCGGCGGTCGCCGCGTCCTCCATGAGGTTGTTGATCGCCACCGCGCCGGTGCCCTGCAGCCAGGCGGCGAGGTACTGCACGCCGACGCTGACCGCGCTGCGCAGCCCGGCCTGGGTGCGCTGCCCCGGGGTCGCGCCGACGGCGAGCAGGTCGGCGGCGGTCACCGACACGTCCTCGCGCAGCCGGTCGAGCTGGTTGGGCCGCTCGCCGAGCACCCCGTCGAAGACCTCGCGGCAGACCGGCACCAGGTCGGGGTGTGCGACCCAGGAGCCGTCGAAGCCGTCGCCGGCCTCGCGGGTCTTGTCGTTGTGCACCCGCTCCAGGGCGACGGTGTTGACCGCGGGGTCACGGCGGCTCGGAATGAACGCGGCCATCCCGCCGATCGCGTGCGCGCCCCGCTTGTGGCAGGTGCGCACGAGCAGCTCGGTGTAGGCGCGCATGAACGGCACGGTCATCGTCACCGTGTTGCGGTCTGGCAGCATGAAGTCGCGGCGGCGACGTTCATCAAGGAAACACGACTTCTTGATGACGCTGAACATGTAGTCCCAGCGGCCGGCGTTGAGCCCGGCGGAGTGCTCGCGCAGCTCGTAGAGGATCTCCTCCATCTCGAACGCGGCCGGGAACGTCTCGATGAGCACGGTGGCGCGGATGGTGCCGGTGGGGCGGGCGAAGCGCTCCTCGGCGAAGGTGAACACGTCGTTCCACAGCCGAGCCTCGAGGTGCGACTCCATCTTCGGCAGGTAGAAGTACGGCCGGGTGGCGAGGTGGTTGTGGAAGAAGTACAGGCCGAAGTCGGTCAGCGAGCCGGACGTGGACTCGCCGTCGACGAGAATGTGCTTCTCCGGCAGGTGCCAGCCGCGGGGGCGCACCACGACGGTCGGCCGCGGCCCGTCGCCGAGCCGGTACTGCTTACCTTCTGGCGACGTGTAGGACAGCGTCCCGGCGATCGCGTCGCGCAGGTTGAGCTGCCCCTGCACGACGTTGTCCCACAGCGGCGTGTTGGCGTCCTCGTGGTCGGCGAGCCATACCTTCGCGCCCGAGTTCAGCGCGTTGATGCTCATCTTCGCGTCGGTCGGCCCGGTGATCTCCACCCGGCGGTCGACGAGGCCGGGCGCGGGCTCGGCGACGCGCCAGTCGCCCTCGCGCACGGCGAGGGTCTCGGGCAGGAAGCCGAGTGTGCCCCCGGCGGCGAGCGCGGCCTCGCGCTGCGTGCGCAGGCCGAGCAGTTCCAGCCGCCGCGCGTCGAAGGCGCGATGCAGATCTGCCAGGAAACTCTGAGCCTCTTCGGTGAGGATCTCGGCGAAGCGATCCCCGAACGGTCCGGTAATCTCGACGCCCGTAGCGTTGCCCATACGACCGACCTTAGGCCATATCATCCGGTACCCCGGTGCGTGCCGCGAGGCGTGTGGTATGGGAAGCTCGGCCGAACAAATTTCGGGTCCGTCGCCGTGCGGGGCCGTCCACCAGGGGAGTCGACGAACTGTGAGCGATCGGGGCAGGAACCGCCGCCCGGCAAGGTCGACCAAGGCCACCCCGCCGAAAGCGACGCCGGCGGGGCCGGACGCATCGACGGAGGACGAGGTCACCGACGCGACCGCCGCCGCGGAAGAGGCCGGCGCGGACGAGACCGCCGAGGAAGTTTCAGCGGACGCCACCGAGGCGGACGCCGCCGAGTCGGACGCCGAGTCGGACGCCGAGTCGGACGCCGAGTCGGACGCCGCCGGCGACGAGCCGGCCGAGTCCGAGGACGAGCCGGAGAAGTCGGGCAAGAGCAAGAAGAGCAAGGAGCCGGCGCCGCTGACGAAGGCCGAGGTGCGTGCCGCGGCCCGCGTCGCCGCCCGCAAGGCCGCCAACCGCCGCAAGGTCGGCGCGGCGATCGCCGGCACGCTCATCGTCCTGCTCGCCATCGGCGGCGCGCTCGCCGGCGTGTGGTACTTCGGCGACCGTGCCGATCAGAAGAAGACCGAGTGCAAGCCGCCGGCCGAGTCGTCCTACCCGCCGTTGCTCGGCGGCTTCGACAAGCGCCTGGCGACGGAGCCCAAGGTCGAGGCCGGCGGCACCGACCGGGTCGGCGTGCGCAACGTCAAGGTGCTCATCCAGGGCAAGTGCAAGACCGTCAAGCCGGGCGACACGATCGTCGTCAACTACATCGGCGCGACCTACAAGGACGGCAAGGTCTTCGACTCGTCCTGGACCCGCAAGCAGACGTTCCCGGTGCAGGTCGGCATGGCCGAGCAGAACCAGCAGCCCCAGGTCATCGAGGGCTGGGACCGCGGCCTCGTGGGCGTGAAGGTCGGCAGCCGGGTCATCCTGGACATCCCGGCCAAGGAGGCCTACGGCGACACGCCGCAGCAGCAGGGCGCCCCCGCCGGGGACCTGCGCTTCTACGTGGACGTCCTCGACATCCAGGCCCCCGACCCGTCCGGCGGTCTCAACGTCGGCGGCAACTGACCCGGTAGGCAACTAGGACATCGGCCACGCGCGAAGGGCGGCCTCGGCGATCTGCTCGAGGTCGCCCTTCGTCGCTCCGTCGCGGGCCTGCTGCGACATGCCCTGGATGACGGCGCCCAGGTAGCGGGCGAACGCCTCCGCGCCGGGCACGCCGCCGTCGGCCAGCCGGCGGGCGAGCGCCGCCACGTTGGCGTTGCGCAGCTCCCGCAGCTCCGCCTCGACATCGGCGTCGGCTGGCGTGCAGTTCGTCGCCGCGCTGATGACCAGGCAGCCGCGCGGGTGCGCCGGGTCGGTGTACACCCGGGCGATGACCAGCAGCATGCCGCGCACCCCCTCGCGCACCTCGGCGGCGGCGTCCAGCGCCTGCCCCGGGTCGCCGCCGAAGGTCCGCTGGTAGTGGCGCACCGCCTCCCGGAAGAGGCCCTTCTTGTCGCCGAAGGCCGCGTAGAGGCTCGGCGGCGTGATGCCCATCGCCGCGGTCAGGTCGGCGACCGACGTCGCCTCGTAGCCGTGCGCCCAGAACGCGAGCATCGCGCGCTCCAGCACGGTGTCCCGGTCGAAGCCCCGCGGTCGTCCTCGTGTCGCCTGTGCCACACCGGCAATTGTATAGCGCGCGCTACGAAACTCGGCTAGGGTCGAATTTCATAGTGAGCACTACGAAAGGGAGTGCGGGATGCGCACAGCACTGGTCACCGGGGCGAGCCGGGGCATCGGCCGGGCGATCGCGCGGCGGCTGGCCGCCGAGGGCCTCCTCGTCGCCGTGCACTACAACGGCAACGAGGCGGCGGCGAAGGAGACGGTGGGGCTGATCGAGGAGGCCGGCGGGCGCGCGTTCGCGATCGGGGTGCCGCTGGGGGAGCCCGGCGACGCCGAGCGGCTGTGGTCCGCCTTCGACGCCGGGCTGGCCGGGCTCGGCGCCGAGCCGGGCGTCGACGTCATCGTCAACAACGCCGGCATCGCCCGCTCGGCCGACCTGCACGCGATCACCCCGGAGGAGTTCGACGAGGTCTTCGCGGTGAACGTGCGGGCACCGTTCTTCATCGTCCGGCACGGCCTGTCCCGGCTGCGCCCCGGCGGCCGGATCGTCAACATCTCCTCCGGCGCCACGCGGGTCGCGATGCCGCAGATCATCGCGTACTCCATGACGAAGGGCGCCCTCGACACGTTCTCGATGACCCTGGCACAGGACCGGGCGATCGCCCGGCTCGGCGCGACCGTCAACTCGGTGTCGCCGGGCGTCATCGAGACCGACGTGAACGCGCAGTGGCTCGCCGACCCGCAGGCCCGCCGCCACACCGAGCAGATGTCGCCGTTCGGCCGTGTCGGGCAGCCCGCCGACGTCGCCGACATCGTCGCGCTGGTGGCCTCCGCCGGCGCCCGCTGGCTCAGCGGCCAGGACATCGACGCCACCGGCGCGGCCGGGTACACGGTGTGATCGCGCTACGTTCGGTGGCATGAGCGATGTGCTGCTGACCGGCGCCACCTCCGGGCTGGGGCGCTGGCTCGCGCCCCGGCTCGGCGCCGCCGGGCTCACCGTCCTGCTGCACGGCCGCGACCCCGGCAAGGTGGCCCGCGGGGTGGCCGAGGTCGAGGCCGTCGGCGGCCGCGCCGAAGGCCTCGTCGCCGACCTGGCCTCCCTCGCCGACGTCGGCCGCCTCGCCGCCGCCGTGCGCGACCGGCCGCTGACCGTGCTGGTGAACAACGCCGGCGTCGGCTTCGGCCCGCCCGACGCCGCCCGCGAGGTCTCCGCCGACGGCTACGAGCTGCGCTGGGCCGTCAACCTGCTCGCACCGGTGCGCCTCACCGAGGCGCTGCTGCCCACCCTGAAGGCCAACGCGCCGGCCCGGATCGTCAACGTCGGCTCGATCGGCCAGCAGCCGATCGACTTCGACGACCTGCAGCTGGAGCGGCACTACGACGGGGTGAACGCCTACCGGCGGGCCAAGCTCGCCCTCGCGGCGTGGACGTTCGACCTCGCCGAGGAGCTGGCCGGCGCCGGGGTCACCGCCAACTGCATCCACCCGGCGACCTTCATGGACACCGGGATGGTCCGCGAAGGGTTCCGGGTGCCGCTGTCGACGGTGGAGGACGGCGGGCCGCCGACGCTGCGGCTGGTGCTGGCCGAGACGCGCACCGGGCTCTTCTTCGACGGCGAACGGGTCGGCGAGCCGCACCCCGACGCGAAGGACGCCACGGTGCGGGCGCGGCTTCGTGCGGTACTGCGGGAGGACACCGCGCTCAGGGATGCGTCGCGGCCCGCCTGAGCCGCTCGACCACGCCCGGGTGGGGCCAGCCGCGCAGCCGGTAGCGCTCCGGCTCCACCCCGGGCTCCGGCTCCAGGTCGACCTCGCGCTCCAGCACGTCCCACGCCACCAGGAACGGCTCGGCGTCCTCGGCCTCGGCGGTGAACGCCACGAAGTCGGCGCGCGGCAGCAGCGTGTCGACCCCCTCGGCCCAGCTCGCCCACGAGAACACCGTGCCGTCCTGGCGCTGCGCGATCCCGCACGAGGCCACGAACGCCTCCGTCTGCAGGTGCTGGGCCTGCGCCGCGTACTCCGAGGAGGCCATCAGCACCGCCGAGCGGTGCGTGATGTCGTACATCGGGTCGCCCGGCGGCGCCAGGTAGGGCACCACCGCGCCGTCGTCGCCGGCGGTGAACGCCATCGGCGAGATCGGCCGCGGCGCGTCGCGGAACTCCGCCTCCACCAGCTCGAACAGCTTCGCGAGACTTTCCGGGGTGTCCTGCGCGGTGCGCCCGACGAGCAGCACCGCGGTCGTGTCGGGCACGAACAGCAGCGGCGTGCCGCCGACCCTGGAGCGCTGCCCGGCCAGCCAGCCGTCGACGAACAGGTGCGAGGCCCAGTACGCGTCGCCGGACTCGACCATGCGGATCAGCGGGCGCGGCCCCGGCGCGTCGCTCGCCTCGCCGGTGCGCCGGGCGAGCTCGGCCATGTTGCGCCGGGCCTGGTCGTACACGATGCGCTCGGTGACCCCCCAGTCCCGCGCCTGCTTCGGCGTCACGTAGGCCATCGAGGTGGGCTGGTCGACGACCACGAACTCGGCCAGGTACGGCCACGCCGGGCGGCGCAGCGGCCGCGCCTGCTCGCGCTCCACGCCGCCGCCGAAGGTGACGGTGCGCAGCAGCGGCCGCAGCAGCGGGGCGACCTCCTCCCAGGACTGCGGCGTGCCCGGGTTGTAGATCATCGCGGACAGGAACGTGGCGATGCGCGCGCGCCGCTCCCCGCGGGCGGCGCGGGCGCACTCGCGGTAGAGGTTGCCCAGGTAGGCGATGGCCGGCGACTCCGCCTTCGAGTCCCGCCGCACCTCGATCGCGAACTGTTCGGGCAGGTAACGCGCCTGCGCCACGCCAGCGTCGCGCATCGCGGTGAGCACCCGGCGGGCGAAGCGGTCCTCGGGCGAGCCCACGAGCCGGTCGAGCAGTCCCATGGCCCAGCACGCTACCGGATCACGCCGCGGAGGTTTGGACACGCGTTATCCGGCAAAGCCTGCGGGTATGACCAAGCAGACCGTGGGCGAGGCGATCATCGCGCGACTGGCCGCCTGGGGCGTCGACACCGTGTTCGGCCTGCCCGGCGACGGGATCAACGGCCTCATGGAGGGGCTGCGGCGAAACGCCGACCGGGTGCGCTTCGTGCTCGTGCACCACGAGGAGGCGGCCGCGTTCATGGCCGTCGCGCACGCCAAGGCCACCGGCCGCCTCGGCGTCTGCCTGGCCACCTCCGGCCCCGGCGGCATCCACCTTGCCAACGGCCTCTACGACGCCAAGCTCGACCACGCCCCGGTGCTCGCGATCACCGGCGCCCAGGAGTCCGGCGTCCTCGGCACCGCCTATCAGCAGGAGGTACACCTGGACCGCCTCCTCGCCGATGTCGCCGAGTACAACGAGCCCGTCGTGAACCCGGCCCAGGTGCCCGCCCTCGTCGACATCGCGATCCGCACCGCGCTGGCCCGCCGCGGCGTGGCCCACCTGACCGTGCCCAACGACGTGCAGGTCGCCGTGGCCGGCGACAACCCGTACGAGGACGTCGGCCCGGTCCGCCGCCCGGCGACCGCCCCGGTGTGGGTGCCCGCGCCGAGCCGCCCCGCCGACGACGACCTGCAGGCCGCCGCCGACCTGCTCAACGTCGCCGAACGCCCGGCGATCCTGGCCGGCATCGGCGCGCGCGGCGCCGGCGCCCTGGTCGAGCTCACCGCCGACGTGCTCGGCGCGCCGGTCGTCAAGTCGCTGCTGGGCAAGATGGTCGTGCCCGACGACTCGCCGTTCGCGCTCGGCGGCCTCGGCCTGCTCGGCACCGCGCCCAGCGAGGACCTCATGGACGAATGCGACACGCTGCTCATGGTCGGCACGAACTTCCCGTATACGAAGTTCCTGCCCGAGCCCGGCCAGGCGCACGTGGTGCAGATCGACGCCGAGGCCACCCGCGCCGGCACCCGCGTGCCGACCGACGTGCCCCTCGTCGGCGACGCCGCGGCCACCCTCGAGTCGCTGCTGCCGCGGCTGCGCCGCCGCGAGGACCGCCGGCACCTGCGCAAGTACCAGGAGAAGATGCGCGACTGGCGCGAGCGCATGGCAGCGCTGGAGAACGCGGAGCGGACCCCGATCGCGCCGCAGTACCTCGCCGCCGCCCTGGACCGGGCCGCGGCGCCCGACGCCATCCTGTGCTGCGACTCCGGCACCGTGGCCACATGGGCCGCCCGGCACTGGCAGATCGTCGGCCGCCGCGAGTTCTACCTGTCCGGCACCCTGGCCACCATGGCGCCGGGCCTGCCCTACGCGATCGCGCTGCAGCACGAGTACCCCGGCCGCCAGTGCATCGCCCTCGTCGGCGACGGCGGCTTCGCCATGCTGATGGGCGAGTTCCACACCGCCGCGCGCTACCGCTTGCCGGTCAAGGTCGTCATCAACAACAACAACGCCCTCGGCATGATCGTCTGGGAGCAGATGGTGTTGGGTTTCCCGGAGTACGGTGTCCGGTTCGGCGACCCCGCCCCCGACTACGCCGCCTGGGCCCGCGGCTGCGGCGGCTACGGCGCAAAGGTCAGCGACCCCGCCGACCTGCCCCGCGCCCTGTCCGAGGCCCTCGCGCACGACGGCCCGGCCCTGGTCGACGTCGCCGTCGACGCCAACGAGCCCCCCATGCCCGCGAAGGTCACCTACCAGCAGGCGGTCCGCTTCGCCGAGGCGTTCCTGCACGGCCAGCCCCACCGCGCCGCGATCGCCACCACGATCCTCAAGGACAAGATCACGACCCTGAAGTGAGGGGATGACCTCGATGCGCGCCCAGCCCCGCGGCGCCCGCGGCACCGTCGGCCACCCGTACAGCGCCCTGAACCTCCGCCTGGCGCTGGCGACGTTCGGCTTCTTCACCAGCGCCGTGCTCGGCGCCCTGTCCCTGTCCGCCGGCTTCGTCTGGCTGGCGATCGCCCTGTTCGTCCTGGCCGCGACCGCTGTGGTCGACGCGGTCGTGGTCGAGCTGCGCCGCCGCGCCCGCCACCGCGAGGACGGCCAGCGCCACTCGATGTTCGAGTAACGTCCATCCGGTGGATGCAGGCTTGGCGAAACGGCCCAGCGCGGCGCCTTCCGTGTGACCGCCCTCAAGTGGTGAGGTGGGTGCCGGGCCGGTCTGACGGCAGATGACACCCACCGGGGTCATCCGCCTTCCGCAGCACGGCAGCCGCCACACCGGCCCTTTAACGTCTTTGGCCCCTTACGTCCTTGCGCTTCGGTACCGCCCGGGCGTCGTCCCGACCACGTCGGTGAACGCGGCGATGAAGCCGCTCGGGTTGGCCCATCCGCAGGCTTGCGCGACGCGGGTGGTGTCGTGCCCCTCGGCGAGCAGCACCAGCGCGTGGTAGATGCGCAGCTGCGTGCGCCACTCGTAGAACGTCATGCCGAGCTCGTCGTGCAACAACCGGCTGAGGGTGCGGGCGCTCGCGCCGACCGACCGCCCGAGCCCGGCCAGCGACGTGGTGTCCGCCGGGTTCTCGTACAGCACCCGCGCAACGCCCCGCAGCCGGTCGTCGCGCGGCTCCGGCAGCTGCAACGCCTGCTCGCGCGCCTCGTGCAGCTCGTCGACGAGCACCCGGCGAAGCCGGTCGCTCGCGCCCTCGCCCCGCCCGTCCTCGCCGGTGAGGGCGAGCAGGACCTCGCGGGCCAGGCCGGACACCATGAACACGGCCGGCCGCCCGGGCATCAGGCGGGCCAGGGACGCCGGCAGGAACACGATGCGCATGTCGGTGTGCCCGTGCGCGCGGTGGTGGTGCGCGAACCCCGCCGGCGTCCACCCGACCCGGTTCGCGGGCACGATCGACGTGCCTCGTGCCGTGTGTACCGACAGCACGCCACGCGCCGCGTACACCAGATGCCCGCGCGCATGCGAGTCCGCGGCGCTCGTCCCGCCCGACGCCCACAGGTGCGCGCCCCCGGAGGGCCACAGGCGCGACACCGGGCCTTGGCGGTCTATGGGCATAGCCTGGCATTCTATCGGTAGCCCGCCAGGGGAGTCCCCGGCGACAGTTGCCCGCATGACGATGCGAGCGATGGTCTGTGTGCAGCCCGGCGACCCGGATGTGCTGCGGCTGCGTGACCTGCCGGTGCCCGAGGTCCGGGACGGCTGGAGCCTGGTGCGGGTGCGGGGCGCCGGCCTGAACCGGTCCGAGCTGAGAACGCGGCAGGGCCACTCCCCGAGCGTGACGTTCCCCCGCGTGCTCGGGATCGAGTGCGTGGGCACCGTGGCCGTCTCCACCGATCCCGGGCTGCCGGAGGGCACGACGGTCGCCGCGATGATGGGCGAGATGGGCCGGGCGTTCGACGGCGGCTACGCCGAGTACGCGCTCCTGCCGAACGCGCTGCTCATGCCGCTCACTACCGAGCTGGCCTGGGACGTGCTGGCCGCGCTGCCCGAGACCTACCTGACCGCGCACGGCTCCCTGGACGCCCTGGGCATCGTCCCGGGCGCGGGCGGCCGGCTGCTGATCCGCGGCGGCACCTCGTCGGTGGGCATGGCCGCCGCGACGATCGCGGCCGGCTACGGCATGCAGATCGCGGCCACCACCCGCCAGCGCCGCAAGGCCGCCGCCCTGACGGCGCTGGGCGTCGAGCACGTGCTCGTCGACGACGGCACCTCGCCGGCGGTCTGGCCCGAGGGCCCCGACTACGTGCTGGACCTCGTCGGGGCGGACACGGTCGTCGACTCGCTGCGCCTGGTCCGCCGCGGCGGGACGGTGTGCGTGGCCGGCTCGCTCAGCGGCTGGGCACTGCCCGGGTTCGAGCCGGTGGCGATGATCCCGTCCGGGACGAGGCTCACCGCGTTCCACAGCGACACGCTCAAGGGCGCCGCGGGCGCGGCGGTGCTGCGCCGCGTCGTCCACGAGGTGGAGGCCGGCGTCTACCGCCCCAACATCGACCGCGTCTACGCCCTGGAGGACCTCGCCGAGGCCCACCGGTACATGGAGGACAACCGGGCCACCGGCAAGCTCGTCATGACGCCCTAGCGGGTCTTGCGGCCGGACTTTTTTCAGACTATAAAACAATCATTGAACCAATGATTGGAGTCGCGGTGGCCAAGAAGGCGTCGGTCAAGGACGTGCGGCGGCGCAACCGCGCGCTGATCCTGCGGCAGGTCTGGCTCGGCGGCCCCACCTCGCGCAGCGAGGTCGGCGCGGCGACCGGCCTGTCGCCCGCCACCGTCACCAACCTGATGAACGAGCTCCTCGCCGAGGGCACCGTGCGCGAGGAGGGCTTCCTGGACTCCGAGGGCGGGCGCCGCCGGGCGATCGTGCGCATCGCGCACGACGCCGGGCTGGTCGTCGGGGCGGACGTCGGCGAGACACAGATCGGCGTCGAGGTGTTCGACCTCGGCCTCAACCGGCTCGCCGCCCGCACCTACCCGTTCAAGGGCCGCCGCATCGAGGTCGCCGAGGCCCGCACGGCGATCACCGACCAGGTCACCGCGATGCTCGCCGAGCTCGGCGTCGACGCCCGGCGGGTCGTCGGGCTCGGCCTCGGCGTGCCGGGGGTCGTGCAGGAGGACCGGCAGCTGGTGCACGCCGAGGTCGTCGGCTGGCACGGCGCCGACTTCTCCGGCTTCGGCGAGCACCTGGGCATCCCTGCCTACATCGACAACGGCGCCAAGTCGACCACGCAGGCCGAGGCGTGGTTCGGCGCGGCCCGCGACACCGACCACGCCGTCATGGTGCTCATCGGCGAGGGCGCCGGGGCCGGCATCATCACCGACGGGCGGCTCTACCGCGGCTTCTCCAGCAGTGCCGGCGAGTGGGGCCACACGAAGATCAGCCTGGACGGCCCGCACTGCCGGTGCGGCCGCGCCGGATGCGTCGAGACCTTCGTCGGCGCGTCGGCCGTGCTCAACCAGTGGCGCGGGCCGGACGAGACCTGGCTCGGCCGCGAGACCGACGGCGTCGAGGCGATCCTCACCGCCTGGCGCGACGGCGATCCCGCCGCGCAGCGCGCGATCGACGGCCTGGTGCGCCACCTCGGGCTCGCACTGTCCAACCTTGTCAACCTCTACAACCCCGAGAAGATCATCGTCGGCGGCTGGTTCGGCGACCGGATCGCCGCCGAGCTCCTCGACGAGCTGCAGGCCGCCGTGCGCGCCTACGCGCTGGACCAGCCGGGCGGCGAGGTCGTCCTCGTGCGCTCCCAGCTCGGCCCGGCGGCGGCGGTTCTCGGCGCTGCCACGCTGCCGATCAGCCAGCTCATCGAGTCCGGCGCCGGCGTGGAGCGCCTCACCGCCTGAGACAGACCCGACACCCCGGCGCCGCGGCCCGAGCCGGCGGCGCGGTTTCCGCACACCCAGAAAAGGACACCCCGATGCTGCGACGCCTCCTCGCCCCGGCCGCGCTGGCCTTAGCCCTGGCCACCGCCGCCTGCACGCAGGGATCGCCGGCGGCGGACAACCCCGCCGCGCCCGCCAAGGACCTCTCCATCGCCTTCCTGATGCCCTGCTCGACCTGCGCCGACCGCTTCGAGAGCAAGGACAAGCCGTACTTCGAAGAGGCCGTCAAGGCCATCGACCCCAACATCAAGGTGATCGCCGGCAACGCGCAGGGCGACGCCGCGGCACAGCTGCAGCAGGCCGAGTCCGCGCTGACCAACGGGGCCAAGGTCCTCGTCGTCAGCCCGTTCACCGCCGAGGCCGGCGCGTCGATCGTGGCCAAGGCCGACGCCGCGGGCGCCAAGGTGGTCGCCTACGACGGCGCGATCGAGGGCGCGCTGCCCGCCGCCTACATCTCCTTCCAGAACGAGAAGGTCGGCGAGCTGCAGGGCCAGTACCTGCTCGACAAGCTGCCGCCGGGCGCCACCGTCGCGATGATCAACGGCGACATCACCTCGGCGCCGGGCCGGGAGTTCAAGGCCGGCGCGCACAAGATCCTCGACCCGGCGTTCCAGTCCGGCCGGCTCAAGCTCGGCTACGAGTCCGACACCCCCGGCTTCGACCCCGCCAAGGGCCAGCAGGCGATGGAGCAGGGGCTGACCAAGCTCGCCGACGCCGTCCAGGGCGTCATCGCGCCCAACGACGGCCTCGCCAACGCGGTCATCACCGCGCTCACGGCCCGCAAGCTCAACGGCAAGGTCCTCGTCACCGGGCAGGACGCGACCGACGCGGGCCTCGGCAGCATCCTGGCCGGCAACCAGTCGATGACGGTGTACAAGTCCATCCGCGCCGAGGCGACGGCGGCCGCGAAGATCGCGGTGGCCCTCGCGAAGGGCGACACCGCCGGGGCCACCGCGCTGACCACCGTCACCGTCGACAACGGCACCGGCAAGGTCCCGGCGCTGCTGCTGGACCCGGTGGCGGTCACCAAGGAGAACATCGCCGACGTGGTGATCAAGGACGGGTACAGCACCAAGGACAAGATCTGCGCGGGACTGGCGGCCGAGCAGTGCAAGCTGTAAGTCCCCCGACGCTCGAGCTGCGCGGCGTGGTCAAGCGCTACGGCCACGTCGCGGCGCTCACCGAGGTCGCCTTCACGGCCACCGCCGGCGAGGTGGTGGCCCTGGTCGGCGACAACGGCGCCGGCAAGTCCACCCTCGTCAAGGCCATCGCCGGCACGCACCGCATCGACGCCGGCCAGATCCTGATCGACGGCGAGCCGGTCGCCATCGGCTCGCCGAAGGAGGCCTCGGCGCTGGGCATCGAGACCGTCTACCAGGACCTCGCCCTGTGCGACAACCTCGACGTGACCGCCAACCTGTACCTCGGCCGGGAACGGCGCCGGCGGCACTCGGCGCTGCTGGACCGCGAGGCGATGCAGGCCCACGCCGCCGCCGTCGTGGCCGACCTCGCCGCCCACCTGCCCGACCTCGACAAGCCGGTGTCGGCGCTGTCCGGCGGGCAGCGCCAGGCCATCGCAGTCAGCCGGGCCGCGCTGTGGGGCTCGCGGATCGTGCTGCTCGACGAGCCCACCGCGGCGCTCGGCGTGGCGCAGACGGCGATGGTGTACGACCTCATCCGCCGCCTGCGCGACCGCGGCCTGGCCATCGTGGTCATCTCGCACAACATGGCCGACGTCTTCGCCGTCGCCGACCGCATCAGCGTGCTGAGGCTGGGCCGCAACGCCGGGGAGTTCCGGCCCGGCCGCGACACCACCGACGACGTCGTCGCCGCGATCACCGGGAGCCGGTCGTGACCCGCCGGGGCAGCGGTACCGTCACGGTCCTGGTCGGGCTGGTCCTGGTGTGGGGCTGCTTCCAGGCCCTCAACCACCACTTCCTGTCCGCGCGCAACCTCTCCAACCTGCTGCTGCAGATCGCGGTGCTCGGCACCCTCGCGGTCGGCATGGTGATGGTGCTCGTCCTCGGCGAGATCGACCTGTCGGTCGGCGCGGTCGCGGGCGTCAGCGCCGCGGTCCTGGCCCGGCTGATCGCCGAGCAAGGGGCGTCCGCCTGGCTCGCCGTCGCGCTGGCGCTGCTCACCGGCGCGGCGATCGGCCTGGTCCACGGCACGATCATCACCGCGGCCGGCATCCCGTCGTTCATCATCACCCTCGCCGGGCTGCTCGTCTGGCAGGGCGCGCAGCTCGCCCTCGTCGGCGACGGCGGGCAGATCCCGATCCGGGACACCGCGATCCGCTCGATCGCGTCGAGCTACGTCGTGCCCGGCTTCGGCTGGGTGCTCGCCCTGCTCGTCGTCGCCGGGTTCGCCGGACTGCGGGCGCTGCGCCGCCGGCGCCGCGCCCGGCACGGCCTGGCCAACCCGCCGCTGTCCGGCGAGGCCCTCGCGCTCGCCGCCGTGGCGGCGCTCGTCGGCGCGGTCACCTGGCTGCTGAACTCGTACTTCGGCATCCCGTGGGTCTTCGTGCTCCTGCTCGCCCTCGCCGGCGGCGCCGGGGTGCTGATGACCGGCACCCCGCTCGGCCGGCACGTCACCGCGATCGGCGGCAACCGGGAGGCGGCCCGCCGCGCCGGCATCCCGGTCAACCGGACCGTCATCGTCGTCTTCGTCCTCGTCTCCGCGATCGCCGCGCTCGCCGGCGTCGTCGAGGCCTCCCGGCAGTTCTCCGCCTCCAACGCGCTGGGCGGCGGGACCCTGCAGCTCAACGCGATCGCGGCCGCCGTGATCGGCGGCACCAGCCTCTTCGGCGGCCTCGGGCGGGTCCACCACGCGATCCTCGGCGCGCTCGTCGTCGGCAGCGTGCAGAACGGCCTCGACCTGCTCGGCGAGCCCGCCGCCGTGAAGAACATCGCCACGGGCGTCATCCTCGTCGTCGCCGTCGTGCTCGACGCCGTCAGCCGCCGCCGGCGCCTCGCCCGCGGTGCGGCCGCATAAGAGAGAGGCAACCACCACCATGCGCTTTCCCGACGGTTTTCTCTGGGGTGCGGCCACCGCCGCGTACCAGGTCGAGGGGGCTGTCGCCGAGGACGGCCGCGGACCGTCCATCTGGGACACCTTCAGCCACACCCCGGGCGCGGTCCTGCGCGGCGACACCGGCGACGTCGCCTGCGAGCACTACCACCGCTGGCGCGAGGACCTCGACCTGCTGGCCGGGCTCGGCGTGGGGGCGTACCGGTTCTCGGTCGCCTGGTCCCGCGTCGTGCCCTCCGGCGCCGGACCGGTCAACCCGGCCGGCCTGGACTTCTACGAGCGGCTCGTCGACGGGCTGCTGGAGCGCGGCATCACGCCGATGCTCACGCTGTACCACTGGGACCTGCCGCAGGCCCTGCAGGAGGCCGGCGGCTGGGCCGAGCGCGACACCGCCGAGCACTTCGCCGACTACGCGTCCGTCGTGCACGCCCGGCTCGGCGATCGGGTGCCGTACTGGCTGACGCTCAACGAGCCGTACTGCTCGGCCGTCGTCGGCCACCTCGAGGGCCGCCACGCCCCCGGCCTGCGCGACGAGCGCATCGCCGTGACGGCCGTGCACCATCTGCTGCTGGCACACGGCAAGGCGGTCGCCGCCCTGCGCGCCGGCGGGGTGACCGGCCGGGTCGGCATCACGTGCAACCTCACGTCGGTGCACCCGGCCAGCGACGACCCGGCCGACGTGGCGGCGGCGCGCCGGCTCGACCTGCACGAGAACCGGATGTACCTCGACCCGCTGTTGCGCGGCGCCTACCCGGACGACGCGGCCGCGCACTACGCTCCGGTCACCGACTTCGGCTTCGTCCGCGACGGCGACCTCGAGCAGATCGCGGCCCCGATCGACTTCTTCGGCATCAACTACTACGAGCGCCACCACGCCCGCGCCGACCCGGGCGACCCGGACCGCGGCTGGCAGCGGGTCCCGCCCGAGCGGCCGACGGTGACCGGCATCGGCGTGCACCCGGAGGGCCTCGGCGAGATCCTCGACCGGGTCGCGAAGGAGTACACGCAGCTACCCCTCGTCGTCACCGAGACCGGCCTGGCCCTGCACGACTACGCCGGCCCCGACGGCGAGATCGCCGACGACGAGCGGATCGCCTTCTTCGACGGCCACGTCCGCGCCGCACACGACGCCCTGACCCGCGGCGTGCCGCTGATCGGCTTCTTCCCCTGGTCGTTCATGGACAACTTCGAGTGGGCCTCGGGCTACGGCGTGCGCTACGGCCTGTACTACGTCGACTACCCGACCCAGCGGCGCCACCCGAAGCGCAGCGCACACTGGTACGCCGCCCTGATCCGGGCGAACGGCCTCGAATGACCTCCCGCGGCGAGCCGGAAAACATACAAATCGTCGATAGGGGATGGGCACGGGGTTCAATTCCGCGAAGGTGCCTTAGCGTGTCACACGCCGTTCAGACTTCGGCCGCCGCGCGGTAGCCCCCGGGCGCCAGCGTCCCGTAGGTCGGGCCGACGACGCGGCGCCGAATCACCGACCACCTGGAGGTCCGGGTCCATGTCCCGTGCGCTCGTCCGGCGAGTCACCCTCGCCGTGTCACTGTCCACAGCCGGGCTGGCCTGGCCGTTACTCGGCGGCCCGGCCGCCGCCAACCCGGCCGGAACCGGCCTCGTCATCAGCGAGGCGTACGTCAACGGCGGCTCGTCGGGTGCGAGCTACCTCAACAAGTTCGTCGAGCTGTACAACCCGACGTCGAGCCCGATCTCGCTCAGCGGGGACACGCTGCAGTACCGCGCGCCCACCAGCACGGTGGTGCCCAGCGGGCAGCAGGTGTTCGCGCTGTCCGGCACGGTGGCCGCGCACGGGCACTTCCTCATCCAGCTGCCGAGCAACAACGCCAGCACCAATCCGGGCGCGCCGCTGCCGGCGGCCGACCTGAGCACCGGCACCGCCGTCAACCCGGGCGCAGGCGGCGGCACGCTGTTCATCGCGGCCAGCGCCGCCGGCGTGCTGCCCACCGACGCCTCGGTCATCGACCGGATCGGCTGGGGGACCAGCAACGCGCCCGAGGGGACGGCCGCGGCCGGCAACTCGCTGGTGCTGAGCTACCAGCGCGATGACGCCGGCGCCGACACCGACAACAACGTCGCCGACTTCCGCACCGCGGCCCCGCAGCCGCAGAACGCGGCCTCCGACGGGGGCAGCAGCCCGGTGACGGTGACGAACCCGGGCGCACAGAACGCCACGGCCGGCACCGCGATCGCGCCGCTGACGCTCGCCGCTTCGGGGGGCACCCCGCCGTACACCTGGACGGCGACCGGACTCCCGGCGGGCCTGGCGATCTCCGCGGACGGCGTCGTCTCCGGCACGCCCGCCGCGGCCGGCACCTCGCCGGTGACGGCCACCGCGACGGACTCGACCGGCGCGAGCGGCTCGGCGACGTTCGGCTACACCGTGACCGCCGCGACCACCGTCGTGTCCATCGCCGCGATCCAGGGCACCGACACGAACACGTCGCCGCTGGTCGGCCAGCCGGTCACCACCGAGGGCGTCGTCACCGCCGTCTACACCACCGGCGGGTTCAACGGCTTCTTCCTGCAGACCGGCGGCAGCGGCGGCGCGGAGTCCGAGGACGCCACGCCCGGCGCCTCCGACGCCGTGTTCGTCTTCGGCTCGGCCTCGGCCGCCCAGGTCGCGATCGGCGACAGCGTGCGCGTCAGCGGTACCGTGCAGGAGTTCCAGGGCGAGACCGAGATCTCCTCGCCGTCGGTGACGAAGCTCGCGACCGCGCTGCCGGCCGTGAGGCCCGACACCATCGCGTGGGCGAGCCTGGCCGGCGACGCGCAGAAGGAGGCCCACGAGGGCGAGCTCGTCGCGCCGCAGGGCACCTTCACCGTGTCGGACAACTTCGACACGAACTGGTACGGCTCGTTCACCCTCGCCGCCGGCGACACGCCGCTGCGCCAGCCCACCGACGCCGGGAAGGCCGGCAGCGCCGAGGCGCAGGCCGTCGTCGCCGACAACGCGGCGCGGATGGTGACCCTCGACGACGGGGCGAGCGTCAACTACAGCACCGCCGCCAACTCGGGCACGCCGCTGCCGTGGTTCACGGCGGGCAACACCGCCAGCGTCGGGTCGAAGGTCACGTTCCACCAGCCGGTGATCCTGGAGTACCGCTTCTCGCTCTGGAACTTCCAGCCCACGAAGCAGGTGACCGACGACGGCACCGCGGTGGCGAGCTTCAGCGACACCCGGGCCGGCAACCAGCAGCCGGCCATGGTCGGCGGCGAGATCCGCCTGGCGACCTTCAACGTCGAGAACTACTTCCCGCTGACCGGGCAGGAGTACGTCGCGCGGGGCCTGGGCACCTGCACGTACTACAACGACCGCGCCGGCAACCACATCGCCGTGAACACCTGCACCGGCCCCGGCGACAGCGCCGGGCCGCGCGGCGCCGCCGACGACGCCAGCTTCCTGCGGCAGCAGGCGAAGATCGTCACCGGCATCAACCGCCTCGGCGCCAGCGTCGTGTCGCTGGAGGAGGTGGAGAACTCGGCGAAGTTCGGCATGGACCGCGACGCCGCGCTCGCCACCCTCGTCGACGCGCTCAACGCCGCCGCCGGCGCGACCGTGTGGGCGTACGTGCCCTCGCCGGCCGCCGACCAGCGCCCGGCGGTCGCCGACGAGGACGTGATCCGCACCGCGTTCATCTACAAGCCGGCCGACGTCGCGCTCGTCGGGACCTCGAAGATCCTCACCACGTCCTCGGGCCCCGGCCAGCCGTTCTCGATCGCCCGCGAGCCGCTCGCGCAGGCCTTCAAGAAGTCCGGCGCGACCGACGCCGACGCGTTCCTGGTCGTGGCGAACCACTGGAAGTCCAAGGGCAGCGGCACCCCGCTCTACGACGGCGACGCCGAGGACACCTCGTCCCCGGCCGTCGACCAGGGCGCGTTCAACGCCACCCGGGTCCGCGAGGCCCAGGACGCGAGCGCGTTCGCGTCGCAGACCGCCGCGGCGCTGGGCACCAACCGCATCTTCCTCGTCGGCGACTTCAACGCCTACACGCAGGAGGACCCGATGCAGGTGCTCTACGCGGCCGGGTACACCGACCTGGGCTCGAGCTTCGACCCGTCGGAGTCGACGTACTCGTTCAACAGCCTGCAGGGCTCCCTCGACCACGTCCTGGCCAACGCGGGCGCCCGCGCCCTGGTCACCGGCGCGGACGTGTGGCAGATCAACGCGCAGGAGGCGATCGCGTACGCCTACAGCCGCTACAACTACAACGCCACCCTGCTGTTCAACGGCAGCGACCCGTTCGCCGCCTCCGACCACGACCCGGTCGTCGTCGGCCTGAACCCGCCCGTCACCCCGACCGCCCCCGCGTGGAGCGCGTCGAAGGTGTACACCGCGGGCGACAAGGTCTCCTACAAGGGCTCGACGTGGCAGGCCCTGTGGTGGACCCAGAACCAGGCGCCCGGCGACCCGTACGGCCCGTGGCAGGAGATCGTGGTCTCCGCCGACGGCACCGCCGTGTGGACCCCGACGCGCGTCTTCACCAGCGGCGACGTCGTGGTGTACCAGGGCAAGAAGTACGTCGCCAAGTGGTGGACCCGCAACCAGGCCCCCGGCGACCCCTACGGCCCGTGGAAGCCCGTCGCCTAGCCGTACCTGCCTCAACACTGAACACCGGGGCCGTCCTCATCGCGAGGGCGGCCCCGGTGCCATCTGACCTCAGAGGGCGCGGTGGGTGCCGATACGGCGCGCGTTGCGGTACCACAGGCGGGACCGCCCGACGGCCATCGAGACGCCGCCGGGCACGCGCAGGCCGCCCAGGCCGACGACGCCGCCGACGAGGACGATGCCGCCGAAGGCCAGCAGGCCGGAGCCGGACAGGACCAGGAGCACGTCGTCGGTGGGTGAGAGGCCGCCGGCGGGGCCGCCCGGGTCGATCGTGGTGGTGTTCGAGCGCTCCACCATCGGCGGCGGGTCGGGGCGCCTCGCCGCCTGTGCCGCGCTCAGCGTGCCGACCACCAGCGCCGCGCCCGCGACGCACTGCCATGCCCTTGTGCTCATCGTTGGGGCACGCTAGGCCGCGGGCGGGTGAGGCGGCGCCGCCCGGCGCTCACCCGCGGCGGGTGAAATGGCACAGTGGGCGGATGCCGATCTACAAGATCCTGCTGCCGGCGCAGTGGGACGCGTTCCAGGCCGCCGGGGTGTTCGAAGGGTCGCCGCTGGACCTCGCCGACGGGTACGTGCACCTGTCCACCGGTGAGCAGGTGAGCGGTACCGCGGCGCGGTACTTCGCCGGGGAGCCGGACCTCGTCGTCCTGGCCGTTGATGCGGAGGCGCTGGGGGAGCGGCTGCGCTGGGAGGAAAGCCCGCGCGGCGGCACGTTCCCGCACCTGTACGCCCCGCTGCCGATGTCGGCGGTGCTGGCCGTGCACCGTTTCCCGGGTGCCGCGGCGGTCAGCGTCTGACGAAAACTAGCGCGTCGGGCCGGCCCATGTGTACACGGTGCGTTCCTCTCCATCTCGAGTTGCCGTCGATGCAGAGTCTTCGCGAAAACCGTGCGGCGGCGCAGGGCGCGAGCACCAACCGCCGATGTGGTGCCAGCACTACACGGGGATGCGCGCCCGCACGAGCGTGCCCTGGCCGGCGGGGCTGTGCACCTCCAGCGACCCGTCGAGCATCGCCATGCGGTCGGCCAGGCCGCGCAGCCCGCTGCCGAGCTGCGCGTCCGCGCCGCCGCGGCCCTCGTCGGCGACGCTGACGACGAGCCGGCCGTCCTCGACCGCGACCGTGACGAGCGCCGCATCGGTACCCGAGTATCGCGCCACGTTCGTCAGGGCCTCGCTGATGACGAAGTACGCCGCCGACTCCACCGCCGCCGGGAAGCGCTCGCCCGGCAGGTCGCCGACGCGCAGCTCGACGGGGCTGCGCCGGGCCAGGTCGGCCAGGGCGGCGCCGATGCCGTAGCGGGTCAGGCTGCTCGGGTGGATGCCGCGGGCGAAGTTGCGCAGCTCGATCGCGGCCTCCTCCAGGGCGCCGATCGCGTCGTCGAGGATCGCCGCGGCGCGGGCCGGGGAGTCCGGCAGGGCGGTGCGCGCCCGCGCGAGGGTCATGCCGAGCCCGACGAGGCGCTGCTGCGCGCCGTCGTGCAGGTCACGCTCCAGGCGCTGCCGCTCGAAGACCGCGGCCTCCATGATGCGCCGGCGCGAGGCGCGCAGCTCCTCGGCGGCGGCGTGCTGCGCGCTGAGGTCGCGCAGGTACCCGCTGAAGACCGGCCGGCCCTCCACGGCGACGCGGGTGATGGTGAGCTCGACCGGGAACTGCGTGCCGTCACTGCGCATGCCGGTGATCTCCACCCGTGTGTCCAGCACGCGGGGCTGCTGCGACTCGAGGTACCGCTGCAGCCCCTGACGATGCGACTGGCGCAACTGCGGCGGGATGATGAGCTCGGCGAGCTCCCGCCCGACGGCCTCGTGCCGTGCGTAGCCGAACGTCCGGCACGCCGCCGGGTTGAACTCGAGCACGGTGCCGTCGGCGTCGGCGATGACGATGCAGTCCAGCGCCGAGTCCAGCACGGCGCGCAGCTGCGCCTCGCTGCGGCGCACGGCCTCGTCGGCCCGGGCCCGCGCCAGGGCCTCGCCGATGCGCCGGCCGAGGCTCTTCGCGGTGCCCAGCAGCTCCGCCGGCGGGTCCTCGAGCCGGCCGGTGAAGAACTCGACGATGCCCTCGACGCCGTAACCGGCCGACAGCAGCGGGAAGCAGAACGCGGCCTCCAGGCCGGCCGTCGCGGCCGCGGCGGCCCGCGGGAACGACGCCTCGCGGCCGAACTCGCGCACCCAGGCGGGCTCGCCGGCCCGCCACACGGCGCCGGGCAGCCCCTCGCCGGGCGCGAGCGTGAGCGTGCGGGTGGCGGCCTCGAACGCGGCAAAGTCGCGCCCGGGCGCCGACCAGGTCGCGGCGCAGCGCAGCTCACCGCCGTGCACCTGCCACAGGGCGCCGGCGCTCCAGCCGAGGGCCTGCCCGATCGCGTCGAGGACCGCGGCGGCGGCCTGCGGCGCGGTGAGGATCTCGGCGACGGCGTGCTCGAGGCGCAGCAGCAGGGCGACGTCGGCGGCGGGGCGCTGTGTCACGGGGTCGCTCCGGGTAGGTTACGGACCCATGGGAATCCGGGTCGTGGTGGCCGATGACAGTCTGCTGGTGCGGGAGGGTGTGCGGGCACTGCTCAGCGACCAGCCCGACCTGTCGGTTATCGGACTGGCCGCCGACCACGACGAGCTTTTGTCCACTGTGGAGCAATTGGCGCCGGATGTCGTGGTCACCGACATCTGCATGCCGCCGACGAACACCGACGAGGGCGTGCGGGCCGCGATCGCGCTGCGGGCCGGCCATCCGTCGGTCGGCGTGGTGGTCCTCAGCCAGTACGACGACCCGGCGCACGCCACCGCCCTGCTGCAGGACGGCGTGGCCGGGCGGGCGTACCTGCTCAAGGAGCGCGTCGCGCAGCCCGGGCAGCTCGCCGAGGCGGTCCGCGCCGTCGCCGGCGGCGGCTCGGTCATCGACCCGCGGATCGTCGAGGCGATGCTCACCGCCCGCAGCCGCCCGGCCAGCAGCGCGCTGCGCCACCTGACCGCCCGGGAGCGCCAGGTGCTGTCCGAGATGGCCACCGGGGCGAACAACGCCACGATCGCCGACCGGCTGTTCGTCACCGTCCGCGCGGTCGAGCGGCACATCAACTCCATCTTCGCCAAGCTCGGCCTCGCCGAGGAGGGCGAGACCCACCGCCGCGTCGGCGCCGTGCTGCTGTACCTCGCCGACCGCTGACTGTGGTGCGCGCACCACTGCTTTCGGTGCCGCCCTCCGTGACCCTGTACGGGTGGATGCGCGCCTGACCGAACTCCTCGCCGAGGTCGTGCCCGCCGGGCTGGCCCGGGTCGAGGACGACGACGGCGTGCGCCTCGCCGGCAGCCGCGGCGGCCGGGCGGTCGAGATCGGCGCCGAGGGCGGCGCGATGGTCACCCGGGTCGGCGCCCCCGTGCCCGATCTGCAGGCGCTCGGCAACGCCGCCGGAACGTTCGTCGTCGACGCGGGCGCCCCACCGGCGGCGGCGGCCGTGCTCGCCGCGCTGCCCGCGGTCGGCCCGGTCTGGCGCGACGTGCGCGTGCACGGCGGCGCCGGCGGCCTCGTCGCCGTGCGCCGCTCCGGCGCATCCGGTTATCGGTACGACCTGTGGCTGCTGGAGCGCCTCGCGGAGGCCCTCTGCGACCGTAGCTAGAGGGGTTGCTCGAGGACCTGCCCGGGCCAGGAACCGACCGTGAACGGCTCCGTGGGCGTGAAGCCCTGCCGCTCGTACCAGCGCACCAGGGCCCGGTCGTCGCCGGCGTAGCAGTCCACGCGCAGCAGCGGCAGGCCGCGCCGCACGGCCAGGGCCCGGGCGTGGTCGAGCAGCAGGCCGCCGAGCCCCAGGCCGGCGTGCTCGCGGGCGGTGACGAGCAGGTTGACGTACAGCTCCGGCCCCTCGACGGCCGGCACGTAGTCGGGTGCCGCGCCGACGACGAGCGCGCCGGCGCAGCGCCCCTCGATCTCGGCCAGATGCAGGTGCCCCAGCGGCGCCCAGCTGCGCAGCGTCGCCAGCCGGCGCGGGTTCGCCGAGTGCGGCTCGGTGCCCCACTGCCCGGTCCGCCCGCGCTCAACCAGCCACCGGGTCGCGCCGTCGAGCAGCGCGAGCACGGCCGGCACATCGTCGAGCCCGCCGGGGCGCACCCGCGCGGGCGCCGCGGTCACCTCCAGCTCGAGCTCGTCGTGGATCTCGATGTGGTACTCCCCGTCGACCGCGATCGCCGGCTTCACCAGGCGGCTGCGGTCCACGGCACCGGGCCGGACGCGGGCGATACGCATCCCGCGGCGCTGGTAGAAGCGCAGCGCGTCGAGGTTGTCGTTCGTCGTCACCAGCCACACCCGGGCCCGCCCGTGCGCGGCGGCCGTGCGGCGGGCCGCGTCCAGCAGCGCCGAGCCGGCCCCGCGCCCGCGCTCGAGCGCGTCGAGGGTGACGACCTCGAGCCCGGCCGGCCCGATCTCGTACGTCAGCAGCCCCGCCCGCCGCCCGCCGTCCTCGGCCACCAGCCCCGGCAGCGCCGCGGCGTCGCGGGCGCGCCCGTCCACGACGACGCGGGCCTCGCCCCAGCTCGCCGCGAGCACCGCACCCATCCAGGCCCGGTCGCCGTCCGTCGCGTCGCGCACGATCACGACCGGACCCTACCCCGGCCGCAGGTGTGGCCGCCCGCCTCCGCGGGTAGCGTGTGGCCATGCCAGACGCGCCGCCGGTGTTCATCGTGATGGGCGTCGCCGGCACCGGAAAGACCACCGTGGGCGCGCTGCTGGCCGGCCGGCTCGGATGGGTCTACGCCGAGGCCGACGACTTCCACCCCGCCGCCAACGTGGACAAGATGGCCGCCGGCGTCCCGCTCACCGACGCCGACCGGCAGCCCTGGCTGGCGGCGATCGGGCGCTGGATCGACGAGCGCGCCGCCGCCGGCGAGCCCGGCGTCGTGACGTGCTCCGGCCTCAAGCGCGTCTACCGCGACCGCCTGCGCGAGGGCCGCCCGCAGGTGCGGGTGGTGTTCCTCGACGGCTCCCGCGAGCTGATCGCGCGCCGGCTCACGGCCCGCCACGGCCACTTCATGCGCGCGGAGATGCTCGACAGCCAGTTCGCCGACCTGGAGCCGCCGCAGCCGGTCGAGGGCGTGACCGTGGTGCCGGTCGAGCCGCCGCCGAACGAGATCGTCGAGGCGATCCTGGCGGCGCACCCCGACGTTCGGCGATGAAACGTCGGCTGGGCGGTCGATCCGTTCCGCATGCCGGGCGAGCATCATCACGGCCGTGACCCATGACCTCAGCAGCGAAGAGCAACTGCACCTGCCCGAGATCCGCCGCCCGCGCCGGCGACGGTGGGCCCTTGTCGGCGTCGTCGTGGCGGCGGTCGTCGTCGCGGCCGGCGCGGTGGCGTTCGCCCGCGGATCGCGCAACGGCGAGTAGGCCGCCTCCTCAGCGGTCGCCGCGGAGGCGGCCGTAGACCAGCACGTCGCGCCAGGCACCGTCGCGGAACTCGGCGGAGCGCAGGATGCCCTCGCTCAGGAACCCCACCTTTTCGAGGGCCTTCTGCTCGGCGATGTTCTCGGGCTGGACGCGGGCCTCGACGCGCTGCGCCGGGGTGCTCGCGAACAGGTAGTCGCACAGCAGCGTCTGCGCGCGCCAACCGACCCCCCGGCCGCGCCACTCCGGCAGCAGCACGATGCCGACGCCCCAGTACTGCGACATCCCCGACCCGATGGCGAACCAGTGCACGTACCCGGCCGCGGTCTCGTCGGCCTCGACCATGAGGCGGCCGTCCTCGGCGCCGAGGTAGCCGTCGTGCGCGAAGCGCCGCGCCGGGCCGTTCGGCTCGTGGTAGCCGGTCCAGGCCGCGCCGGCCAGGCCCGGCTCGGTCGCGAACCGGCGGAACATCGCCAGGTCGCCGTCGAGCACCGGCCGCAACCGCACCCAGGTCTTGTTGTTCACAGGTTCCCCACCTCACCTCGGCCCGCAAGATCGCCCGCCATCTTCGCCGAAGTTCGCGGACGCCGCCATCGGGCGCTGCGCCGTAATCGCGTGACGCTACCGCGAGGCGTGGCAGGGTGTCAGCCCGCCGCGGTGCGCAGCGACGGGGCGACCTCGGTGCGGATCAGCTCGAACGAGCGGGCCCGCGCCTCCAAGTCGTACACCATGCAGGTCAGCATGAACTCGTCGGCGCGGGTCGCCTCCAGCAGCTCGGTGAGCTGCTTGCGGACCGTCTCCGGCGAGCCCAGCGCCTGCCCTTCGCGGCGCTGCAGCACGAACTCCCGCTCGCGCTCGCTGTAGGGGTAGGCGGCCGCCTCCTCGGGCGTGGCCAGGGGCTCGGGGCGCCCGGAGCGCAGCTTCAGGAACGACAGGGCGCTCGGGCCGGACAGGAACTCGGCCTCCTCGTCGGTGGGCGCCGCGACCGCGCTGACGGCGACCATCGCGTACGGCTCGGCGAGGCGCGCCGACGGGCGGAAGTGCGTGCGGTAGAGCGCTAGGGCCGGCAGCGTGTTCTGCGCGCTGAAGTGGTGCGCGAACGCGAACGGCAGGCCGAGGGCGCCGGCGAGCTGGGCGCTGTACCCGCTGGAGCCGAGCAGCCATACGTCGGGCCGCTCGCCCTGGCCGGGTGAGGCGAGGATGCGGCCCGTGCCCTCGAAATACCCGATGAGGTCCTGCAGCTCCTCGGGGAAGTGCTCCGCCGACAGCCCCTCCATGGTGCGGCGCAGCGCGAGCGCCGTGTACTGGTCGGTGCCGGGCGCGCGGCCGATGCCGAGGTCGATGCGGCCCGGGTGCAGCGCCTCCAGGGTGCCGAACTGCTCGGCGACGACCAGCGGGGCGTGGTTGGGCAGCATCACACCCCCCGAACCGACCCGGATGGTGCTTGTCGCGGCGGCGAGGTGGGCCAGCAGCACGGCCGGTGAGGAGCTCGCGATGGCCGGCATGTTGTGGTGCTCGGCGACCCAGAACCGGCTGTACCCGAGAGCCTCGACGCGGCGCGCCAGCTCGGTGGTGTGCGACAGCGCCTCGCCGGCGGAGCCGTTGACGGAGACCGGTGCGACGTCGAGCACCGAAAGCGGAAGTTCACTCACAGATCATGGTCAACACCGGGGTACCGGGAATATTCCACAAACTAGGATCCTAGGACGCCTGGAGCTCGCATGGCATAGACTGCTGCGCATGCGCGGCTGGACCCTGCTGCTGGCCGGCCTGGCCCTGCTCGCCATCGCCTGCGAGGGCGCGGCAGGTGCGGCGAAGCCGGCTGCAAGCGGCGGCATCGCCTCCATGGCCGCACTCGGCGACTCCATCACCGACGCCTTCGCCTCCTGCCTCGCCCCGAGCCCGTGCCCGCGCAACTCCTGGTCGACCGGCGACGGCACCAAGGTCGACAGCCACTACCGGCGGCTGCTGCGCGACAACCCGGGCCTGCGCGGCGGCAACCACAACCTCGCCGCCGTCAACGTGCGCGCCGACGCCCTCGCCGGCCAGGCCGGCGCGGCGGTGAAGGCCGGCGCGCGGTACATCACCATCCTCATCGGCGCCGACGACGCCTGCCGGGGCGCACTGGCCGACATGACCCCCGTCGAGACGTTCCGCCGGCACGTCGACGCCGCCCTGGCGGTGCTGCACGCCGGGCTGCCCGGCGCGCGGGTCCTCGTCGTCAGCATCCCCGACATCAACCGCCTCTGGGAGATCGGGCACACCAACCGCCTGGCGGTGAAGGCGTGGTCGCTCGGCCTCTGCCCGGCGCTGCTCGCCGACCCGGCCTCGACCGCGCCCGCCGCGGCCGAGCGGCGCAAGGCGTTCGCGGCCCGCGTCGACGCGTACAACGCCGAGCTCGCCGCCGCGTGCCGCGCCTACGGCCCGCGGTGCCGCGACGACGGGGGAGCGGCGCACCGGGTCCGCTTCACGCTCGACATGGTCACCGCGCAGGACTTCTTCCACCCCAACGCCGCAGGCCAGAACGCCCTCGCCGCCGCCACCTGGCCCGGCCCGCCGACCTGGTAGCCGTTTACACGGAGGTGGTCACCCAGCGTGACCGGGCGCGCCGAGCCGCGCTACGCAGTACCCTGCACAACGTGACAGCAGACCCCAGCGTGTGGCGGGTCAAGGGCATGCCGCTGGCCCCGGCCACCGGCCACGGACCGCTGGACGGGATGCGGCTCGCCGTCAAGGACCTCTTCGCCGTCACCGGCTTCGCGGTCGGCGGCGGCAACCCGGACTGGCTCGCCGAGGCGCTGCCCGCCGCCGAGGACGCACCCGCCGTGGCCCGGCTGCGTGCCGCCGGCGCCGTCGTGCAGGGCATCGCGCACACCGACGAGCTGGCGTACTCGCTCTCCGGCACCAACAAGCACTACGGCACCCCGCCCAACCCGGCCGCGCCCGGCCTCGTCACCGGCGGCTCGTCCAGCGGCCCCGCCTCCGCGGTCGCGACCGGCCACGCCGACATCGGCCTGGGCACCGACACCGGCGGCTCCATCCGCGTCCCCGCCAGCTGCTGCGGCCTCTTCGGCCTGCGACCCACCCACGGCGCCGTCCCGACACAGGGCGTGCTGCCCCTCGCCCCGTCGTTCGACACCGTCGGCTGGATCACGCGGGACGCGGCGACACTGGCCGTGGTCGGCGACGTGCTGCTGCCGCCGGGCCCGCAAGCCCCGCCGTCCCGCCTGCTCTGCCTCGGGGGCACGGCGGGAACCGCCGCCAGTTTCGGCCTGCCCGTCGCCGAGGCGTCGCTGTCCACCTGGGACGACCCCGACCCGCTGCTGCTGGCCTTCCGGCAGGTCCAGGCGGCCGAGGCCTGGCGGGCGCACGGCGCCTGGATCGAGGCACACCCGCGCTCCCTCGGCCTCGACGTCGAGGCCCGGTTCCGCTTCGGCGCCGGCGTGTCCGCCGAGCAGGAGGCCGCGGCCCGCGCCCGCATCGCCGCATGGCGGGCCGAACTGCTCGACCTGCTCGGCGACGACGCCTGGCTGGCACTGCCGGCCGGCGGCCCCGGCCACCCCCGCGACCTCGGCGTCGCCGGCCGCGACGCCTGGCGGCGCGAGACGCTGCGCTGCGCGGTCCCGGCCAGCGCCTTCGGCCTGCCCAGCGTCTCCGTGCCGACCGGCGCCTCCCCGCCCGCCGGCATCGCCCTCGTCGCCCCGCCCGGCAGCGACCGGGCCCTGCTGTCCCTGCTGCTGTAGGCCGGCGGCCTCGTCGGGGGTCTTCCGCTCGGGCCGTCCCCGGCCTACGGTCCCGGCATGGACGCGACGGACCTGGCCCGGCGGCTGCTCGACCCGATTCCCGCCCACCGCACGCTGGGCCTGGAGGTGGTGCGCGCCGCGGACGGCGTCGGCAAGGTCGCCGCCCAGGTGCCGCCCGCCCTGACCAACGTCATCGGCTCCCTGCACTCCAGCGGCCTGATCACCCTCATCGACGCGGCCGGCCTGGCCGCCATCATCGCCGCGATCGAGACCCCCGACGGCTTCAACGGCGTGATCCCGCTCGGCTCCGCCGCCGAGCTGCGCTTCCTCGCCCCCGCACGCGGCCGCCTGACGGCGACGTGCCGCCTCGAGGAGGAGGAGCGCACCGCGGTCGCCGCCGTCTGCTCCGGCGCGGCCAAGGTCGCCCGCACCATGACCGAGGCCGAGGTCACCGACGCCGAGGGCGTCGTCGTGTGCGTCGGAAGCTTCGAGTGGAGCCTGCGCCGCCGCTGACGGTACATCTTCGGCGAGCTATCGTTCGCCCGGTGGCGACCATCGCGATCATCGGCGATGTGGGCGGCTGCCTGACGCAGCTGACCCGCGCCGTCGACGACCTCGAGTCCCTGTCCCTCGACACGGTCGTCATCCAGGTAGGCGACCTGGTGGACCGCGGCCCCGACAGCGCCGGCGTGCTGGCCTACGTGGCCTCCCGCCCGCCCTCGACCTGGGTGCAACTGGCCGGCAACCACGAGGCGCAGTACGTGGGCGGCGGCATCGCCCCCTTCTGGCCCGTCCCTCTGGCCGAGCCCGACGCGGCACTGCTACGCGACTGGTGGTTGCGCGACCGCCTACGCATAGCCGCCGCCGTGCGCACCGAGGACGGCGAGGACCTGCTCGTCACCCACGCCGGCCTGACCGCGGCGGCCTGGACGGAGCTGGGCGAGCCGGTCACCGCCGCAACGGCGGCGGCTCTGCTCAACACCCGCCCGGAGCCTCTGCTGTGGCACACCGACGGCCCGCTGTGGGCCGAGGCGGCCACCAGGTTGTACCCGTCCTGGCTGGAGTCCGGCCCCCCGATGCCCTTCTCCCAGGTACACGGCCACTCAGCAATCGTCGACTACACCGCACGGTCCTGGCGCTGCCGCGAGCGCATCCAGCAACGCTCCACAGTAGACTGGAACTCGCGCCACACCTTCACCCGCACGGCCGGCGCCCGTTTCGTGGCGGTCGACCCTCGCCACGGCACACGCGGCGCCCCGTCCTGGTCCCCTCTGATCCTGCACAACGCCACACTGCTCGAGTAACCTCACGCGAGGGTGAGGCATCGACAACGCTAGGTGACATCGCCGCTTTCGATTTTTCGGCCGGGTGTAGGATTAGGTTTGGAAATATGGAGCGCACCGCCCGCTCTACATGTTCCTTTGAGCGGCGCGCGCGTTCGTCCTTTCTGGTCCGGCCCTCTCACTTCCGCCCTCCGCGGCCCTTCGCCGCCGTCCTTCACCGATCTCCGTCAGCCTCCGCCGGCCTCGGCTCCGTCAGGCGGCGGTGAGCCCGTCAGGCGGCGGCGCGCTGCGCGCTGACCGACACCGCCGCGGTGGCGAACGCCCGGATGACCGGATGGCAGTAGGTCCCGTCACCCGCGAGCTCCGGCTGGAACAGCGTGCCGAGCATGAACGGATGCCCGTCGAGCTCGGCGATGCGAACCTCACCGGAGTCGTCGTGCCCGGTGAAGCGCAGCCCATGGGCCTCGAGCGCCGGCAGGTACGCGTGGTCGAGCCCGTACGAGCACTGGTACCGCTCGACCGACCGCTCCACCCCGAAGATGCGCTCGGCGAGGCTGCCGCGGGTGAGCAGCACCGCCCCTTCGTGCCCGACGAGCGAGCAGGCCAGCGGCACGATGAGCGCGTCGCCGCCGTCGGGGTCGTTCTCGGCGTGGGTGACGTTGGGCAGCCCGCACAGGTCGCGGGCGATCTCGAGCATCAGGTGCTGAAAGCCGCCGCACGTGCCGAGGAACGCGATCCCGTGCTCCCGCGCGGCGCGCACCGCGGCCAGGGCCCCGCCTTCGTCGCGGTACGGCGACCCCGGCACCAGCCAGATGCCGTCGAACCCGGTGAGTTCGGTCCCCGCGACCTCCTCGGTCGGGATCCAGTACGCGTCGAGCGCGAGCCCGTGACGCTCGCGCAGCGCGTCGATCAGGCCCGGGATGCGGGTGTGGGAGCGGACGTGGGCCGAGCGGTCGCCGACGAGCGCGACGCGGGCGGTTCGAGTTTCCGTCATGCCTCGAGCCTGCCGTGGGCAGGGTGCATCAGTCCAACGACTCTTTGCGGTACCGAAATAAGCAATACTGATGTCGTGGACCCGCACCTGCTGCGCACGTTCGCGGCCGTGGCGCGGCTGGGCTCGTTCTCGGCCGCCGCGGACGAGCTCGGCTACACCCAGTCCGCCGTCTCCCAGCAGATCGCGGCCCTTGAGCAGGACGTCGGCGCCCCGCTGCTGCGCCGCCGCCCGGTCGCGCTCACCGACGCCGGCGCCCGCCTGCTGGAGCACACCGGCCCGATCCTGCTGCGCCTGGCCGCGGCCCGCGCCGACGTCGCGCGCCTGGCCGGCCCGCCGCCCGCCGCCGTGGTCCTCGGCGCGACGCCGCTGTGCGGCCTGGACCCGGCCCGGCTCGTGGCCGTGCAGCGGGCGATGCCGCGGGTGGCGTTCACGCTGCGCGTGGGTGGACGGTCCGAGGTGGCGACGGGGGTCGCCACCGGCGGGCTCGACCTGGGTCTCGTCGACGGGGTGGCGGCGCCGTCCGACCCGCTGCCGCTGCCCGACGCCGGCGAGCTCACCACTGCGGTGCTGGCCGAGGCGCCGGTCGTAGTGGCGCTGCCCGTCGGCCATCCCCTCGCCGGCCGCCGCTCGGTGCGGCTGGCCGACCTCGCCGACGCGGTGTGGCTGGACGCGCCGGAGGTGGCGACGCCGCCGGCGCAGTTGCGCGCGCTGGCCCGGGCCGAGGGATTCCGCGGCGGGCTGGTCTATCCCGGCACGGACACCGGCGCGCTGCTGGGGCTGGTCGCGGCGGGCGCGGGGCTGGTGTTGCTGCCGGCCGCGGCGCTGAACCCGGGGCTGCGCGGCGTGCCGGTGTCGGAGCCGCGGCTGGTGCATCGCACCGAGCTGATCCACGGCTCGTTGACCGCCGCGGCCGCCGCCCTGCGAAACGCCCTCACGACCTGACCACCTCGCGGGCCGTACCCGCCGGCACCGGCCCCTGCGCGACGGACCCCGGCAGATCCCCAGCGCCGACCGACCCAAGCTCCGACCCCTGCATCGACCGAGCCGGGCGGCCACCGACCTAAGAACCGGACCGAGGAACGCGGCCAAGCTAAGAACACAAGGAGCCGGGCGGTGCGCTCCTCTCTTTCTAAACCTAATCCTACACCCGGCCGAAAAATCGAAAGCAACGATGTGACGCGGTGTCGTCGAAGCATGTCGCTACGTGGCGATCTCGACGACGCGGGCCCAGTCCGGCAGAGGCTCCGGCTCGTACTCGCCCTCGTTGGACACGAACCGTAGTCGCGCCCGTTCGCGGCGGAACAAGCCGATCACCGTGCGGCACGGTGGGGGTTGCGACGGCCACGGGGTCTGGCCGTCGGTCAGGGCCACCACGACGTCCGGGCGCGGCGTGGTCCGCAGCGCGCGCGTGAAGCCGGCCCGCAGGTCGGTGCCGCCGCCGCCCACCAGCGCGATGCCCTCGCCCTGGCACAGTGGCACGACGAGGCGCGCGGAGGCGTCGCACGACACGACCGTGACGAGGTCGCGGCGGCCGCCGACGGCGCGGGTGATCGCGGCGATCTCGAGCAACGCGCTGCCGAGTTCGGCGTCGCTGACGGAGGCCGACGTGTCCACGACGACCGCGACCCGTGGCGGGCGGCGGCGCAGGCTGGGCAGGACGATCCCGGGTAGCGAGGCCGCGCGGCGCGACGGGCGCGCGTACACGTAGTCCTCGCCGGCCCCGGGCGCGGATGCGGCGGCGCGCACGGCCGCGCCGAGCAGCGTCCGCCAGGGCAGGGGCGGGTGGAACGCCTCCTCGGCCCAGCGGCGCCAGCCCCGCGGTGTGGTGCCGGGGCGGCCGCGGATGCCCTCGGCGACGCGGAAGCGGATGGCGTCGCGCTCCTGCGGGGTGAGGCCGTCGGCGCCGTCGGGGCCGAGGTCCCAGGGGCGGTCCAGGCCGTCGGCGCCGCTGCCGCAGTCGAGCCAGGCGGACTCGTGGTCGTACGCGGCCAGGCGCGGGTCCCGCAGGTAGTCCTCCATGAGCAGGCCCGGTTGCAGGCCCATCGCGGCCGGGGTGACGGCGCCCCGGGGCTGGGGCAGGCCGTCGCCGTAGGTGTCGTCGTTGATCTCGCAGTCGGCGGCGATGTTCGAGCGCAGGCGGTCGTTGCGGGCGTACCGGTCGCTGCGGCCGTGGTGGTCGCGTAGCAGGTGGGAGACCTCGTGTACCCAGACGGAGGCCAGTTCCTCCAGCGGGGTGCGGTTGACGAAGGTGGGGGAGATGTAGCAGCGCCAGTGGCGGTCGACGGCCATCGTCGGCACCCGCACGGAGGGCACCGGGTGCAGGGCGTAGAGGGCGGTGGCCAGGTACGGGCGGGCCTGGGCCGCGTGCAGGCGGGCCGCGTACAGCTTCTGGTAGTCCATCGTCATCGGGCGGCCAGCCGGCGGGTCAGGTCGACGGCGCCGGAGAGGCGTTCGATGGCGACGGGGACGTCCCACTCGTGGTCGCGCAGGGCGGCGAGGGTCGTGGCGGGGACGACGACGAGGTCGGGCGGGCCGGTCTCGGCGGCGCGGGCCAGCAGGGACCAGGCGGCGTCCCAGCGCTGGCGGGTCGGGCGCTGGCGTACTGCTGCGACGACCGCGTCGAGGGCGGCCTGGCGCATGTCGCCGCGCTCGGGGAGTACCGCTGCGGCCGGGTTTTCCAGGAGGTCCTCGGGGTCCGGCAGGTCCATCCGGTCGAGTGCGGCGAGCAGTTCCAGGCCGGGTCCGTCGCCGACGGTCCCGCGGACCAGCATGGACAGGGCGTCGCGGGAGGCGCCGGCGGCGGTGGCGAAGGCGATGAGGCGCAGGGCCATCTCCCAGCTGCGCGGGGACGGCCAGGCGCCGCCGCGGCGGGCCTCGGCGCCGGGGAGCTTGTGTACCAGTGTCGGGCGTACGGACAGCAGGCCGCAGACGGCGCGGCGGGCGTGTGCGACGGCGTCGCGCAGGCGTGCTGCGTCGAGGCGGGGCAGCTCGGCGCGCGGCCAGATGCCGCCGAGGCCGCGCACGACGACGTCGTGGTCGTATGTCCACTGGAGATGGACGAAGCGGTTCGCCAGTGGTGCGCTGAGCTCCCAGCCGTCGGCGGCGGAGGAGCGCGGGTTCGCGGCGGCGACGATGCGCACCTGCGGTGGCAGGCGCAGGGCGCCGACCTGGCGTTCGAGGACGAGGCGCAGCAGGGCGGCCTGCACGGCGGGCGGCGCGGTGGACAGCTCGTCGAGGAAGAGCAGCCCGCGCCCGGTGCGCACCAGGCGGACGGCCCAGTCCGGAGGAGCCATGGGCACGCCTTGTACCGCGGGATCCTCCCCGACCACCGGCAGCCCGGCGAAGTCGGAGGGCTCGTGCACGCTGGCGATGACGGTGGTCAACGGCAGGTCGAGGGCCTCGGCGAGCTGGTTGAGCGCGGCGGTCTTGCCGATGCCGGGCTCGCCCCACAGCAGGACGGGCAGGTCGGCGGCGACGGCGAGGGTCAGCGCCTCAAGCTGGGTGTCGGCGCGCGGTTCGGAGTCGGTGTCGCGCAGGAGGGCAAGCAGGTCGGCGGCAATGTCGAGCGTAGGCATGCAGCAATCACCCTAAAATGTCCGAGAAGGTCGAAAGATCAGGAAAACGTCAGCGGCGAGGTTCGCGCGGTGGCGTCGCGGGAGCGAGGCCGGACAGGCCAGCGCGGTAGAGGCCGTGCGCGACACGACCACGCACGGCGTTGTCCAAGGCGTCGCGGAGGGAACCGTTGCGCAGCAAGGCGCCGGGGCCGAGCAGCGCCTCCACCGCGGTGAGCGCACCGGTGGCGTCGCCGTGGTCCAGGCGTGCCCGTACGTCGTCGAGGCACTCGGGGTGCCGGTGCGCGTCGTCGATGGCCTGCAGGCACGGCAGCGGCGGCCCGCCGAGGGCGGCGAGCAGCTCCTCCCGGCGTAGCTGCGCGGGCTCGTGGTCGAGCGCGACGAGCACGCCGTCGACGAGCCCGATGCGGTGCCGGGCGCCGCGGCAGTCCACGATGCGGGTGCCGTCGTCGCGCCCGGGTGCGGCACGGTGGTCGTGCCCCGGCGCGAGCGCGGCGGCGACGAGCGGATGGAGGCGGCCGGGGTCGATCAGCCCGGCGCGCAGCAACCCGACGTCGGGCGGCTCCCACGTCGCCGCGTACGGCAGGACGGGCAGGCCCGCGTCGCGGCGCCGCGCCGGGCGGGTGGTCCCGTCGCGTTGCAGCCGCAGCCGCCGGCCCCCTCCGAGGCGCACCAGGACGTCGTCGTCGGCGTCGGCCTGGCGCAGGATCGCGGCCTCGGCGGACCATCGGCCGGGCCCGCCGGAGCGGGCGGCGAGGTCGCCGGCGCGCCGGGCGTCCCACAGGTGCCGGTGCAGGTCGAAGCGGTGGTGCCGGTCGGGCCGCGGGTGCGGGTGCCGACCGGCGGCGCCGCCGTCCCACACGGCGAGGCTGATCCGCTGCCCGGCGCCGGCCCAGCCGGGCGGCGTGCGGGCGACGAGGTGCAGGTCGCCGTGCCGGGCCAGGCGCACCGTGAGTCCCGGGCGCAGGAGCCCGTCGGGTGCGATCCGTGGCATGTGCCACCGCAGCAAGTCGGGCGCGAGGTGGCGCAGGTCGGCGCGGATGCATGCCGCGGCTTCGGTCCCGCGCTCACGCGCGAGCCACCGCAGGTTGAGATCCACGTCGAACCGCGCCGCGGCGCAGGCCCCGCCCCAGTCCCCGGCGAGGCGCCGGGCGGTGGCTGTCTCGATCATCGGCGGCGGTACGGCGAACTCACGTATCCGCAGCCAGTACTCCAGGCGATCGGTGCCGTCCGTGTCGTGAATGCTCATCAGCACTCACCTTTGGCGGACGGGACCCCCGATCTGCGCTCGTCGGTAGGCATCGGGGAAAGCGTATCAGCGGTAGCTCCCGTCGAGGAACCCGCATCCGGGTGCTCAGTCGTCGCCGGAGACGGTCAGCGACGGCTCGCCGCCGGCGCAGGTGACCCGGGCCCGGAACTGCCCGCCGCCGGAGCGGGCCTTGAACCGCAGCGACACGACGTCCGCCGGCCCGCGCACCACGTGGTCGGCCTCGAACCCGGCCCGCGGTATCCACGACATCAGCGTGGCGGTCCCGCCGTCGCACGACACGACGAGGCTGCCGCCACCCGTCGACAGGGCGCGGGTGACGGAGGCCGGCGGGCTTTCCTCAAACGAAGCCGAAGCCGGAGCCGACGGCGACGGGCTGTCCACAACGGCGGGCGAGGGCCCGGCAGACAGCTCCGCCTCGACCTCGGACTCGTGCCGCGGCGAGTCGGCCGGGCCGCCGAACAGGCCCTGGCGCAGCGAGTTCACCGCGCCGATCGACGCGGCCGTGGCCAGGACCGCGGCCGCCAGCCACGCGCCCACCGCCAGCGTCCAGCGCATCCTCATGCCGACCAGTCTGCGCCGCGCAACGCTAAGGAATGGTTAACCTCGCGATATAGGAACCCAGCCCGACGGGTCAGGAGGACGGGACCGCGGTGGTCAGGGGGAACCACGTGTAGGGGTTGGCCGGGTCGGCGAAGGTGATGGAGCGCAGCATCGCCAGGAGCTCGTCGTCGCCGGCCTCCTGGCGGCCGTCGGCCTCGACCTGCCACTTCCCGTCCGGGGAGGTGGTGTAGCAAAGGCCCTGCTGCGGGCAGCTTGCCTCGCCGGCGGTGCCGTGGTGCTCGCCCCACCAGGAGGGGTGCAGCGTCAGCGCGATCTCCTGGCCCCCCGGATTGACCAGGCTGACAAACGACTCGCCGGGCAGGCTCACGGTCAGGCCGGGGTCCGCCGTGCCGGCCGCCTGCACCGTGAAGCCGGCGGGCACCGTGCCCAGCCTGAAGGCCAGGCTCGGGACCCGCGGCTCACCCGAGCGCAGCGCCACGGCCAGGCCGAGCAGCTGCTCGAGGCTCGGCGCCGGGCGCTGGTCGGTGGCCGCGATGACAGCCCAGGCATATTCGGCGTACTGCCACGCCACCGCCGGGCCGCCGGGCCGGCCGGTCCCGATCTGGTACGACGTGAGGTACCGGCCGGGGCGGCCGTCGACCGAGACCGGCTCGCCACCGGTGAAGGCCGCCGCATCGAAGGCGCCCGGGCGGTACACGACGACGACCGCGGCGGCGATGCCGTACTCGTGCCGCGTGCCGTCGTCCTCGATGCGCACGCCGGGCAGGTCCGGGCGGGTCACCAGGGCCGCCTGGAACGTCGGCGCGACGAGCACGGTCCCGGACATCCGCAGTGTGCCCTCGAGGTCCGCGGCCTGGATGTTGCCGATCAGCGGGTCGGCCGGGAACGCGAACTGCGGCGTGCGGGGCGAGGCGCTTCCGGCGACGGGGTCGGGCGAACGGCCGAGGTGCGGCGCCAGGACCGTGGCGGCCAGGCCGAGGGCCAGCGTGGCGGCGCCCGTCGTGCCCGCCCAGCCCGCGCGGCGGCGCATCCGCCGCCGGCGGCCGGCGGCGACGGCGTCCTCGATGTCGAAGCGCGGCGGCGGTACTGCGGTACGCGCCTCCCGCAGCAGCTCAGCCAGATCGGACCTCATAGTGCCCCTCCGTGTGTGTCTCGATGGAAAAGTCGGTCCCGAGGATCCGGCGCAGGCCGTCGAGGCCGCGCGAGGTGTACGCCTTGACCGTGCCTTCCGGGCAGCCCATCGCCTCCGCCGTCTGCTGCACGCTGAGCCCCTCCAGGAAGCGCAGCACCACCACGGCCCGCTGCCGAGCCGGCAGGTGCAGCAGGGCGGCCCGGATGCGCAGCCGCTCATCGACCTCGCCGGTGCCGTCGCCCGGCAGCGGCCGGTCGGGCAGCGCGTCGCCGGCCGACTCCTTGCGCCGCCACCAGGGCCGGCGGGTCTCGTCGATCGCCGCGCGCACCACGGCGGTGCGGGCGTACGCGAGCGGGTTGTCGATGTGCCGCCATCTGGCGTAGAGCCGGGCGAGCACGGTGAGCACCGCGTCCTCGCCGGTCTGCCAGTCCCCGCACGTCAGGTACGCCAGGCCGCGCAACGGCTCCAGCTGCACACCGACGAAGTCCCGGAACTGTGCCTCGTCGTCCCTCACACGGGTAAGACGGAGCACGGGCGGCCCCCGGTTACATCGGCTTATCCTCGCGATATGGCAAAGGTGCTCATCGTGGAGGACGACGCTGAGATCCGCACCGGGATCGTGCGGGCGCTCGCCGGGCGGGGGCACGTGGTGGTACCGGCCGGGACAGCGCTCGACGGCCTCCGGCTGGTCGTCGCCGAGGCGCCCGACGTGGTCCTGCTCGACCTCGGGCTGCCCGACCTCGACGGGCGCGAGGCGCTGCGGATGCTGCGCGGGGTCAGCCAGGTGCCGGTCATCGTCGTCACCGCCCGGCGCACCGAGGGCGAGATGGTGCGCGCTCTCGACGCCGGCGCCGACGACTACGTCGTCAAGCCCTACGGCGCCGACCAGATCGACGCCCGCATCCGCGCCGTGCTGCGCCGCACCGCCCGCAAGGCGGAGGAGCGGGACCCGGCCGTGGAGGCCGACGGGGTGCGCGTCGACCCGCGGGCCCGCACCGCGACGCTCGACGGTGCGGCGCTGGACCTGACGCCGCGGGAGTTCGACCTGCTGTACCACCTGGTGGGCCGCGCCGGCGAGGTCGTGTCGAAGCGGGAGTTGCTCACCGAGGTGTGGCAGGTGCCGTACACGGCGGCGGACAAGACCGTCGACGTCCACCTGTCGTGGCTGCGGCGCAAGCTGGGGGAGACCGCGCAGGAGCCGCGGCGCATCCACACGGTACGCCGGGTCGGCGTCCGCTTCGGGTCCACGCCGTGAGGCGCCGCCTCGCCCTGCTGGTCGCCGCCGCGATGGTGCTGGTGCTGGCCGCGTTCCTGGTGCCGCTGGCGCTGCTGCTGCGCGCGGCCGCCGAGGACCGGGCCGTCGCCGCGGCCCTCGTCCAGGCGCAGTCGCTCGGCGCGCTCGTGGCCACCGCCGACGCGCAGTCGCTGCGGCTCACCGTCGAACAGGCCAATGTGGACGGTGCGCACCCGGTCACCGTCTACCTGCCCGGCGGCGGCACCGTCGGCGCAGCCGTCGCCGCCACCCCGGCGGTGCGCCTCGCCGCCCAGCAGGGCAGCTTCACCGTCGCGCACGCCGACGGCCGGGAGATCGTCGTCGCCGTCCAGGGCCTGCCCGGCGGCACCGCGGTCGTGCGCTCGTTCGTGCCCGAGGCCGACCTGCGCCGCGGCGTGACCCGCTCCTGGCTCGTGCTCGCCGCCGTCGGCGCCGGGCTGCTGCTGCTCGGCCTCGCCGTCGCCGACCGGCTCGCCGTCGCCGTCGTGCGGCCGATCCGCACCCTCGCCGCCGTCTCCGAGGCCCTGTCCGCCGGCGAGCTCGACCGGCGGGCCCCGGCGCGCGACGGGCCGCCCGAGGTCCGCGCCGTCGCCGCCGCGCTGAACCGCCTCGCCGCGCGCATCCGCGACCTGCTGCGCCAGGAGCGCGAGGCCGCCGCGGACCTGTCGCACCGCATGCGCACCCCGATGACCGCGCTGCGCCTCGACGCCGAGGGCCTCGCCGACCCGGGCGACGCCGCGCGGATGCTGCGCCACGTCGACGCACTCGACCGGGCGCTGACCGCCGTCATCGAGGACGCCCGCCGCGAGCGCGCCGCCCCGTCCTGCGACGCCGCCGCGGTCGTCGCCGGGCGGATCGCGTTCTGGGCCGTCCTCGCCGAGGACCAGGGCCGCGCCGTGCGCTGCGAGCTCGACCCGGGCCCGCTGCCGGTCGCCGCGTCCGCCGCCGACCTCGCCGCCGCCGTCGACGCCCTGCTGGGCAACGTCTTCGCGCACACCGACGAGGGCACCGGCTTCTCCGTCTCGTTGCTCGGCACGGCCCGCGGCGCCGACCTCGTCGTCGAGGACGACGGGCCCGGCATCGCCCCGTCGGCTGGCGAGCGCGGCGTGAGCGGCGGCGGCTCGACCGGCCTGGGCCTGGACATCGCCCGCCGGACGGCGGAGTCGACCGGCGGGCGCATGACCGTCGCCGGCTCCCGCGTGACCCTCGAGCTCTTAACCGATCGTTAGCCGTAGCCCAGGAGGCCCTTGACGCAACGCCGGGCACCGTTGGTCGCACGAGGCAACTCGACAGCGAATCGAAAGGCGTACCGACATGCGCAGACTTCTGCTCATCGCCGTCACGACCGCAGCGACCGTGGCGATCGGCGGGACGGCCCTCGCGGCGAGCGGCCCCGGCCGGGGCGACGACCACCCGTCCCGCGTCGTGGTCGACGACCGTCCGTCCCACGACGTGGGCGACGACCACGGGACCCATTCCCCGAGCGCGTCGGTCAGCGCCTCGATCGACGACCGCCCGTCCCACGACGTGGGCGACGACCACGGCACCCATTCCCCGGGCCCGTCGGCCAGCGCGTCGATCGACGACCACGGCGGCCTGCGCGACGGGCACGGCCGCGACGACCGGGCCGGCGACGACCACGGGGGCTCCCGGCACCGGCACTAGCGCAGCGAGCTAGCTGGCAGAGCGCGGCGAGCGAGATGAACAGTCGATCATGGGGGGTTCCCGGCACCGGCTTTAGCTGCGATCATGTCGCCGTGCCTCCTCTGCTCGACGACGACGCCCTCGCCGGATCGGCAGTGGTGGCGAACTCCGACATGAACCGCGAACGGCAGCTCGCCGGCGTCAACAGCTACGAGCTCGAGCTGGGCTTCAACCCGGTCGACGTCCTCGCGGCCCTGCTGCGGGTCACCGGCGCCCCGGACACCGTCGCGTGGCTCGACCTGTGCTGCGGCACCGGCCGGGCGCTCATCCAGGCCGCCGGCCGGCTGCGCGAACAGGGCGTGGCCGGCCGCGTGCTGGTCGAGGGCGTCGACCTGGTCGACGCGTTCGACCCGGCGCCGGACGTGCCGTGGCTGCGCCTGAGCGCCGCCCCGGTGCTCACCTGGACGCCGCGCCGCCGCTACGACCTCATCACCAGCGTCCACGGCCTGCACTACGTCGGCGACAAGCTGTCGCTGCTGTCGCGGGCCGCGGGCTGGCTCACCGACGGCGGGCGCCTGGTGGCCGACCTGGACCTGTCCGCGGTGCGGCTGCCCGACGGTGCCCCGGCCGGGCGCCGCCTGGCCGCCGACCTGCGCGACGCCGGCTTCAGCTACGACGGGCGCCGCCGCCGGATCGGCCGCGACGACCGCGGCGACGTGGAGCTGCCGTACGAGTACCTCGGCGCCGATGACGCCGCCGGGCCGAACTACACCGGCCAGGCCGCCGTCCACTCGTTCTACCGGCGGCGCGCGGCCCGCGGTTAGAGGCCGCGCAGCCAGTCGCGGAAGCGGTCCATGTTGTCGCGGGTCCGTGCCGGGGGCAGCGCGCGGAGCAGCTCGTCGTCGGTTGCCGGGCGGGCCGCGAGGGTGGTCCGGCGCAGCAGAGCCTTGTCGACGGTCGGGGCGGCCCGCACGGAGACGTTGACCGTGCCGCGTTCCACGACGTAGCCGTGCTGATACGAGCGGCGCACGTACCAGACGCCGGGGCCGTCGGGGGAGCACTCGACGGTGTCGGAGCAGATGACGTCGCCGCGGGAGAAGGTGACGTACAGCGTGATGCCCGCGCCCTGCGGGTCCGTCGCCGGGAAGAACTCCTGCCCGCCGAGGTCGTCGCCGTAGTCGAGGCCGATCGGGCGGTACCCGGGGACGGCCACCGCGTAGGCGAGCTCCCGCTGCAGGCCGGCCCGCTGGATGCGCGCGTCGAGGTCGCTCGGGGGTTCGCGGCGCGCCCCGGCCACGCCGGCGAACAGCAGCGCGACGACGGCGCCGAGGGCGGCGGTGCGCACCGGCCAGCCGCGCGCGAGCAGCGCGGCGGCGAGCGCGAAGGCGACGCCGCCCAGCGGTGCGGCCACGGCGAGGTTGCCGCTCATCCCGAGGGAGGCGGCGTCGGTGAACGCCCAGCCGGCGATCCAGCCGAAGCTGCCGCCGGCGCCGACGAGCACGGACCACAGGACGCGGCTGCCGGCGGTGGCGCCGAGCGCCGACGCGGCCCGGGTGTGGGCGATCACCGCGTAGAGGGCCGCGCACAGCGCCACCGCGCTGACCAGCAGGGCGATGGCGGCCGGGCCGGAGCCGCCGCCGAACGCCGCGACCATCACGGCGTGCAGCGCCAGCAGCGGCGCGACCGTGCCCACCGCCCAGACCGCGCCGAGCTGCGCGGCGAGCGCCGCCCACCTCGATCCCCGTTCGCGCATGCCACGAGCGTCCCAGCCGCGCCCCGGCCCGCGCGGGCGCCGAGGTACTCAATCCGGGCTGAGTAGCCGTACTCGGCTCACACCGTTGCGTCGCCCGCAGGTGCTGCATGATCGAGCCATGATCTATGCGCTCGGTCGGGGCGAGACCGTGACGGTACTGCGGGTCGACGGCGACCAGGCGGGCGACCTGCTCGCCGCGGCCGTCGGGCACCGGGGCGAGGCGGGCGCGTACCCGCTCGACGACGCGACGCTGCTGGCCGCGGCGCTGCGCGCCGACCCGCCGGAGGACGGGTGGCGCTGGCTCGTCGGCGAGGTGGACTTCGTGGCGTTCGCGGACTCTCCCGCGGTACACCATGACGATCCACGAGTCGTCGCGCTGCTGCGGCGGGCCCTCACCGGCCGGGTCGAGGAGCCCGGCGGCACGACCGTGCTGTGGCGGCCGATCGGGCCCGGCGAGCACCGCCTGCTCGACGAGGCCGGTTGGCGCGCGTTCCCGCCCCGCCTGCCCGACCAGCCCATCTTCTACCCGGTGCTCAACCGGGTGTACGCCGAGCAGATCGCCCAGGAGTGGAACGTCCCCGCGAGCGGGCGCGGCTACGTCACCGAGTTCCGGGTCGACACCATGTTCTGCCGCCGGTACGCGACCCGCCGGGCCGGCGGCAGCGGCATCGACGAGCTGTGGGTGCCCGCCGAGGACCTCGCCGAGTTCAACGCGCACCTGCACGGCCCGATCGCCGTCATCGCGGAATTCGGTTGCGGCTTCGGCATCGCCGGTGTCGGGTGATGCGCATGGACGCCGAGGAGATTATCGCCCGATACGACCGCGAGATCCGCCAGCAGCCGCAGGAAGGCCCGGGCGCCATCGTCGAGCACGAGCCCGGCGTGGTGCGGGTCCTGTCCGCCGACGACGACTGGACCGGCATCACGTGGACGGACCTCACCGGCCTGGACCCGGCCGCGGTCATCGCCGCGCAGGTGCGCCGCTTCGCCGGCGCGGGCCTGCCGTGGGAGTGGAAGCTGTACTCGCACGACCGCCCCGCCGACCTGCCGGCCCGGCTGCTCGCGGCCGGTTTCGAGCCGGGTCCGCCGGAGGCGCTGCTGGTCGCCGAGGTCGCGGCGCTGCCACAGGTGCCGGAGCTTCCACCGGGTGTACACCTGGTGCCCGTCACGTCACCGCACGAGGCCGAGCTGCTGGTGCGCGTGCACGACGAGGTCTTCGGCGGCGACCACTCCGCCATCGGCCGGGCGGTGCTGGCCCGCCCCGACACCGTCCGCGCGGTCGTGGCGATGGCCGGCGACCGCCCCATCTGCGCCGGGCGCATCGAGTTCCACCCGGGCACCGCGTTCGCCAGCATCTGGGGCGGCGGCACCTCCGAGGACTGGCGCGGCCGCGGCGTCTTCCGCGCCGTGGTGGCGCACCGCGCCGCGCAGGCCGCCGCGGCCGGCTACCCCTACCTGCAGGTCGACGCCTCCGACGACAGCCGACCCATCCTCAAGCGCCTCGGCTTCGTCGAGCTGGCCACCACGACCCCGTTCGTGCACGCCTGAACAGGCCGATGGCCGGCCTCCCCGCGGGAAGGCCGGCCATCGTCATGCCGTGGATCAGCCGCGGTGGGCGCCGGCCGTCCGGCGCGACACCAGCGGGACCAGGCTGAGCAGCAGGCCCACCACCGCCACGCCGGTCACCAGGTTGATGCCCGGGTGGAACTGGGTGAAGTCGTGCCGCCCGGCCGGGCTGTTCGTGGCGATGACCGCCGTCACCGCGGCCAGCACCAGCGCCGCGCCGACCTGCCCCGACGTCTGCACCAGGCCGGAGGCCAGCCCCTGCTCGGCGTCGGCGATGCCCTGCGTCGCCTGGGCCATGATGGCGCTGAAGCCGAACGCGAACCCGCCGCCCAGCAGCAGCATCGTCGGCAGCGTCGTCACCGCGTAGTGCGGCGCGCTGCCCGCGGTCAGCAGGAACCAGGCGTAGCCGAGGCTCATCGACAGCATCGAGCCGACGATGAGCGGTGCCGTGCCGTAGCGGGTGATGAGCTTGCCGACGAACGGCGAGCCGAACGCCACCAGCAGGCCCGCCGGCAGCAGGGCCAGGGCCATGCGCAGCGGCGACCAGTGCAGGACGTCCTGCAGGTACAGGGTCATCATGAACTGGAAGCTCAGGTACGAGCCGAACAGCGCCACCATGCTCAGGTTCGCCCGCACGATCGAGCCCGAGCGCAGGATGCCGAGGCGGATGAGCGGGTGCGCGACCCGCCGCTCGATCGCCACGAACGCGGCCAGCAGCGCCACGGCGGCGCCGGCCAGGGCCAGGGTCACCGGGTCCATCCAGCCCCGCGCCGGCGCCGAGACCACGGTGTACACCGCGAGGAGCATGCCGCCGACCAGCGTCGCCGCGCCGACCAGGTCGTGGCCGCCCTCCGCCGCGGGAGGGTCGCGTGGGATGAGCGCCAGGCCGGCGGCCAGGGCCGCGATCGCCACCGGGACCGGGATGAGGAACGTCCAGCGCCAGCCGGCGCTGGTGAGCAGGCCGCCGAGGATGAGGCCGGAGGAGTACCCGCTGGCCCCGAAGACGGAGAAGACCGACAGCGCGCGGTTGCGGGCCGGGCCCTCGTGGAAGTTGGTGGTGAGGATCGACAGGGCCGTCGGCGCGGTGAACGCGGCGGCGAGGCCCTTGATGAAGCGGGTCGCGATCAGCAGGTTGCCGTCGTCGACGAGGCCGCCGACCAGCGACGCGACGGCGAACACGCCGAGCGCGACGAGGAAGATACGCCGCCGGCCCAGCAGGTCGGCGGTGCGCCCGCCGAGCAGGAGCAGGCCGCCGTAGCCCAGCACGTAGCCGTTGACGATCCACTGCAACGAGGTGGTCGACAGGCTCAGGTCGGCGCCGATCGACGGCAGCGCGACGCCGACCATCGACACGTCGAGGGCGTCCAGGAACAGCACGGCACACAGCACCGCCAGCACGCCCCAGAGCCGTGGAGTCCAGATCTGCTCTGCCGCCCGTGGTGCTTTGGTGAGTGTCATAGTCACGAGGGGAGACACTAGATGCGTGTGCATCCAATGTCCATGCACTAAATCCGTTTGCATTTAATGCAGGTGCAATTTCACCCTCAGCGGAGTAGGATGCCGCGCATGAGGTCCGAAGGAGTCCTGATCGAGCGCTGGCGCTCGCTGCTGACCAGCTACAACGAGGTCGCGGGGCACCTGGAGCGGGCCCTGTCGGAGCGCCACGGCCTGACGCTGAGCGAGTTCGAGATTCTCGACCGTCTCATCGAACAGGAGTGTGAGAAGCGACGCATGCAAGATCTCGCCGCGGACATGTACCTGAGCCAGAGCGCCCTGTCCCGCGCGGTCGCCCGCCTGGAGAAGCACGGCCTCGTGGCCCGCGCGCTGTGCGAGGCCGACCGCCGCGGCGTGTTCGTCACCGTCACGCCGGAGGGCCTGGCCCGGCACACCGCCGCGCGCGAGACGCACCTGACCATCCTCGCCGAGCACCTGCAGCCCGCCTGATGGGCCTCTGATGGGCCTTGCGCGCCTCGGCCCGCACGCCGGACCCCGGCGCATCGGGCTGGGCCTGGCGGCCGTGGGCCGGCCCGGGTACATCAACCTCGGCCGCGACCGTGACCTGCCCGCCGACCGCTCGATCGCCGCGCTGCGCCGCCGCAGCCACGAACTGCTCGACGCCGCGTACGCCGCCGGGATGCGCTACGTCGACGTCGCGCGCTCCTACGGCCTGGCCGAGGAGTTCGTCGCCGGCTGGGTCGCCGGGCACCCGGACGTGGTCGTCGGATCCAAGTGGGGGTACACGTACACGGCCGCCTGGCGCGTCGACGCGCCCGTGCACGAGGCCAAGGACCACTCCGTGGCCACGTTCGAGCGGCAGCTCGCCGAGACGCGGGCGTTGCTGGGCGGGCGCCTCGACGTGTACCACATCCATTCGGTGACCCCCGACAGCCCGGCGCTGGCCGACGCGGAGCTGCACCGCCGCCTCGCCGGCCTGGCCGCGACCGGCGTGACGGTCGGTCTGTCGGTGAGCGGCCCGCGCCAGGCTGACGCGATCCGCGCAGCGCTGCGCGTCGAGGTCGGCGGCGAGCCGCTGTTCCGCAGCGTGCAGGCCACCTGGAACCGGCTCGAACCCTCGGCCGGGCCGGCGCTCGCCGAGGCGCACGCCGCCGGTTGCTTCGTCATCGTCAAGGAGGCCATGGCCAACGGTCGCCTGGCGGACCACGATGCCGAGGCGATCGCGGCGGTACTGCACCAGCCGTGGGCCACCGTCGTGCTCTCCGGCGCGGCGACGACCGCGCAGCTGGCGAGCAACCTGCGCGCCCTGTCCGTCACGCAGATCCCCGGCGTGACCCCCGAGCCGCCCGAGGACTACTGGCGCACCCGTTCCACCTTGGCCTGGTCGTAGTTCCCGCGTTGCCCGGCGGCGATGACGATGCCGGCGACCGCGAGGCACGCGAGGAACCCGAGCGCGAGCTCCACCGGCCGGTGGACGATCCACTGTGGAATGTCGCGCACCGGCACCACGACGGCGCCGACGAACGCGCCGAGCAGCCCGAGGTAGGACCCGGTCATGAACTGCCGGTGGATGCGCACCCGGTGGGTGAGCGCCGCCCACAGCGCGATGCTCAGCGTGCAGAACGTGAACGCCGACAGCCCGTGGATCCAGCTGAAGTGCCCCGGGTCGAGGGAGCGGATGGCGAACGAGGTCAGGACCGTGACGTACATCGCGGCGACCCACACCCGCCCGGCGAGCCGGTGCGCGCGATCGCCGCGGGTGCGCCGCAGCAGGTTGTAGGCCCCGAGCAACAGCGAGACGGTCGCGGCCGCGGCATGGAGCGGTATAACAACGTTATCGCTCATAACGCTGTTATAGTCCTCGGTCGTGGCAACCGTCAACCCCGAGCTCACCGCCCGGCTCGTCGACGCCGCGGCCCGCATCCTCGTCGAGGAGGGCCCCGGCGGCCTGTCGCTGCGCAAGGTCGCCGCGGCGGCGGGCGTGTCGACGATGCCGGTGTACACCCTGTTCGGCGACAAGCAGGGCCTCCTCGACGCCATGCATCGCGAGGGCTTCCGCCGCCTCGGCGAGGCCCTGGCCGCCGTGCCGCACACCGACGAGCCCCTGTCCGACCTGGCCGCCCTGGGCTTCGCCTACCGCGAGGCGGCCTTGGCCAGCCCGCACCTGTACGGCCTGATGTTCCACAGCGGCTTCGCCCGCACCGAGGCCGCCGAGGCCACGTACCGCCCGCTGGTCGAGGGCGTCGAGCGCTGCCAGCGCGAGGGCCTGTTCCTGCCCGGCGACCCGGAACCGGTCGCCCTGCACCTGTGGGCCCTCACACACGGCATGGTGAGCCTGGAGCTGGCCGGCAAGGTCGACGGCGACCAGTTCGCCGAGCAACTCGGCTACGCCGGCCTGCCGTTTCTGTTCCGTTAATTAGCTCGCTGCGCTCGCGGTGGGGGAGCTCCGCTCCACCCACACCCCCTCAACACCCGCAGCGGCGTGCCCGGACTCGGAGCGGTCGACGTCGATGGCCTCGTGGCGTCCGTAGGCGGCAGGTCAGGCTGTCCGGCGGAGGATCCACCACACCGCCACGGCCAGCACCGTTATCGAGAGCCCGACGAAGATGCCCGACTCGATGAGCTGGAACGGCCAGAAGCGGGTGAGCGGCTGGTAGGTGTCGACGAACCGGTAGCCGTGCTCGATGGCACACGCCTCGGCCGTCGCGCGGCTGGCCAGTCCGTCACAGGGGTTGGAACGCCGGCGGTGCCGAGGATGTGCACACTTATCGGATGTCGTTGGATTGGCCCGTCGTGGGCGGCGTGGCACCATGGCCGAATGTCGAGTCCGGTTGAGATCGTCAACTACGACCGCGACTGGGTGACGGTTTTTGCCGGCCTGGGAATCACGCTGCGCGGCGCGCTGGGCGATGTCGCGGTTCGGATCGACCATGTCGGCTCTACCGCGGTGCCCGGACTGGCCGCCAAGCCGGTTATCGACATCCAGGTGTCGGTGCGATCGCTCGACCCGGTCGACATGTTCCGAGAACCGTTGGCCAGGCTCGGCTACGTCTACCGGGCCGACAACCCGGAGCGCACCAAGCGCTACTTCAGGGAACCTCCGGGCCATCGCCGGACGCATGTCCACGTACGCCAGCTGGGCAGCTTTTCCCAGCAGTTCCCGCTGTTGTTCCGTGACTATCTGCGGTCACATCCCACGGCAGTCGCTGAGTACGCCGCCGTGAAGCGCCAATGCGCGGCCCGGTTCCGCCACGACCGGCAGGGCTACGTCGAGGCGAAGGACCCGTTCGTCTGGGACATCATCCGACACGCCGACGCATGGGCCCAACGCACCGGCTGGACACCCGGACCCAGCGACGCCTGACTCCCGTTACCGCCCCAAGCAGCGCGCTCCGGGACGCATGCGCATCAGGTGTGGATCATCGGAGGATTCGGCCGCAGGCCGACAGCAGTACGCTCGCCGCCATGGCGAAAAGGAACAAGGGGCCCAGCACTGCGCGGCTCTATGGGATCCTGGCCAACGCGGCCGAGGTGCTGATCGTCGAGGCTGGTCCTGACGAGCTCGACCGTGCCGACGCCGCGCGGATCGTGGTGGCTGGCGATGAGATCGCTGCGCACGCGAGAACGGCACCTTCTGGTATGAGTCCCTGCCCCAACAACTTCTACTCGCCGAGTCGACTGAGACGATCCTCGATGCGTTGTTGGTGGCTCCGCTGTCACTGGGGCAGCTCGACGGCGCAGCGGAACTGTTCACGTGCTTCGGGTGGACCCGGCCGTTGCGGGCCGAAGTCCCGGAGCCGTTGCGGTCGCAGCTGATTGCTCATGTCACTGCCACCGGGACCGAGCCGATGCGCTTCCGGATGCGCCACGGCTACGGCGCCAGCGCCAGCCGATGAATCGGCTGGAACGCTCACCGCACCCGACATCGCGGGCGTCGACAAGCATCGACAGGCCGGGCCGCCCGGTCGTAGAAGGGGCGAGGCCGATCAGGACGCGGGCTGAGCGCATGCTTGGCTATCAACGCGTGCTGGAGGCGCGCGACCCGGCCACGCCCCCTGGTCGACTTCGCGAGCTGGCCGCTGACGATGTTCGGCCGGTTCGTCTGTTGGTGGCTCGTAATTTCGACACGCCGCGTGAGGTCTTGGAACGGCTCACACGGGACGAGGACGGCCACGTCCGGTGGTGCGCCACGTACACCTTGAACTTTCCCGAGATGGCAGTGCGCTGGCACGCCAACGGCGGCCAGATATCTGCGTCGGGGCCGCAACTCAGCGGCTTCCTTCACGACGTCGTGCATCATCCCGGCGTGCCAGGCTCCCTCCGCGCTGAAGTCCTGGCAGCCGGCGTGTGTCCGAGCGGGTGCCCACGCCGACGCTACGACGTCCCAGGCCGACCCTGCCCACGCTGAGACAAGTCGTGCTGACGAGGAGCGCATCACGGCATAGAAAGACGTTCTGCGTGTCGATCCAGGACGGTCGGGGCGAGCCCCACGCGGCATTGAGGAACCACGGTTACCTCGACGCTCATCATGGGCAGCCCCGCCCGTCGTCTCACCAACCCGATTACCGCTATGCAGGGACAGACGACGGACGAGGCACCGACCAAGACTTGACCCCAAACGCCTTACGCTGATGAGCGCGCAGCCCGATCGACTTGGCTTGGCGGTTGACGTCGCGTACGTTCCGGCGGCGTCAGCCCGCGATTCCCGACACGAGGGGTCATTCGTCGGCGGCGCGGCCCACGGTTGCGAGGTATCCCGGGATGACGACGGTCAGGTCGCCGGCCGCGAAGACCGGTGCCAGCGTGTCCCGGCACCAGTCGCGAGCCTCGTCGGCGCTGCACGCTCCGCGGGTGATGGCGCTGTCGATGTTGATTCCGGTGACGGTGTAGCGCAGGTAGTCGTCGAACGTCGTGGGCAGCCGGAGCTCGATGTCGGTGTAGTCAAGCAGGCGCAAGCCGCAGGGAGCCAGCGGCAACTCACGCGGGTCGAGCGGCCGCCAGCGGGGAGCGATCGCGTACTCGGCGAACCCGCCCTTGAGGGCGAGGTTGTCGCCGTACACCTCGTCACCGGGCCGGAATCGGGTCACACCCGAGCCGACCGCATCGACCCAACCGGCGATGTCCGAGCCGAGTGTCCGGCGTGCCGGCGCACGCAGCCCACCGATGCGCGAATACAGCGGTGTGCCGCGCAGGGTCTCCCAGTCGCTGAGATTGACCGACGTCGCCGCAATCCTGACGAGCACCTGCCCGGCTGTGGGTGACGGTATGGGAAGGCTCTCGATCCGCAACACGTCCGGTGGCCCGTAACGGTCGTACACGACTGCTCTCATCCGCGTCATACCCAACCCTCCGCTCGACGGCGGCCGGCCCGGCATCCACTGCGGAGGGTCGGCAACCACGTCCTTCTGTACCACGCCGAGACAAGCGGTTGATGTTCTGTGACCGCAGGGGTTCGCCAACCGGTGCGCCCGATCTTGTGTCACCGATCGGTCAACGGCGCACCCGATAGCGCAGGTGAAGCACCCGGTTGCCCTGAATCACCACGTCAGGATCCTCCAACAGGTGCTGCGCGTGGACCGACCCGAAGTAGCGCTTGCCGGACCCGAACACGACGGGTACGACGTCCATGCGCACCTCGTCGACCAGGCCCGCGGCAAGCATCTGGCCACCGACGTCGCCGGCGGCGACCTCGACAATGCGGTCACCCGCGAGCTCCTGCGCCTTGGCCACGGCTGCCTCGACGCCGTCGACGAAGTGAAACGGCGCCTCGGGGTCCCAGCCCTCGGGCTCCGGCCGGTGCGTCACGACGACCACGTGGTCGATCCCGCCCGGAGGCTTCCCGTCCCAGCCGTCCGTCATGTCGAAGACGTGGCGGCCGACGAGTGTCACCCCGATCTGGTCCCAGTACGGCCGGGTGTAGTCGTAGGACGTCTGCGACACCTTCACCGCGCCGCTCTCGTCCAACGGGACGTCACCGCTGGACAACCATTCGAACAGCGGTCCGGGCTGGTCATTCTCGTCCGCGACGAAGCCGTCCACCGACACCGAGCTGTACATGACCACCTTGCCCACGAGGCTCTCCTCTGCTTATGGGTGCCCCCAAATTGCGTGTCGTGAGCTGTCGCTCTTGTAAGAAATCAATCGGCCGGTAGCGGCCAGCCGTCCAGCACGTGGCCGGGATGTTCGCGCAGGAACTGCCGCCGGACTTCGACGTACCGGGTCGGCGTGAACCCGGTGAACGCCCGGAACTCGTGGCCGAAGTGGGCCTGGTCGAAGTAGCCTGCGCGACTGGCGAGGTCGCCCCAGTCGATCGGTCCGGCGGGGTTGATCGCGAACACGGTGGCGGCGAAGCGGTGGGTGCGGGCCAGCCGCTTCGGCGTGACGCCGATGAGCTCCTTGAACCGCTGTGCCAGATGAGTACTGCTGACACCGGCTGCCGCCCTTAGGTCGCCGATCGCCACCGCCCCGCTGGTCGCCGCGATGACGCTGCTCGTATGGCGGACCAGCCCGAGGCCGGCGGTCGACGCCCCGCCGGCATCGCGCGCCGGGATGGTCCAGCCGCGCTGCCGCCAGCATCGAGCCGGCGCCGATCCCGGACGAGCGCCCTTTCCTGCTCGGCCGGGTCATTCTCGGCGATCACGCCCTGGTTGCCGAACCGGGGTCCAGGCGGGGAACCCGTTGTAGGCCTCGGCCTTGTTGGTGGCCGCGGTCACCCGTGCCCGCAGCCCCGAGTCGGCGAGGACCCGCAGTCGCGGCCGCCGTGCATCGGCCAACGTCACCGTGGTCTAACCCCCTGCACTGGCCTTGTGCAGGGTTGACGCTTCCTATTCGGGGCGGCCGTCGGCGAGCCATTGGGCAAGGCCGCGCAGCCCGACCGCCCAACGCCCGAGGTCGGTGACGTTCGCGTGCCCGGTCACGACGGTGAGCAACTCGGCCACCGCCTCATCTGGCCGCTGGGCGTCGTTGAGAGTCAGGGCGCGGAAGACGCGAACGGAGTCGGAGTCAGGGAACTCCCTGCGGGCCCGGTCGAGCACCGCCAGCGACTCGCCCAGCTCGCCCAGCCACCGCAGGGTGCTGGCGTACTGGCACAGGCACCGCCGAAGGACGTCGCCGTCGAGGCCGAGGGCGAGCGCCCGCTCGTAGTAGCCGCGGGCGGTCTCCTCCTGGCCTGCGGTGTCATAGGCGCCACCCACCTCGTACACGAGGACGGGGTGGTCAGGGTGTTCGGCGAGCAGCGCCTGGAAGTAGGCGATCGTCGGCGCCATGTTCGCCCGGTCGCGCTGGTCGTAACCGCGCTGGATCGCCTCGGCCAGTTCGGGTGTCACGTCGGTCGTCACTGCTGCAGCCCCCACACTACGAGCCTGAAGATCAACTCACCCTATCGCAGCCCTCGTCTGCAGGCGCCTGCCCGCGGGCCGGTCCAGCACGCGCACCGGGACATACACTCCTCGGCGGGTCAGCACCGGTCGGCGCTGAACGCGCGTCGGTGGCATGACGAGCCCGGCTGACCACGCACGCGCGATGCGGCAGATGCGTGCACCTTGTCAGGACCGCCTCCGGCCGGTGCTTGATTACCTTGCCGGTCCTCGGATGCCTGATCACGGCCGGGGCGGGTTACTGCAGAACGGCGTGGCCGAGTCAGTGCCGGGCCAGTCGCTGCCGGTGAGAATCGCGGTCAGTCGCCCATCCGTAAGGGCCATACTGATGTCGTGTCGCCTGCTGCAGTCTCAGCGAAGGCAACGGGCGCGGTGTCTCGAAGGAGAAAGACGAAGTGCAGGGCGAACGGTGGCCAATGCTCGTGAGGGAAGCCGTCGGCGTCGAGCTGAAGGTTGGCCTTCCACGCGGAGCGCGGCAGATCAGCGCACGGATCGCGTCCAGGTTGCGGCTGGTCGAAGTCGGGAAATTCTTGTCCGACGACGGTTTCAGGCCGGCGGGGAGAGGTCGGACAGGTCGACGGGAGACCACGCGCCGTATTTAGTCGCGAAATAGCCGACAGCCGCACTGAAGGGGCCGCCGTATTCAGCGACCTCAACGTCGGCTGCGGCATCAAGCTTCGCCCTGGCCATGCGCTCCAGCTCAGCGTCGCCGATGAGCCGGGCAAGGATAGTGGCCTGTACCAGGCCGCTGGCTGCGCCCGAGAAGCGCGTCGCGACGATGCCGTCACGTCGCCACTGGCCTGGCTCATCACCCGTGCCGGCGAGCAGTACGCGGGCCAGCTCGGCACGGTCCTTCAGGAACCACAGCATCCTGCTGGCGAAGCGCTGGCCCTCGGCAACCAGCCTCGGTTCGAGCCGATCATCAATCCACGGCCAGGCGTATTCGCCCCGGCGACGGCGCTCAGGCGGATTGCCCTCCACGACGAGCTCGTCCTGCACATCGAACACGGCCATGAACACCGTACCTGGCGCAAGGCGGTCCAGTTCGTCGTCAACGGCGTAGACACCCCAGTTGAGCACAGGCCCGGTGCCGCGACTGACGTTCACGGTCCGGCGTAATCCTCCGTCGAGGTAGACGGCTGCGATCGAATGTCGAGTACGAAAAATATGGGCCGGTTCGGGCAGCGCCCATGCCACCCGCAGCTCAGTGAACACCTGCTCAAGTGGGCGTCGCCGTCGCCTCGTCACACCCGCAACGGTACGCGATCATGCCCGAGCCGACTCCGAGCGCGGACACGCGCTGTCATCGGCAGACCCGCACGCCGAGCAACTGCTGGGGACATCACGCTGCGTAGAGCGCGGATCGCGGTACGAGCGAATGTCAGCAATGATGAGGCGTTCGGTCGGAAGCGGGTGATGATGAGGCGACCAACACTGTTCCTGACTGTGGGACTCCCATGCACCGGGAAGACCACTGCTGCTCGGCGCATCGAGATCGAGCAGAAAGCACTTCGTCTCACGAAGGACGAATGGGTGAAGGCTCTCTACGGGCACGAGAATCCGCCATCGGCTCAGGACGTGATCGAAGGACGGCTCATCCAGATCGGGCTGCGCGCCCTCGAACTGGGCAACAACGTCGTGATCGACTACGGCCTCTGGAGTCGAGACGAGCGCTCCGCTCTCCGCCAGGCAGCAGCAGACCTGGGAGCGACGGTGGAGATGCGCTACTTCGAACTCACCCCAGCCGAGCAGCGCAGGCGACTTGATCAGCGCCAAGCCGAAGCGCCACACACGACTTGGCCTATGTCCGACGAGGAACTCGCCGAGTGGGCTGCCAACATCGACATCCCAACGCCAGGCGAGCTCGACGGCAGTGAACCCATTGATGACCCACCGGCTGGATTCGCGACATGGGACGAGTGGCGCAGACACCGCTGGCCGCCATCGGTCTCCTGACGCCGGGTCATTGGTCGGTGGTCCAGACCGTCGGCGATGAGGTTGGCGTTCGTTTCATGGCCCGCGGCTTCCTTGCGGACCACAGCCATCGCGCGGATTGCGGCAGACATCCCGCGCTCGCTGTCCAGGCTTCTCCGCGGACGGCGGGGCTGCGATGATCAACGGATGGAGCTTCTGCTCGATCCACCGCACGGGGTCGGTCCGCTCAGGCTTGGCATGACGTCGGGCGAGGCGCAGGCGGCGCTCGAAACGTTCGGTCCGCTGAAACCGACCGCCTACGGTGAGCTGGCTGTGCACTTGCCGAGCGGGCTTGGGTTCAGCGTGGGCTTCGGCGTCGGAAGGACGCGGGACCGGGTCAACGCGATCGAGGTGTGGCGTCCGCACGAGCAGGACGTCGTTCGGTACCGCGGCGTTGATATCTTCGGCTTGCCCGCGCTGGAGGTCGTGCAGCGGCTTCGTGGCCATATCGACCTCGTGCCCAACGAGGACGATGACGGGTTTACCGCGCGAGATGTGTACCTCGCGATGTGGCGGCCGTTCGCGGCGGATGACGACCCCGATGAGACGCAGGGTTACTTCTTCCAGTCGGTCCTCGTGGCCCGGCCGGGCTACGACGACACTCCTGCCGAAGCAGCGGCTCGGCTGGCCGCTGGCGGCGAGCCCGGTTATTGATTCACCTCACCCTGACCTGGAGTGCACGTGACGCCCTCCAGGACGATTGTGGCCGACCACGGCTGGGTCTTCCCCGCGCCCAGTGAGGAGCCGTACCAGTCACTCCACTCCCTGGCCTGGTAACGGCGTCTCGACCGGCCAGCAGGGAGTCTGTTCCAAGAACCGACCCGACAGAACCCATGAGATCCGGATGCCGCCTCAACGACCGGCCCGCTGCAGATCCGTGCGCCCACGCGAGACCGGCGGGTGTCAGGGACGGGGTTCTCTGGCTCATCGTGCTGTCCCGTAGCGCTGCCTCGCTATACGGCAACAGCGGAAGATGCGGATGCCATGAAATCCAGGCTCAGCCAAAGGTGGAGCGCCGTGGGGTGGGCGCCAACATCGGCGCCACGGCAGTGAGATCTACGACCGGGACGGACGGTGCGACGAGGTTCACGGCGGCAATGAGCGCTGCGGGGTCCACCTTGAATCCGTTGGTGGAACGGCTTGCCGCCACTACGTCGGCCGGGACGTGCCAGATCATCCTCACCGCGTTGGCCGGGATCCGCTGCGGCAGCGGGGCCGGCCCGTCATGGCCCTGCAGGCCGACATAGGTCTCGGTGAACAGCAAGATGCGCACGCGGTACAGGTAGACCGCCGAGATGTCCGACCAGGCCACGAAATCGGTCATCGCCCGGTACAGCGGCGGCCGTCCACCGAACTGTATTCCGTTCCGATCAACTCGAAGCCCGATCTTGCCGGTGAGCGCGGCGTGGCCGTAGAGCGCGAGCAGGGTGGCGGATGCCGCGTAGCAACCGGCGCCGACGACCAGTCCCAGGTCATCGGAACCGTCCACCGCCAGCGCGACGGTGCCCGCGATCAGACTGGCCAGCACCAGCCCCCAGATTGTCGGGCTCACGCGGTACCGGGCCTGATAAGGCACTGCCGACTCGTCGATCATGCACGCATCATGCCCGCCGCCGATCACGCGGGCAACCGGGGTGCGCGTGTGCCGGCCAGGAGTGCGTATCGATACGCGCTCCACCTGAACTCGGTACTGCGTGCCTGCCTCCTTGGCCCGGGCAGCACTGCGGCGCTCATGCACGATGTGATGAGATTTCGCGATGAGCGACGAGCAGCTCGCGGTAACGTACTCGCTTTACCTTGCCCTCCGAGGAGGCCGCTCGGACGGTGGCCGACGAACTCGCGCGGCGCGGGCATCGGCTGGTTGCCGTGCGCATCGTCGATCACTTCAGCTTCGATCCGACCAGCTGGTGGTACGGCAAACCGGGCATGCGGCCTGAGTTCACGGGCTGGTGGGATGTATTCAGTGTGTTCTGGGATCCCTCGCGCCCGGCGGAAGTGATCCCAGCGGCCGAATCGGCGGCGGTCAAGGCGATCGCTCGCCGCCATGGCGGCGTCGCAGACGGCCCTGGCGGTGGACTCGTGTCCACGGTGCTCGATGCATTCACCCGCGTCGGACTCGTCCACGAACTTGCCGACGATGAGGTCGTCCGTCGCCTGGCCGCGCTGACAGAACCCGCCATTCCGCCTCGGCCGGGACCCCGCCCAGCGGCACGGCTGGCATACCGAGCCAACCGTGACGAGCACGCCGAGATGGCAGCGATCGCCGAGCGGCTGACCGCCGACGAGGAGCCGGCCGACGGTGCGGTCGACGATGCCCGGGACGATGCCTGGGACGAGGAGTGGGCCGATGCCGGCGACCTGCTCGGCGCCCTCTTCGATGGCGCCATGCACCAAGGCACCTGTTATCCGCATACCGCCAGCATGGTGCCTACGTTTGTCGCACTGGCCACGGACGAGCGGATAGGCGATCGCTACCACGCCTGGATTCTCATGGACCTGTTCATGATTGCCACGGTGGGCCGGCGCGACTTGTCGGCTCTTGCCGACACCCGGCATGCCTTGGGCCAGCCGCAGGAGGAAGCGCCCGAGGCTGTCGCGGCCCGTCGGGCGGTAGCCGATTCCCTCGCGCGGCTCACCGCGCGATGGGATACGGAATCCGAGCTGGGGCAGTTCTTTCTTGCCGCGCTCGTTGCCGCCTGTCCCGAGGCCGGGGCTCCCCTGCGGCCGGCGATCAAGCGCCTGCGGCAGGCGAACGCCGGCACTGCTCGGGACGTGACGGTACGGCTTGTCGAAGCGCTTGCCGATGCTGATCCGCAACTGATCGAGGATGTCCTGCGCGATATCAGCGCCTGGAACGCCGACCTCGTTGCGGACCACAGCCCGTACGCCACCGCCGAGCAGCGAGGCCTCAGCGTTCTGGAGGACTTGATCAGCCAGGAACTTCACGGCATTTAGACACGGACGCCCCTGCCCGGAAGGTCGCCCGCCTCGGCGACGCCCGCGCGGTGCCGGGCGTCCTCGCGGCCCTGGACGGCGGCGTCGACGCGTGGCGGGCCGTGCAGGTCGCCGGGTGCCTGCCGCACGCGGTCGACCGGCTCGTCCCGCGCCTCGCCGAGCACCTGCGCCGCGCCGACCTCACCGGCCGGCGCGACGAGATGAGCGCCCGCGCGGCGCTGCGCGCGATGTCGGCCCTCGGCGACCCGTCCGCCCTGCCCATGATCGTCGAGACCCTCCTCGCAGCGGTACGCCATGAGGCCTGGGGCATCACCACCTCCGCCCTGCAGGCGCTGACGGTCCTCGGCTCGCCCGGCGCCGTGGCGCAGCCCGTTCTCGCGGCGATCCGCCCGCTGACCGCCGCCGGCACCGACCACTTCGTGCGCGAGGCGGCGGTCCCCGCGCTGTGGTCGGCCGGAGGCGACCCGCGGGAGGTCACGCCGTTGCTGTACGACCTCCTCGAGTCGCCGATCTACTACCACCGCACGACCGCGGCCGAGCTCCTCGCCGAGGTCGGCGAGCGCGCCGCGCTGCCCCGGCTGCGCGAGCTCGCGACCAGCGGCGGCGAGTGGATCGAGATCGCCGGCGCGGAGGCGGTCTGGCGCCTCGGCGGCCCGCCCGAGGCACCGCTCGTGCTCGAGCGGCTGCTGCGTGCGTGGGCGAAGAACGGTGCGACGGCCAACGACGTCACCGACTGCCTGGACCGCATGGGCCCGGCCGCCGCACCCGCCCTGCCACAGCTGCGCGCGGAGCTCGCCCGCCCGCGGCGCGGCGGCCACATGGACACCATCGAGAACGACGAGTCCCTGCAACGCACCTGCCGCAAGCTGGTCGAGCGCCTCGCTACGGTATGAACCGCACCTCGGGGAACGCGGGGCTGGGCCCGTCGAGGAGGCGCGCCGGCCGCCCGCGCAGGTGCCGGTCGAAGAAGGCGAGCGGGTAGGCCCGCTGGATCGCCACCGCCCGCCCGGGGTCGAGGGTGCCGATCCACTCCCGCAGCTCCTCGTCGCTCATCCCGACGATGGCGGCGAACTGCGGCATCAGCGCCTGGAGGTCGACGTAGGAGCGGTGGACCGCCCCGTCGGCCTGGATGTTGCGCCGCCAGCCTTTCAGGTGCGACCAGAGCTGGGCGACGCTCGGCTCCGCGGCCCGGGTGAACTCCGCGGTCATGAGCATGAACGGCCGGTCGAGGTCCGCCGTGATCTCCGGCTGCATCGGCCCGTCGAGGCTCAGCCCGGCCCGCACCCGCCGATCGGCGAGCATGACGAGCGCGGTCGCGGTCGCCCCTTTCGACCACCCGAACATCCCGACGCGCCGCGGATCGACCCCGCCGCACAACCCAGCCGGCAGCCTCCGCCCGTCCGCGTCCGGGTTGCGCCCCCGCGCGAGGTCCTCGACGCAGTCGAGCACGAACCGCACGTCCGCGGCGAAGTCGGCCGGCCCCAGCGGGTCCACCGGCGTGATGATCCGCCCGTCCGGAAACCTGCTGAACGCGTCGCCGGTGTGGTCGACGGTGACCACGACGTACCCGTGACTGGCCAGTTCCTGCACCACGATCGTCGCGTCGCCCCGATGGTCGTGCGCTCCGTGCGAGAACACGACGACGGGCAGCCGCTCCCCGCCCCGCCAGACCGGCGCACCGGCATGCCCGGCGGTGACCGGCGCCGCCACCGCATCGCCCGGGAACCCGGCCGCCTCCAGGAACACGGTCAGCAGGTCGGCCGCCATCCACGGCGCCGGCGCGTACCGTTGCGTGTCCCGCGCCGGGTACCAGACGCTTGCCATGAGCTCCCGGTACCGGTTCGTCGTCGCGAGAGGATCGCGCCGCGACCGGTCCACGAGTCGCAGCGCCACGGTCCCCACGGGGAACGCCCCGGTCGGCCCCGGCAGCGTGAGCGGTGCCGCTTCGTGCACGGCCGCCGCCGCGCTGTCACGTCCGGCCAGCCCGAACGGCACCGCGACTCCCGCCGCGATCGCCGCCCTGACCAGGCTCCTGCGTGTCATACGTGCCATAGCCCCTCCCCGAGTCGGTTCATTCGCCGAGTGTATACACTGAGGATATACACTCGGATAGTAGTCCGATTACTCGATTTATCGGGGAACGGCGGGTCTTAGCCGCTGAGCTTCGGCAGCGGGAGCAGCGACGTCAGGCCCGGTGTCGGCAGCGGCAGGCCCGGTACCGACGGGATGACCTGGGTCGGCAGGCCCGGGATCAACTGCCCCGGTCCGCCGGTTGGGGTGCCCTGCCCGCCGCCGCCCGGTGTCGGCTGTGGCGTGGCGCCGGGGGCCTGGGTCGCGGTCGGCGCCGGGGTCTGGGTCGCCGGGGTGGCGGGCGTCGTCGCGGTGGCCGCCGGTGTGGGCGCGCCCGGCAGTGAGCGGCGCAGTTCGTCGATGCGGTCGAGCAGGCGCTGCCGTGCCGCCGGGTCGTCGACCTGCGCGGCCTCGTGTGCGGCGGTGTCGAGCTTGCGGCGGGCGGCTTCGACGTCGCCGGTCGCGATCGCCTCCTCCGCCTCGGCGATGGCCTGGCGGGCGGCGCGTTCGTGTGCCTGCTCCGGGTACAACACCTGGGTCAGTGGCCACAGCGGACCGTCCGGGCCGGACTGGCGCGCGCCGACCGCGGCGCCGGCCAGTAGCACGGCCGCCGCGACGGTCCCGGTGAAGGCCCTTCGCAGGCCCCGCCCCGGCCGTGGGACTCGCCGCCAGCCGTTAGGCGGCATTCCGGAAATGTCCGAAACGGAGGCCGGCGCGCCGCTGCGAAGGGACGGCGCACCCGCGTCCAGGGCGACCGGCGTCTCGACCGTCGCGCCCGCGTCCAAGCCCGCGCCCGGGTCCGCGCCTAAGCCCGCGCCCGCGTCCAAACCCGCGGCCAAGGCGACCGCCACGTCCGTGCGCAGCGGGGGCAGGTCCGCGGCCAGGTCGGCGCGCCAGTCGGTGAGCAGGCCGGCCAGCGGGTCGGCGTCGGTGTCGGCGTCGAGCGAGTCGCCGAGGGCCAGAGCGTCAAGCAGGGCATCGTCGGCCTGGATCGTGGACAGCTCGACGGGCGGGTCGCCTCCACGGCCCGGCACAGCGTCGTTGCGATCCGTCATGCCGCCACCTCGCCCAGGGTGTCGCCCGCCAGGGTACGCAGGCGCGCCAGCGCGCGGGACTGCGCGACCCGCACCGCCGGCGCCGACATGCCCACGATCTCGCCGACCTCCTCCGCCGACAGCCCGGCCGCCACGCGCAGGACCACGATCTCGCGCTGCTGCTCCGGCAGGCGGGCCAGGAGGCCGGAGAGGCGGCGGGCCAGGTCGGTGCTGACGGCCTGCTGCTCGGGTCCGGGCGAGGAGTCGGGGCGCTCGTCGAGGCCGTCGACGGGCGCGGTGCCGGCGGACCGGGCCGCGGCCCGCTGCGCGTCGGCGACCTTGTGCGCGGCGATGGCGTAGACGAAGGCGGTGAAGGGGCGGCCCTGGTCGCGGTAGCGGGGGAGGGCGCGCAGCAGGGCGAGGCAGACGTCCTGCGAGACGTCGTCGGCGGTGGTGTACGCGCCGCCGATGCGGCCCAGCTTCGCGCGGCAGTAGCGGACCACGCCCGGGCGCAGGGCGGCCAGCAGCGCCGCCGTGGCGTCCGGGTCGCCGTGCACGGCACTGTGCACAAGATCGTCGGTCATGAGCAAACAGACACGCCTTCGCGCTGGGGGTTACCGCAAGGTATCCGTCGCGGCCCGAGACCACCACTCGGGCGAAGAAATTTTCGAGAAAGGTGTTACGCGCGCCGGCCCTCCTGCGATGTCAACCACGAGAGGAGGCGTCGATGGGTGTCGAGGTCCGTGTCGAAGGGCTCGCGAAGTCCTTCGGGACACAGCCGGTGTGGCAGGGCGTGACGCTCACCCTGCCGGCGGGGGAGATCTCGGTGCTGCTCGGCCCCTCGGGTACCGGAAAATCGGTCTTCCTGAAAACCCTCGTCGGCCTGCTGCGGCCCGACCGCGGCGCGATCTGGGTCGGCGAGCGCGACCTGACGCGACTGCGGGAGCGGGAGCTGTACGAGGTGCGCAAGCTCTTCGGGGTGCTCTTCCAGGACGGCGCGCTGTTCGGGTCGATGAACATCTACGACAACGTGGCGTTCCCGCTGCGCGAGCACACCCGCAAGCCCGAGCGCGAGATCCGCGGGATCGTCGCCGAGAAGCTCGACATGGTGGGGCTCGCCGGCGCCGAGGGCAAGCTGCCCGGCGAGATCTCCGGCGGGATGCGCAAGCGGGCCGGGCTCGCCCGGGCGCTCGTCCTCGAACCGCAGATCGTGCTCTTCGACGAGCCGGACTCCGGGCTGGACCCGGTCCGCACCGCCTACCTCAACCAGCTCATCGTCGACCTCAACCAGCGCACCGGCGCGACGTTCCTCATCGTCACCCACGACATCAACACCGCCCGCACGGTGCCGGACAACATCGGGCTCATCTACCACGGGCACCTGGCGATGTTCGGGCCCCGGGAGATGCTGCTGTCCAGCACCGAGCCGGTGGTCCGGCAGTTCCTCAACGCGCAGCGGATCGGCCCGATCGGCATGGCGGAGGAGAAGGACGCCGACGAGCTGCGCGCCGAGGCCGACGCGGGCGCCGAACCGCCGCCGCTGCCGCCGATCCCGCTGCAGCTGCGCCCCACCGACGGCGGGGTGCGCCGCGCCGAGCGCCCGCCGGGGCAGTGGTGCGCGGCCAACTACGTCGTCCCGCCGGAAGGGTCGTTCCAGCAATGACAGCCGCCGGGCTCTTCTTCGCCTTCGCCTTCGACGCGCTGCGCGGGCTGTTCCGCCGCCCGTGGCAGTTCCGCGAGTTCGTCCAGCAGGCCTGGTTCGTCAGCTCCGTGTCGATCCTGCCCGCGGCGCTGGTGTCGGTGCCCTTCGGCGCCGTCATCGCGCTGCAGCTGGGCTCCCTGGTCAGCCAGCTCGGCGCGCAGTCGTTCACCGGCGCCGCGGCCGTGCTCGCCGTCGTGCGCGAGGCCGGGCCGATCGTCACCGCGCTCATCATCGCCGGCGCCGGCGGCTCGGCGATCTGCGCCGACCTCGGCGCGCGGAAGATCCGCGAGGAGCTCGACGCGATGCAGGTGCTCGGCATCGACCCGCTGCAGCGGCTCGTCGCGCCCCGCATCGCCGCCACGATGCTCGTCGCGGTGCTGCTCAACGGGCTCGTCAGCGTCGTGGGAGTGTCCGGCGGGTACTTCTTCAACGTCGTACTGCAGGGCGGCACCCCCGGCGCCTACCTCGCCAGCTTCCAGGCCCTCGGGCAGCCGCCCGACCTCGTCGTCGGCGAGCTCAAGGCCCTCGTGTTCGGCGCGGTGGCCGCGCTCGTCGCCTCCTACAAGGGCATGACCGCGCGCGGCGGGCCGAAGGGCGTCGGCGACGCGGTGAACCACAGCGTCGTCATCACCTTCATGCTGCTGTTCGCGCTCAACTTCGTCATCACGGCCGTGTACTTCCAGATCGTGCCGCAGAAGGGGAGCTGACATGGCGGTCCTTCGTCGCCTCGACGACCTCGGGGGGCAGCTCGCGTTCTACCTGCGGGCGTTCTCGTGGGCGCCGCGGACGCTGACACGGTACAAACGGGAGATCGTCCGCCTGCTCGCCGAGGTCAGCTTCGGCGGCGGCGCCCTCGCCGTGGCCGGCGGCACCGTGGGCGTCATCTGCTGCATGACGTTCTTCACCGGTACCGAGGTGGGCCTGCAGGGCTACCAGGCACTCGACCAGATCGGCAGCAGCGCCTTCACCGGCTTCGTCTCGGCGTACTTCAACACCCGCGAGATCTCGCCGCTCGTCGCCGCGCTCGCGCTCTCGGCGACCGTCGGCTGCGGCTTCACCGCCCAGCTCGGCGCCATGCGCATCAGCGAGGAGGTCGACGCGCTCGAGGTGATGGCGGTGCCGTCGCTGCCGTTCCTGGTGACCACGCGGATGATCGCCGGGCTCGTCGCGGTCGTGCCGCTGTACGTGGTCGGGCTGCTGTCGAGCTACCTGGCCACCCGCACCATGGCCATCGTCTACTTCGGACAGTCGGCCGGCACCTACGACTACTACTTCCACCTGTTCCTGCCGCCCGGCGACGTGCTGTGGTCGTTCGGCAAGGTCCTCGTCTTCAGCGTCATCGTCGTGCTCGTGCACTGCTACTACGGCTACACCGCCGGCGGCGGGCCGGCCGGGGTCGGCGTCGCCGTCGGGCGGGCCGTGCGCCTCGCGATCGTGTCGGTGAACGTCGTGGACTTCTTCCTGTCGCTGGCCATCTGGGGCGCGACGACGACCGTGCGGATCGCCGGATGAGCCGCCGGCTGCTCGGCGTCGCGTTCGTGCTGCTGCTCGCGGCCGGGCTGGGCCTCGCCGTGCTGCAGTACCGCAAGGCCTTCGACGACGTCGCCTGGGTGACCCTGCGCGCGGCCCGCACCGGCCTGCAGCTCAACCCCGGCGCGGAGGTGAAGCTGCACGGCGTCGTCGTCGGCGAGGTGCGCACGGTGACGTCCGACGGCTCCGGCGCCCGGCTGCGCCTCGCCCTCGACCCGGCGCTGCTGCCCCAGATCCCCGCCGACGTCAGCGCCCGGCTGCTGCCGAAGACCCTGTTCGGCGAGCGGTACGTCGCCCTCGTCCCACCGGCGCTCCACGGCGGACGCGCGATGCGCGACGGCGACGTCATCGGCCAGGACCGCAGCGCGAGCGGCGTCGAGCTGGAACGGGTCCTCGACGACGCCCTGCCGCTGCTGCAGGCCATCCACCCCGACAAGCTCGCCACCACGCTCGGCGCCCTCGCCACGGCACTGGAGGGCCGCGGCGACCGGCTCGGCGACGACCTCGTGACGCTGGACGCGTACCTCGCCGCGCTGAACGAGCAGATGCCGGCCATCGCCGAGGACGTGCGCCGCCTCGCCGCCGTCCTCGACGTCTACGACGGCGCCCTGCCGGACCTGCTCGCCATCCTGCGCGACGCCTCGGTCACCGCGACCACCGTCGCCGAGGAGCGCGAGCAGCTCGCCACCTTCTACGCCGACGCGACGGAGGCCGCCGACGTGACACGGCTCTTCCTCGAACGCCACGGCGACCAGCTCATCCAGGTCGGGGACGTGAGCCGGCCCGTGCTGGAGCTGCTGGCCGCCTACGCACCGGAGTACCCCTGCCTCATGCGCGGCCTCGTCGCGCTCCAGCCGCGCGTCGAGCAGGTCTTCGCCGGCGGCCGGATGCACATCACGCTCGAGATCACCCGCGACAACGGCCCCTACCGCCCCGGCGACGAGCCCGTCTACGGCGCCCGCAACGGCCCCGACTGCCGCGGCCTGCCCAACCCGGCCGTCCCCGCGCCCCAGACCCCCATCAACGACGGCTACGACTACGGCGCCGCCCGGCCGCCCGCCGCGAAGCTGCCCGTCGGCACCGTGCCCGGCACGACCGCCGCGCTGCCGTCGGCCGACGCCGGCACCGCCGAGGAGCGCCGGCTGCTGCAGCCGCTGCTCGGCGCCGCGATGGGCGTGCCGCCCGCCGAGGTGCCCGACATCGCCGTGCTGCTCTGGGGACCCCTGCTGCGCGGCGCGGTGGTGAACGCCAAATGATCCGCCCACTGCTCAAGCTCGCCGCGTTCGCGCTCGTCACCGTCGCGCTGACCGCCCTGCTCGCGCAGACCCTCGGCGCGTTCGGCGGCGGCGGCACCCGCTACCGGGCCCGCTTCGCCGACGTCACCGGTCTGCTCGAGGGCGACGACGTGCGGATCTCCGGCGTCAAGGTCGGCGAGGTCCGCGACATCAAGGTCGTCGACGACACCGCCGCCGAGATCGCCTTCACCGTCACCGGCGACATCCCGCTCACCACGAGCGTCCGGGCCAAGATCCGGTACCGCAACCTCGTCGGCCAGCGCTACGTCGCCCTCACCGAGGGCCCCGGTGACGGCACCCCGCTGCGCGCCGGCGGGCTCATCCCGCAATCGCAGACCACGCCCGCGCTCGACCTCACCGTGCTGTTCAACGGCTTCCGGCCGCTGTTCACCGCGCTCACATCGCAGGCCGTCAACCAGCTCGCGTACGAGATCATCCAGGTCCTGCAGGGCGAGGGCGGCACCGTGGCGAGCCTGCTGCGCGCCACCGCGTCGCTCACCGGCACCCTCGCCGACCGCGACGCCGTCATCGGCCGCGTCGTGTCCAACCTCAACGCCGTGCTGTCCACACTGGACGACCACCGCGACGACCTCGACACCGTCATCGCCCGCCTGCAGCAGTTCGTCTCCGGCCTGTCGGGCGACCGCGCCGCGATCGGCGAAGCCCTGGCCGGCCTCGGCACGCTCACCGGCGCCACCGCCGGGCTGCTACAGGACGCCCGGGCACCGCTCGCCGCCGACGTCGACGGGCTCGGCACCGTCGCCGGCACGCTCAACGACAACGCCGCGGTCATCGACCGGACGCTGGCCGACCTGCCGCAGCGCTACGCCGGGCTGACCCGCGTCGCCTCCTACGGCTCCTGGTTCAACTTCTACCTCTGCGACTTCGACGGCACCGTCACGGTCGCCGGCACGAAGCTCAACCCGGCGACGTTCAGCTCGCCGGCCGCCCGATGCGCGGGTGCGGCATGAAACGCCTGCGCGAGCGCCACCCCGCGGCCGTCGGCGCCGCCGGCCTCGCCGTGCTCGCCGCCCTCGTCCTGGGCGCCTTCAAGATCGACGCGATCGCGGCGCTCACCGCGACCGCCTACCGGGCGGCGTTCCGCGACGCCAGCGGCCTGGCCCCCGGCAACGAGGTCCGCGTCGCCGGCGTGCGCGTCGGCCAGGTCACCGGCGTCGGCCTGGCCCGGGCTCCTTCGGGCCCGTACGTCCGGGTCACCTTCCGGGTCGACGACGACGGCGTGCGCCTCGGCACCGCCACCGCCGCCACGATCCGCATCAAGACCGTGCTCGGGCAGAAGTACCTCGCCCTCGCACCCGCCGGCCCCGGCCGCCTCGCCGAAGGAGCCGAGATCCCCCTCGAGCGCACCGCCGCGCCCTTCGACGTCGTCCAGGCCGTCACCGGACTCGCCGACACCCTCGACCACATCGACACCACCCAGCTCGCCGACGCCTTCACCACCATCGCCCAGGCGTTTGCCGACACCCCCGGCAGCGTCAAGGCGTCCCTCGACGGGCTGTCGCGGCTGTCGCAGACCGTCGCCGACCGCGACGCCGAGCTGCGCGCGCTGCTTGCCCGGGCGCACGAGGTCACCGCCGTCCTCGCCGCCCGCGACGAGGAGTTCCGCAAGCTCGTCGCCGACGGCTCGGCGCTGCTCGACGAGGTCAGCCGCCGCCGCGACGCGATCCACGACCTCCTCGTCGGCACCAACGCCCTGGCGACCCAGCTGTCCGGCATCGTCGCCGACAACCGGGACCGGCTCGAACCCGCGCTGCAGCAGCTGCGCGGCGTCGTCGCCATCCTGCAGCGCAACCGCGACAACCTCGAGCAGACCATCGCGCGCATGGGCCCGTTCGTCGCCGCCTTCGCCAACGTCGTGGGCAACGGACGCTGGTTCGACTCCTACCTCGCCGGCCTGCTGCAGCCCTACGTGCCCACCACCGGAGGCCGCTGATGCGCACCCGCCGGCTCGTCGCCCTGGCCGCCGCCGCCGCGGTCGCCGCCGCCCTGTTCCTCTACCTCCCCGGCCACCCGCAACGGCGCCTCGTAGCCCACTTCGCCCGCACCGTCGGCATCCACCCCGGCTCGTCGGTCCGCGTCCTCGGCGTGCGCATCGGCGAGGTCACCGCCGTCACACCGCAGGGCGCCACGGTCCGCGTCGAGATGCGCTACGACGCCGAATGGCCGATTCCCGCCGAGGCGCAGGCCCTCATCATCCCGCCCAGCGTCGTCAGCGACCGCTACGTGCAGCTGACTCCGGCGTACACCGGCGGCGCCACCCTCGCCGAAGGAGCCGACCTGCCCGTCGCGCGCACCGCGGTACCGATGGAGATCGACGACATCTATCGGGCGCTCGACGAGTTCAACCGCGCGCTCGGCCCCGGCGGCGCGAACGCCGACGGCGCCCTCACGGATCTCGTCGCCGCCGGCAAGGCCAACCTCGACGGCAACGGCGACGACCTGCACGCCACCCTCGACGGCCTCGACCGCGCCCTCGGCACCATCGCCGACGGCCGGCAGGACCTCTTCGGCACCCTCGTCAACCTGCAGGAGCTCACCACCGCCCTGGCCCGCAGCGACGCGCAGGTCCGGATCTTCAACCAGCGCCTCGCCGACGTCGCCGGCCAGCTCGCGGGGGAGCGCGACGACCTCGCCGCCGCCCTGCGCGGCCTGGCCACCGCGCTATCGCAGGTGACCGGGTTCATCCGCGACAACCGCAACGCGCTCAAGTCCAATGTGGACGCCCTCGCCGACGTGACCGGCATCCTGGTGCGCCAGCAGAAGGCCATCATCGAGATCCTCGACGTCGCGCCGCTGGCCGTGTCGAACCTCAACCTGGCGTACAACGCCCGCTCCGGCACCCTCGACACCCGCGACAACGCGCTCGGCCCCTACGACGCCGCCACCTACGTCTGCGCCGCCATCGCCGACGCGCTGCCTGCCGCGCAGATTCCCAAGGAATGCCTGGCCCTTGGCTCCGTGCAAAAGGTTCCGGCCCCGGCGCCCGTCACCCAGACCCCCTCCGTCACCCAGACCCCTTCCGTGCCGCAGGACCTCACGCTGGGCGGCATCCTGGCGGGCACCCGATGAGGCGCGCCGCGATCGGCCTTGCCGCGTTGGTGCTCGCCGCCGGCGGATGCGAGCTGCCGGGGGGCGCGCCGTCCGGCGACGGCTACCGGGTGACCGCCGAGTTCGCCGATGTCCTGGATCTGGTACCGCAGGCCGCCGTCAAGGTCGACGACGTGACCGTCGGCAGCGTCCAGCGCATCTCGCTGTCCGGCTGGACCGCGCGCGTCGAGCTGCGCATCGCCCGGAACGTGAGCCTGCCCGCCAACGCCACCGCCGCCGTGCGCCAGACCAGCCTGCTCGGCGAGAAGTACGTGGCCCTCGACCCGCCTGCCACCGAGGCGCCCCACGGCCGGCTCGCCGACGGCGCCGTCGTTCCGCTGAGCCGCACCCGCCGCGCCGCCGAGGTCGAGGAAGTCCTCGCCGCGCTGGGCATGCTCCTCAACGGCGGCGGCCTGGCCCAGCTCAGGACCATCAACGAGGAGCTGTCCGCCGCCCTCGCGGGCCGCGAGCCCGAGGCCCGCGACGCCCTGCACCAGCTCGACGCGTTCGTCGGCGGCCTCGACGCGCAGAAGGCCGACATCGTCCGCGCCCTCGACGCCCTCGACCGCCTCTCCGGCTCCCTGGCCAGGCAGCGGGACGTCATCGGTACCGCGCTGCAGTCCCTCGCGCCCGGCCTGACCGTCCTTTCGGAACAGCGCCGGCAGCTCACCCTCGCGCTGACGGCGCTCGGCGACCTGGGCAAGATCGGCACCCGCGTCGTGGAGCAGAGCCGCGAGGACACCCTGGCGTCGCTGCGCGCCCTGCAGCCGATCCTGCAGCGCCTCGCCGAGGCCGGCGACGCGCTGCCGAAGTCCCTCGACTTCATGCTCACGTTCCCGTTCCCGCCCAACGTCAGCGGCGCGATCGTCGGCGATTACGTCAACCTCGGCGCCACCGCGGACCTGGACGCCACGACGATCCTGTCGAACCTCCTGATCTCCGCTCCAAAGCCGGCTCCCGCCAAGCCTTCGTCATCGTCGTCCTCCTCTTCCTCCTCTTCCTCTTCTTCGCCATCGGGCGCCGGTGGGAAGCCTCCGGCAGTGCTGCCGCTGCAGTGCCTGCCCCTCGACGGCGTGCTCACGCCGGGGTGGAAGCCGCCGGACGGCTGCGGCCTGCCGAAGGACTGCATCCTCATCCCGCCGGGCACCGCCGCGCCGCCCGGGAGCCTGCGCCCGCCCGGCGGCATCGTCCCGCCCGGGACCGTGTTCCCGCCCGGCACCGTCCTGCCGCCCGGCTTCGCCCTGTCGCCGGCCTGCCTGCTGCCCCCGGTCACCGGCGCGATCACCGGCAACCAGGGCGGCCTCGGCGACGTCCTCGGAGGGGGCCTGCTGCCGTGATCCGCCGCTCCGCCAAGCTGCAGGTGCTCGCCTTCCTCGTCGTCGGCGTGCTCGGCATCGTGTACGTCGGGCTGACCTACGTCGGCCTCGGCGACCGCCTGCTCGGCCGCGGTACCACCGTCTACGCCGACCTCGCCGAGGGCGGCGGCCTGTTCGCCAACGCCCCCGTCACCTACCGCGGCGTCCCCGTCGGCCGGGTCGAACGCGTCGCGCTCCACGAGGGCGGCGCCCGCGCCCGCCTGCACCTCGACGCCGGCGTCCGCGTCCCCGCCGGCACCCGCGCCGTGGTCTCCCAGCGCTCCGCCGTCGGCGAGCAGTTCCTGGACCTTCGCCCGGACTCCGACACCGCCCCGTACCTGCGCGACGGCTCCGTCATCCCGCGCGAGCGCACCGGCACGCCCCTGGCCCCGGAGACCCTCCTCGCGAACCTCGACGCGCTCGTGCGCTCCGTCGACCCGCAGGCCCTGTCGACGGTCATCGACGAGCTCGGCACCGCCTTCGAGGGCGACGCGCAGGCCCTGCGCCGCATCCTCGACGCCGGCGAGCTGATCCTGCGCCAGGCCTCCGGCACGCTGCCGCAGACCCGCACCCTCATCGACGACGCCCGCACCGTCCTGGCCACGCAGGAACAGTCCGCGGCCGCCATCCGCCAGTGGGCCGCGGGCCTGGCCCAGATCGCCGCGACGCTGCGCGCCGCCGACCCGGACCTGCGCCGCATCATCGCCGACGCCCCGCCCGCCGCGCAGGAGCTCGTCGCCCTGCTCGACGACCTCGACCCGCAGATCGGCACCCTGCTGGCCAATCTCATCGCCGTCGACGGCGTCGCCGCCCGCCGGCTGCCCGGGATCGAGCAGTTGCTCGTGGTGTACCCGCTGGCGGTCGCCGGCGGCTTCACCGTCACCCCCGGCGACGGCACGGCGCACCTCGGCCTGGTCCTGAACGTCAACAACCCGCCGCCGTGCGAGCACGGCAAGGGCATCCGCTGCACCGGCAACGCCCCGCGCCCGGGCGGCGGCGACCCACCCCCGCCGTCGTCCACGGTGACCGGTGACGACGGCAACCCGTTGCTCTTCGGCTCCACCGGCGGCCAGTACGCGCTCGCCGGCGACCAGTCCTGGAAACAGCTGCTGTTGTCGGGCCTGGCCCCCTGATCCCTGGAGGTATGACGTGTCCGCTGACTCGAAGCACGCCCTGCGGCTGGTCCGCGGCGGCGCCGCCGACGACGAGCAACGCCTGCCGCCCCGCAGCGTCCGCCGTCGGGCCGCCGTCCGCCGGCGGATCTCCCACCGCCGCGACCCCATCACGGCCGCCCTGGAGCACCTGGACGAGGAGCCCGTCCTGGACCCGGCGGCACCCCCCGAGCGGACCCGTCGCTCTGTGTCGACGGCACTGCTCGCGGCCCTGCTGTGCGCGCTGCTGGCCGTCGCCGGCGTCTTCGCCTACCGCTGGTACGGCGACCGCACCCTCGAACGCGCACACCAGCAGGCCGTGGCGGCCGCGAAGCAGACCACGGTCGACTTCGTCTCGGTGAGCGCCGCAACGGTCGACCGCGACCTGCAGCGCATCGTCGACGGCGCCACCGGCGACTTCCGCGATGAGTTCGTGCGCGGCCAGCCCCAGGTCCGCGCCGCGGTCGTCGAGAACAACGTCGACTCGCGCGGCACCGTCCTGCGCGCCGCGCTGCTGTCGGGCGACCGCAGCAACGCGGTCGTCCTGGTCGCGATCGACGCCACCGTCCGCAACGCGAAGTCCCCCGACGGCCGCGCTTCGCACTTCCGCATCCAGCTCGACCTGACCCACGACCGAGCGTCCGGCCGCTGGCTGGTCGCCAAGCTGCAGTTCGTCGGCTGACTCTCTTCGAAGGGCCCTGCCATGCCGAAGCTCAAGCCCCTGCTCACCGCGCGGCGCCGCCGCCGGTCGACGGCCGCCCTGCTGCTCGCCATCGTCCTGGCCGCCGGCGCCGGCGCCCTGTCCTGGTACCAGCACGACGCGGCCCGCTCCCGCGAGACCGCGGCACGCCAGTCCCTGGCCGCCGCGACTCCGGCCGCCCAGGCGATCTTCTCGTACGACTACCGCAGCTTCGACGCCAGCACCGCGAACGCCCGCACGTTCATCACGGGCGAGTTCGCCGAGGAGTACGCGAAGACCACCGCGGCTTTGAAGGCCAACGCGGTAGCGGAACAGGCAATCGTCCGCGCCGCGGTCTCGTCAGCGGGCGTGATCACCGCAACCCCGTCCAGCGTCGACCTGCTGTTGTACGTCGACCAGTACCGCCGCAACACCAACATCACCGGCGAGAAGGTCGACCAGAACCGCGTGGTACTGACGATGATCCGCACGTCGGGCACCTGGAAGGTCTCCCACGCGGTAGCCCTCTGACCCGGCCTACCGGGTGCAGAGGTTGATCGCCACGCCGATCGGGACGGACGATACGGCTCAGTCGCCGCGGACGACCATGTCCGCGCGGGTCTGGGGTGCGGTCGTGCGGATGTAGTGGTCCTCGGCCGCGCGCCAGCGCGCGATCCACTCCGGCGGGTTCTCGCCGCGGTCGCGCACGCGGCGCAGGCAGGTCTCGCGCGGGGTGTCGACGTACGCGGTGAGTCCGTAGTACCGCGCCAGCTCCGGGCGGGCCGTGTACACGCCCTCGACGACGACCACGGTGCCCGCTGCGATCTCGTGCCAGGGGCCGAGGTCGCCGGTCTCCCAGTCGTAGCTGCGGTAGCGGGCGGGGCGGCCGGCGTGCAACGGGGCGAGGACCTCGTCGCGGAGGCGTTCCCAGTCGAAGTACCGCCAATAGCCCTCCTCGGCGCTGAGGCGCTCGCGCTCCGGCTCCGGCATCGGGCGGTAGAAGTCGTCGCCGTGGACGATCGTGGCGCCGTCCAGCAGGGCGGCCACCGCGGCGGCCACGGTGGTCTTGCCCGAGCCGCCGGCGCCGTCGATGGCGACGATCGTGGCGCCGGGCAGTCCGCGCACGGCGGCGGCGATCGCGTGGGCCGGGGGCGGCGGGTCGGCGCGGCGCACGTCCGGGTCCGCGGCGTCGTCTTCGGTGGCCGCCACGACGAGCTCGTCGACGGGCTCGTCCATCATCCAGGCGGCATCGCGCATCGCGGCGACCTGGCCCTGCGGGAAGGGGTGCTCCCGCAGGGCGTCCAGCTCGTTATCGGGCATCGGCGCAGCGTACAGGGTCAGGCCGGCACGAGCTGCCACTGCTGGTTGGCGCCGCCGTTGGCGCTCCACTGCACGACCGCGGCGCCGTCGGCGGTGGCCTGGCCGTAGACGTCGGCGAGCAGGCCGGTGGCGACGCCGACGATGGTGAAGTACCCGTCGGCGGACGGGCGGAGGTACCACATCTGGTTGGTCCCGCCGTTGGCCGTCCACTGCTGCAGCGGCAGGCCGGCGGTCGTGCTGCCGCCGTTGACGTCGAGGACCTTGCCCGTCGGCACGTAGCGCAGCGTGTAGGCGCCGCCGGGGGCGGTGGCGACCGTCCACGCACCGGCGCCCGTCTGCTGGACCACGGCCGCGCCGTCCGCGGTCGCGTTGCCGGCCACCGCGAGGGGCTTGCCGCTGTTGCGGTTCACGATGCGGTAGTTGGTGCCGGCGGCCGGGGCGGTGGCGATCTCGAACCGGTCCACGGTGGACCAGCGGGTGCCGGTTGCGCGCACCCGCACGGTGTGGGTGCCCGAGGCGAGGCGCGGGCTGGTCCAGACGGCGACGTCGCCGGTGCGCGCCGCCGAGTACTCGTCGACGAGGGTCTCGGCGCCGCCGTCGACGGAGACGCCGACGACGCCGTGGCCCGGGTCGGTGACGGCGTGCAGGGTGACGCCGGTGCCGACGAAGGTCAGGGTGGCGGTGTCGCCGGCCACGTTGGTGTAGGAGTTGGTGCCGAGATAGGGGCCGGGCTCGCCGGAGGCGTGGCCCCACGAGCCCGAGTAGACGACGCGCGGATCGGTGTCGTCCACATTGGACCCGGCGGAGCCGAGGCTGAGGTACTCCACCGAGTCGGTGAACATCGTGGCGCCGTTCTTCGTGGTGGACAGGGTCAGGTAGACCCGCGAACCGGTGTCCGGCGTGGTGAAGGAGATCGGCTGGGCCACGCGGGAGCCGAGCGGGACCGTCAGCGCGACCGAGCCGGACGCGACGAGCGCGCCGTCGGGGCGGTCAAGGCGGGCGGACCACACCAGGCCCACGGCGGTGCCGGAGAAGTCGTCGTTGAAGACGGTGACGGTACGCGTGACCGGCGCGCTGTAGGCGTAGGAGTCCACGGCCTGCGGCAGCGGGAACGTGCCGGAGGCGTCCGAGATGCCGGAGGCGGACCAGTAGGGCAGGTCGATCGCGGCGATCGGGTGGAACCCGATCTGGATGCGCTGGATCTGCGGGTTGGACCACGGGTCGGGGAGATTGTCGGCGCCGTAGATCGGCCGGCCGCCTTCCTCGGGGACGAAGTCGGTGGTGCGCACGCCGGGCACGAAGCCGGCCCAGCCGGACAGCAGCGTGTACGGGCGCAGGTCGCTGGCGTCCTTGCCGCGCTTGGCGGCCGTGAGGGTGGCGAACCACTCGAAGCCCTGCTTGGTGTTGCACTTGGGCCAGATGAACTCGGTCTCGCCGTCGGGGCGGCCGGGCGTGGACACGACGCGTTCGGTGTAGGCGCCGAGGCCGTCGAGGTAGTGCGGGAACGACGCGAAGTTGGCGTAGCGCATGTTCGGGTACTTGTTCGGGTCCTCGCCGTCGACGATGACCGGGCGGGTGCCGTCGTTGCCGTTGACGGCGGCGTAGAGGTCCTGTTCGAACTGTTCGGTGTCGCCGCTGAGGCCGGGCTCGTTGCTCTGGCTCCAGCGCGTGACGGCGGGGTGGTTGCGGTCGCGCAGGACGAGGGCGCGGGCGTGCCCGACCATGTTGTCGTGGCCGGCCTGGAAGTCCTCCAGGCCGTTGGAGCCGCGGATCGCGGTCTCGTCGACGAGCATCAGGCCCATCTCGTCGGCGACGTCGAGCATGTACGGGCTGGCCGGCTCCTGATGCACGCGCACGACGTTGTAGTTGAGCCGCTGGTAGTTGTCCACCGCCTGCGGCCAGCCGCCGTTACCCGGCGACGGCGGCAGGAACCCGGGCAGCGTGTCGTAGGCGTCGCCGGCACCGCCGTTGTTGATCCGGTCGTAGTCGGCGCCCTGCAGGTTGTCGCCGCGGTAGTTCACCCGCACGCCGTTGAGGTAGTAGTACTCGCCGTTCTGCGTGCTCTCCCGGAACCCGAACCGGTACAGCGCGTCGCTGGCGCGCCCGTCGTCGGTCGCGGCGTGCACGGCGAGGCGGTGCAACTGGGCGCGGTATCCGGACCGGTAGGGCACGTTGGGCCACCAGTAGGAGGTGGTGCCGAGGTTCCAGGCGACCGGGCCGACCGTGACCTTGGTCGTCGTGCGCGCCGGGACGGACACGGTACGGCTGGGCAGCCCCGGATAGGCGAAGGAGGCGCCGTTGTCCGAGGAGAGCGACCCGGTCAGCGTCACCGTCCGGGCACTGGCCGAGGTGTTCGTGACGGACACGTCGTAGGTGAGGGTCTGGTTCGCCACGGACGTGCGGATGAAGGTATCGCTGACGTACACGGCCGGATAGACCCGCAGGAACGCGGACCGGAAGATGCCCTGCGGCACGGCCTCGGACCACTCGGCCGCCGTCGGCACCAGATACTTGCCGTTGGCCGCGTTCTTCAACGCGCCGCGCCCCTTCACATCCACCGAGATGGTGTGCGTCGTGCCCGGCGCGGCGAACGCGGTGATGTCGAACTTCGACGGGGTGAACGCCGTCGTCTGGGTCGCCACCACCCGCCCGTCGACCGACAGCGTCGCCTCATGGTTCACCGCACCGAACTCGATCCACGCCGACTGCGGCTGCCCCGAGTCCGGCACCGTGACCGTGCGCGAATAGACAGCCCGGGTGACGTCGGTGAACCCCTGCTTGTACCAGCCGCCGCCCGGCACCGCGATCGACGTCGCCGCCCGGCCCTGCGGCGTGAACGACCACTGACCGGCCAGGTCGACGGAGGCGACGGCCGCGTTGCCGGCGGTGAACCCGTCGACGGAGGGTGTGGCGGCCGAGGCGGCGGGCGGCGCCGCGACGACCGCGACGGCGCCGCCGGCGACGAGCGCGGCGGTGAGGAGGGAACGGCTGCTGCGGCGCATGGACACCCCTTGGGTGGATCCGTCGGGAGCACGGCCGCCGCGCCGCGCGAGTCGCTTAGACTGGGATAAATGTTAGCGCTCTCAATCGTCCGGTCAAGGGGACTCGCGGTTTGAGACTTTACCGGCCCGACTTTCGGTCAGCGTGACGAAAGTCTGCCTCGGTGGTTCAGCGGTACGATGAAGCCTCATGCATGTGGAATTCGCCCTCAGTGACGAGGACCGCCGCGCGCTCGGCGCCTGGGCCGCGGACTGTGCGGAGCGGGTGCTGCCGCTGTTCGAGGCGCGGCGGCCCGACGACCCGCGGCCGCGAGCGGCGATCGACGGTGTGCGGGCCTACACCCTCCACGGGCGGCGCACGGCCCGGCTGCGGGCGGTCACCTGGGCGGCGCACGCGGCCGCGCGCGAGGCCGACGACCCAGTGGCCGCAGCCGCGGCCCGGGCGGCGTCCTGCGCGGCCGCGGGACCCTACACGCGCGCCCTGGCCATGCCGCACCAGGTGCGCCACGTCCTGTCGCCGGCGCTCTACTGCGCCCGGGCCCGCGAGCTCGCGGCGGGCGGGGACACCGCCGCCGGCGACGACGAGGTCCGGTGGGCGATCCGGCACGCCTCCCCCGGGATACACCGGATCGTGGAACTGCTACGCCACCTCCACGCCGGCCTTCGCGGCTGACGGCACGCCGCGCCAGACGGCGGCGGACATCGCGAGGAGCCACACGCACCACGCGACGTACCCGGCGAAGTTCGTCAGGCTCGCCGCCGCCGGCCCAAGCGGGATCAGCACGCCCGTGGCGATCAGCGCCGCCGACGCCGGCGAGGCCGACGCGGCCCGCGCCCTGCTCGCCTCCGCCGACGAGCTGGCCGCGACGATCCGCCACCTCGTCGACGACCCCGACCGCATCGACGCCCGTCGCGCCCGCGCCGTCATCGCCCCTGCGCCGTAGGCCACGGCGCCGACGCCGGCCTCGGCGTCGCGTCCAACTGGGCTCAGATCGGGGCCGGGCCGTTCGCCGCCAGGTAGATCGTGGAGCCTGACACGTGCCCCGCGACGACGCGGGCGGCCCAGTGGGCGCCGCCCAAGAACGTCGGCTAGGGGGCGCGGCGCAAGGTTCGGACCGGGCGGACGAGCAGCAGGGTCGCGACCACGGCGGCGGTGACGAGCGCGGAGACCGCCAGCAGGTCGCGCGGCGCGACGAGCGTGGACACCGGGCCGACCAGCGCCTGGCCGACCGCGATCCCGGACACCGAGCCCGCGACCTCGTAGGCGGTGACCCGGTTGAGGACCTCCGCGGGGACGAGCGTCTGCACGCTGGTCGACCACATCACGGACCAGAACGCCCACGCGGCGCCGCCGAGGATGTGGCCGGCGACCAGCGCGGGCAGGGGCGGCTCCAGGACGACCGACAGCGGCACGGCGACGAAGCCGATCAGCGCCACCGCGCCGGCGGCGAGCGGGCGGGCCGGGCGGAACCGGATGGTGACGAGGCCGCCGATGACGGTGCCGGTGCCGAGGCCGGCGACCGCCCAGCCGTACGCGGCCTCGCCGAGGCGGCCGCCGACGAGGTGGGACGCGAGCGGGATGTACGGGCCGAAGACGAACAGCCCGAAGCACATCCAGATGAGGATCACCGACCACATCCACGTGCGCGAGCGGAACTCCTGCCAGCCGCGGCGCAGGTCGCGCAGTACCGTCGAGGCCTGCCGGCCCTCCAGGACCGGTGTGCGGCGGATCAGCCCCAGGCACACGCCGCTGAGCAGGAAGGTCGCGGCGTCGACGGCGTACACGGTGCCGGGGCCGGTGAGCGCGATCAGCACGCCGGCGAGGGCCGGGCCGCCGAGCTGGGTGATCGCGTCGGCGATCTTGAGCGTGCCGTTGGCGCGCTGTGGGTCCCGTGCCACCAGCGGCACCATGCCGTTGACGCCGGGCTGGAACATGGCGGCCGCGGCGCCCGAGAGCGCGGATGCGAGCAGCAGCAGCCACATCGGCGGTACGCCGGCGAAGAAGGCCGCGGCGAGTGTGCCCTGCGTGACCGTGCGTACCGCGTCGGCGCCGACCATCAGGGTCCGCGCGCCGATCCGGTCGGCGAAGACGCCGCCGAAGACGACGAGCAGGACGAACGGCGCCGTCCAGACGGCAAGAACGTACCCCACGCCCGACACCCCGTAGAGGGCGCCGACGGCCAGCGCGGCCGCGACGGGCATCATCGCGTCGCCCAGCAGCGATACCGTCCGCGCGCCGAAGTACAGCGAGAAATCCCTGGTCCAGAGCACTTCCGGGGCGCTCGTGACCGCGCCTTGATCGACGGCCGTGGTCATGCGACGAACTCCATGATCGCCGATTCTGGTCACGCCGGGGCGCCGGCACAGGCCTGCGCAGCGCCATCCTTGGGTACATTCGTGCCATGACACGTCATCGGGTGGTCGCGCTGGTGGGCCCGCTGCTGGAGCTGTACCCCGTGACGTGCGCCTCCGCCGTGTTCGGCTACCACGGCCCGGACATCGCGCAGCACTACGACTTCCGGCTGTGCGCCGAGCGGCCCGGGCCGATACCGACCACGATGGGCGCGGACATCGTCGTCCCCGACGGCCTGGCCGCGCTCGACGACGCCGACACGGTCCTGGTCGCGGGCTGGTGCCCCGGCCCGGACTTCTCGCCCGAGCTCGGCGGCGCCGTCCTCGCGGCGCACGCCCGCGGCGCCCGGATCGTCGGCGTGTTCGGCGGCGTCTACGTGCCGGCGGCGCTGGGCCTGCTCGACGGCCGCCGCGCCGCCGTGCACTGGGAGTGCACCGCCGACCTCGCCCGGCGCTACCCGCGCGTCAACGCCGACGGCTCCGTGCTCTACATCGACCACGGCGACGTCGCGACGGCCGGCGCCTCGGCCTCGGTCGTCGACCTGTGCCTCAACCAGGTCCGCGAGCAGCACGGCGCCGCCCTCGCCATGCGGATCGGCCGGCAGCTCTCCGCGGCGCCCGCCCGGGAGGGCGAGCAGCGCCAGGGCCCGGCGCCGGCGACGCTCCGCCCGGCGCCGGAGTCCCTCGGCCCGCTGCTGGACTGGGCCATCGCCAACCTCGACCAGACGCTGACCCTGCGCGACCTGGCGCAGCGCTCGCGCATGTCGCCGCGCACCCTCAACCGCCACTTCCTGGAGCAGCTCGGGACGTCGCCGGGGCGGTGGCTGCTGGACCGGCGCATCGCATGGACCCGCGCGATGCTGGAGGAGACCGACCTGCCCGTGGAGACGATCGCGACGCGCGTCGGGCTGTCGTCGGCGGTGAACCTGCGGCGGCACTTCCGCAGCGCCCTGTCCACGACGCCGGCCGCCTACCGGCGCGCCTTCCGCGCCGTTACAGCGTAGGCAGCGGGGCGCCGGGGTCGATGCCGCCGCCGGTCATCGCCGCGGCACCGATCGCGGCCTCGTCGCCGCCCGCGAGGAGCAGGGTCCGGGCCCGCTGGTACGGGGCGCCGGCGGCCTCGAACGCGTCCGCGGTGGCGAGCAGGCGGGCCCGGTCGCCGTCGAGGAGGGCCTCGGCGCGGTCGAGCTGGGCGGCGGCGATCGGGTTGGCGCCGACGGTCGCGCGGGCGGCGGCGATGCGGGCGCGGGCGTCGGAATGGCCGGCGAGCGCGGCCGCCTCGGCGCCCAGGGCGACGTACCAGTGCAGCCAGATCCACGTCACCCACTTCCACACCTGCGCGGGCTCGGCGGCCACGCACTGCAGCGCCGCCTCGGGGCGGCCGTGGTGGAGGTGGACGGTGGCGTCGAAGACGGCGCCGTAGCCGACGCTGCGCTCCGGGGTCGCGCCGAGCCGGTCGGCGATGCCGAGCCACTGCGCCCGCGCGCCGTCGTCGCCGCGCAGGCCGTGGAGCATCGCGACCGCGGCGGCGGTGGCGGCCAGGCGGGGCGCGCGGAGGCGGCCGGTGCGTTCCCACGCCTCGAGGAACCGGTCGCTCGCGGCGAGCACGTCGTGGGCCTCGCCGGCGAGGACGTCGACCATCAGCCGCCAGGAGAGGGCGTAGTGGCCGACCTCGGCCAGCAGCGGCAGGTCGGCGAGCTGCCGGCTCCAGCGGCGGGCGGTGTGCAGGTCCCCGACGCCGAGGCTCGTGTCGACGCCCGAGACGAGGGCGTCGGTGAGCTCGTGCATGCTTGCGGGCTGCACCGATACCGCGGACAGCAGCTCGATACGCCCCCGCGCGGTCGCGGCGGCGCCGAAGCTGTCGCCCGCCCAGCTCTGTGCGCCAGCGAGGGAGTCGAGGGCGGCGGAGACGGCGAGGGGGTCGTTCGCGCGCCGGGCCAGGTCGACGGCGCGCGTCGCGGCGGCGAGGGTCTCGGCGACGGCGTTGTCCGACGGGCCCTGGTCGGAGCCGAAGGCGTCGGCGAGTACCGCCGCCTCGGCCAGCACCACGGCGGCCTCGGTGGCCGGGTCCCGGCCGGCGAGGGCGCGGGCCTCACGGAGCAGTGCCTCCGGCTCGTCCGGCGGCGGGACCTGGGTGAACGCGCCGGAGAAGCGGTAGGCGGTGGTGGCCGCGGTGGACAGCTGGCGGGCGGCGCCCGTCTTGTCGCCGGCCCGGGCGGCGGCGTCGGCGGCGGCGCGGTGCAGCCGGTACATGTCGTCGCCGAGCAGCCGGCAGCCGGCCACGGCGGCCGCGCGGCGCAGCGCCTCGGCGGTGTCGGCGTCGTCTTCGGCGAGGGCGGCCGCCTGCTCGTAGCGCTGCTGGGCCTCGCCGGCGAGGTTGCGGGTGAACGCGGCCTCGGCCAGGGCGACGGCGAGGCGGTGCGCGTCGCCGCGGTGCCCGGGGTCGGCGGCCGCCCGGCCGAGCGCGGCCCGCAGGTCGTCGGCGACCGCGTCGAAGCGGATGCGCCAGGGCCCGTCGGCGGGGCGCACCTGGCCGGCGAGGTCGGTCGCGCTCGCCACGCACCAGCGCAGGTGCCGCGCCCGGACGTCGTCGAGCTCGCCGGCGCCCGTCAGCTGCTCGGTGCCGTACTGGCGGATCGTGGCCAGGGTTCGGTACCGCATGCCGCCCGTCGCCGGCGTCGCCGTGAGCAGGCTCTGCTCGGCGAGGCGGGCGAGCCCGTCGAACACGGCGCCCGGCTCCAGCGGCGCGAACGCGGCGACCCGCCCGGCGGCGTCGGCGGTGAACGGCGCCACGAACACGGCGATGCGCCGCAGCAGCGTGCGGTCGTCCTCGTCGAGCAGGGCGTAGCTCCAGTCCAGCATCGCCCGCACCGAACGGTGCCGGTCGTCGGCGCGGGCGCCGCCGGTGAGCAGCCGCAGCTGGTCGCCGGCGGCGAGCCCGTCCAGGCCGAGCAGGGGCAGCCGGGCGGCGGCCAGCTCGATGGCGAGGGCCACGCCGTCGAGCCGCGCGCAGATCTCGGCGACCTGGTCGCGCTGCTCCGGCGTGATCGGCCAGCCGACGGCCGCGGCCCGCTCGAGGAACAGCGCAACCGCGTCGTCGTCGCCGTCCAGGGACAGCGGCGGCACCGGGTGGACGCGCTCGAACGGCACCATGAGCCGGGCCCGGCTGGTGGCCAGCACGGTCAGCCGCGGGCACCCGGTGAGCAGCCGCTCCAGGAACGGCGCGACGCCGTCGCGGAGGTGCTCGCAGTTGTCCAGCACGAGCAGGGCGTGACGGTCGGCGAGCGCGGCCACGACGGACTCGTCCAGCCCGCGCCCCTGCTGCTCGCCGATGCCGACGGCCGCGGCGACCGCCGCCCCGACCATCGCGGAGTCGGTGATCGGCACGAGGTCGACGAACCAGACGCCGTCGGCGAAGTCCCCGGCCACGTCGCCCGCGACCGCGAGGGCCAGCCGGGTCTTGCCCACCCCGCCCGGCCCGACGGCGCTGACCTGCCGGTGCGCCCTGATCGCGCCGGCGAGGTCCGCCCGCTCCCGCGCCCGCCCGACGAACCGCGTGACCGGCGAGGGCAGCCCGGAGGCGGCCCGCCCGCCGCGCGCGGCCCGGCTCCACTCGGTCGCGAGCTGCGCGAGGGCCCGCCGGTCGGGCGCACCGAGCTTGCGCAGCAGCGACGACACGTGCGTCTCGACGGTCCGCACGGAGATGTACAGGCGGGCGCCGATCTCCGCGTTGCTCAGGTGCTCCCCGAGCAGGGTCAGCACCTCGGCCTCCCGTGTCGAGATCCCCGCCTGCGCCGTCACCACGGGGTCCATCCTGCCGTACCCCGCGGGCCGGGCTCCGTGGTGCTCCCCGTGGTCGCCACGGATGTCCGCGGGCGGGCCCGCGGGCGAGGCTTTGATGCGTGGCCGACAGCGGCCGCACCGCCCACTTCGAAACGTCAGGAGCCGACCATGTTCAACACCGTGCTGCACCCCGTGTCCGACCTGGGCAAGGCCAAGGAGGTGTACACCGCGCTGCTCGGCGTCGCGCCGCAGACCGACAGCTTGTTCTACGTCGGCTTCGAGGTCGACGGCCAGCAGATCGGGCTCGTGCCGGGCGGCGGCCCGCAGGCCATGACCGCGCCGGTCGCGTACTGGCACGTGCCGGACATCGAGGCGAAGCTCGCCGAGGTGACCGCGGCCGGCGCGACGGTCAAGGAGCCGGTGCGCGACGTCGGCGGCGGCCGCCTGGTCGCCACGATCACCGACCCCGACGGCAACGTCGTCGGCCTGCTGCAGGACCACTGACGCCCTCCTCCGTAACAAACGTTCCGGGCCGGCGCGGGACTCGCGTCGCGCCGGCCCCGTAACAAACGTTCCCGTAACAATCGTTCCGAACCAGGAGAGACCCTCATGAAGAACACGAAGCAGTACGACGGATTTTCCGAGGCCGAGCGCGCCGCGATGAAGGACCACGCGCAGGAGCTCAAGAAGAGCGCCCGCCGCGACCCGGCCACGGCCAAGGCCGAGGCCGAGGCGGACGTGCTCGCGAAGATCGCCGAAATGCCGGAGGCGGACCGCGTTCTCGGCGAGCGGCTGCACGACATCATCAAGGCCAACGCGCCGTCGCTGTCGCCGAAACTGTGGTACGGGATGCCGGCGTACGCCAAGGACGGCAAGGTCGTGTGCTTCTTCCAGAGCGCGGAGAAGTTCAAGTCGCGGTACGCGACGCTGGGCTTCAGCGACCAGGCGGACCTCGACGACGGCGCCATGTGGGCGAGCGCGTTCGCGCTGACCACGTTGACGCCCGCCGATGAGCGGCGGATCGCCGCGCTCGTTTCCCGGGCGGCGAAGTGACGCCGCCGGCCCGGTCGCTGCAGGAGCGGCGCAAGGACACCCTGCACCGGCTGGAGCACGACATCGACGCCTGGGTGGCCACCGCCGACCCGGACGGCACGCCCTACCTGGTGCCGTTGTCGTTCCTGTGGGACGGCGAGACCCTGCTCATCTCCACGGCGGCCGCGAACCCGACGGCGCGGAACCTCCGGGCCGGCGGGCGGGTCCGCCTCACCGCCGGCCCGACCCGCGACGTGGTGCTCATCGAGGGCACCGCGGAACTGCTCGACGGCGTCGGCGACGAGGTCGGCGACGCATTCGCGGAAAAGACCGGGTTCGATCCGCGAAAGGGGCGCAACTATCTGTACTTCCGCATCCGCCCGCTGCAGATCCAGGCCTGGCGCGAGGCGAACGAGCTCGCCGGGCGGGACCTGATGCTCGACGGTGTGTGGCAGGCTTAGCCGAGGTGCCGTTCGACCTTCCGGGCGAGGTCTGCGACGCTGTCGGTGACCTTTTTGCGGTAGCCGATGAAGAAACGATTCGCCATGGGCACCGCCCACGCGGCGCGGCGCGCGATGTTGAAGACGCGATAGGTCAGCACCGCGCGGTCGCCGTCGGGGCCGGCACTGATTTCGCCGCGGTACCACCAATGCCCCTGCATGCCCACCACCCCGGGCCGGTGGTCGACGTCCACATAGGCGCGCGCCTCCGTGTTGACCAGCATGGCGTCGGCCACCCACTCGCCGTCGACGAGCTCGAGCACCGCGGCGAGGGGCGCGTCGACCGGCGCGGAGGCCTCGAACAGCAGCCGCCGTTTCATCGCTCCGCCTCTGCTTCACTAAGAATCTGCATGGTGCAGATACCTACTGACGCAGATTATGCGCCGATATAGTCGGCGCATGTCAAGCTCCCGGCAGCGCCTGCTCGACGAGCTGCAGGCCACCCTGACCCAGGCCGTCGCCGACGCGATCCTGGTGCAGCAGGCCGCCGCCGACCGCCTGGGCCTGCCCCTGCAGGACTTCAAGTGCTTCACCGCCCTGCTGGAGCGCGGCTCCGCGACCCCCGGCGAGCTGGTCCAGCGCACCGGGCTGACCAGCGGCGCCGTGACCCGCATGATCGACCGCCTGGAGCGCGCGGGCTGGGTCCGCCGCACCCACGACACCGTCGACCGCCGCCGCGTCGTCGTCGAGCCGATCCACTCCCGCCTGCCCGAGGTCGAGCCCCTCTTCGCCGGCATGTCGCGGGGCTGGAACGCCGCCCTGTCCGACTACGACGAGGACCAGCTCCGCCTGCTGCTCGACCTCTTCGGCCGCATGCGCCTGCTGGCCCGCGAGCAGGCCGCCGCCATCCGCGACGCCTGATCGTTCCCGCCCGCCAACGAGCAAGAGCCGGCCGCCCGTGCGAGGGGCGACCGGCTCTTGTCGGAAGTTGTCAGTTGGACGCGACACCCAGGCCGGCGTCGCCGCCGTGGTACTCGGTGCCCTGCGCGAAGCTGGCGTCGAAGCGCTGCTGCAGCGCGTCGAGCTCACCGAACTCGGCCTGGTGCGAGTTCTCCGAGCCCTCGGCCGCGAACACGTGGTCGTCGACCGACGCGTCGTGCGAGTAGTTCGTGTAGTCGTCCGACTCGTAGTGCACGGCCGGCGCCTGGTCGTACTCGACGTGGTGGCCCTGCGAGAAGTCGGTGGACTCGGCCGCGTGGTGGTCGTTCTCGTACACCCCGAACTGGTTGTTGTAGTCCGCCTCCGAACCCTCCGCCTGGTGCAGCTGGTCCAGACCGTCGTGCTCCTGGCCCGACTCGAAGTGGCCGTAGTCGACGTCGCTCATGTCTATGACTCCCCTGGAAGATCTCGCTCGCTGTTGCACACAAAATTACGGACCCGCAGATCACCTCGAATCCCGGAAACGTGCCAGCGCGGATGGCGAGTGGTGGTGCTCACACGCTGCGTTGTAACGCCGGGAAGGGCTCGCCCGTCCTGAAGCTGTCCATGACACGAGGTTCAGGAGGACGACGATGCGGACACTGGTCGCGGGAGCCACCGGGGTCATCGGCAGCCGGCTGGTGCCGCTGCTGGGTGCGGTGGGGCACGAGGTGGTGGCGATGGTCCGGCGCAAGGACCGGGCCGGGGCGCTGGCGGGGGCGGGCGTCGAGATCGTCGAGGCGGACGCGCTGGACCGGGATGCGGTGCGCCGGGCGGTCGGGCGGGCGGCACCGGACGCGGTGGTGAACATGCTGACCGCGATCCCGGCCGAGCTGAACCCGAGGCGGCTGGCCCGGGACTTCGCCGTCACCAACCGGCTGCGCACCGAGGGCACGCGCAACCTGGTCGAAGCGGCGGGCGGCGCGCGGGTCATCAGCCAGGGGCTCGGCTACGCCTACCAGCCGGGGGCGGGCCTCGCCGACGAGGACGCGCCGCTGTGGAACCGCGGGACGCCCAAGCAGTTCGTCCCGGTGCTGGCGGCCCTCGTCGAGCTCGAACGGCTGACCACCGGGGCCGGCGGGCTGGTGCTGCGGTTCGGTCACCTCTACGGGCCGGGAACGGCGTACGCGGCCGACGGGTCGTTCGCCCGGCAGGTGCGGGCCGGTAAGGTGCCGCTGGTGGGTGGCGGGCACGCGGTGTTCTCGTTCACGCACGCCGAGGACGCGGCGAGCGCGATCGTGGCGGCGCTGGACCGGGATCGGGTCGGCGGCGTGCTGAACGTCGTCGACGATGCGCCCGCCGCGTTGCGGGACTGGCTGCCGCGGTACGCCGTGATGCTCGGCGGCAAGGCACCCCGACCGGCGCCGGCGGCGCTGGCCCGGCTGGCCGTCGGCGGCTGGGGGGTGGCCTTCATGAACGAGCTGCGCGGGGCCGACAACGCGCGGGCGCGCCTGCAGCTGAACTGGCGGCCCCGGTACACCTCGTGGGCCGACGGGTTCGCCGGCACCGTGGCGCGGGCGGCCTGACATGGCGGACGCGGAGCGGTTCGAGGCGCTGCGCCCGTTGCTGCTGGGTCTGGCCTACCGCCTGCTGGGCAGCATGTGGGACGCCGAGGACGTCGTGCAGGACGCGTACCTGCGCTGGATGCGCACCGACGGGTCGCAGGTCCGCGAGCCGCGGGCCTTCCTGGTGACGGTGGTGTCCCGGCTGGCGCTGGACCAGCTCCGCTCGGCCCGGGCGACCAGGGAGGCCTACACCGGCCCCTGGCTGCCCGAGCCGGTCGCCGCCGACACGTTCGGGCCGGCCGACTCGGCCGAGCTGCGCGACACCCTGTCGTACGCGACGCTGCACCTGATGGAGCTGCTCACCCCGCCGGAGCGCGCGGTGTTCGTGCTGCGCGAGGCGTTCGACCTGCCGTACGACGAGATCGCGCGGATCGTCGGCAGCCCGGCCGGGACGTGCCGGCAGCTGCACCACCGCGCGGCGCACCGCCTGGCCGAGGGCCGCGACACGCGGTTCGCCCCGTCGCCGGCCGAGCACCGGGAGCTGCTCGCCCGCTTCCTCGACGCCGCGCGCGGCGGCGACCTGGCCTCGCTGACCGACCTGCTCAGCGAGGACGTGGTCGCCTACAACGACGGCGGCGGCAAGGTCCGCGCCGCCCTGCACCCGGTCATCGGCCGCGACAACGTCCTGGCGTTCGTGGCGGGGCTGATGTCGCGCTACCCGCTGACCCGGGCGGACCTGACCGAGGCCAACGGCGAGCCGGCGATCTGGACCGTGATCGGCGGCCAGCGGCAGCTGGTCGCCTTCGACGTCCGTGCCGGGCGCATCCACGCCATCTACGGCGTGCTCAATCCCGACAAGCTCTCACACGTTGCGGTGGGGTGCCGTTGAGGCCACCGCGCGTCGTCGTCGAAGACGACGTGGACGAAGCCAGGCAGGGCGTCGCCGGCCTCGGCGAGCACGGTCTCGCTCGCCGCTGGGGTGGCCCAGGCGGGCCGACCAGACCGCGCCGCGGTAGAACGCGGCCATCAGCTCACTCGCGCAGCCGCTGACGCCACCAGGCAGCGGCATGCCAGTCGCTGATGAACCTTGCGTTGGGGTCCGGGAGCGTGCGCCGCCGGAACTCCTCATCGAGCGGGGCGACGGCTCGACGCAACTCGGCACGAGCGTGGGCCGGCAACCTGCGCAGCGCGTTCTCCAGCTCATCGCGGGCATAGACCGGGTCGCAGCACGGGCAGTCCGCCCAGGGGATGTACAACCACCGCCCCGGCCGGCGCAGGAAACGTCGAAGCGCGTCAAGCCCCTGGCGAACGCAGCCGGGCCACAGATGACGGGCTTCCGCGATCTGGATGGCGGTCAGTGCCCCTCGGCTGAACCCCTGGGCCGAGCTCACCGCTCCACGAATATCGGCACGAACCTGAGGGACGCGAACAGCGCCCGGCCTCCTACGAGGCATCGATCCTTGAAGTCGGCGTCACGCCACCATCCTGCCACACCCGCGCCGGGTCGCTGGCCAGCCGTGGTCGATCAGCAGGCCGCCGGAATCTCGTCCCAGGCCGAACGATCCACGGGGCAAGCATATTGTGCTGGCGTGCACATTCATTTCGACGTGCCGGCCGATCCGGCCTACCCGGGACGCGTTGCGGCCGTGCTCAGCGGCGTCAGGCTTCGTCGGTACACCGTGATCGGCGCCTGGCTGGTCGGTCTCGGCGTGGTCGGGCTCGCGCTGGCGCGGGTGACCGAGTGGGGTGACAAGTTCTCGTCGCTGAGCACCGCGCTCGTCGTCGGCGGGGTGCTGTCGATGCTCTACGCGCCGTTCGTGCGGTACAAGGCCCGGCGCCGCTCCGGCGACTACGCCGTCGAGGGCGACTACGACATCACCGACGACAACATCATGATGCGCAGCGGCTCGGAGTCCGGCGGCATCGCCTGGGAGGGCGTCTCGCGGGTGGTCGACACGCCCGAGTTCTGGATCGTGTACGTCGGGCGCATGCCGGCCACCGTGATCCCGCGCGGGCTGATGTCCGACGAGGACGCCGAGACGCTGCGCGCGTTCATGGCCGAGCGGGAGCTGCTCGGCACCTAGCCGACCGGTGTCAACGCGGGCTGATCGGCGACGCCGCTCCGGCTTCGGCGCCGGCGCCGAGGACCGGCTGAAGGTCGAGAAGACCTCCTGCGCCACGTCCTCGGCGTGGTCGCGGGGGCCGAGCACCCGGGCGGCGACGGCCACCACCTGCGGGTACGCGGCGCGGAAGACCTGTTCGAGGTCCGGCCGCACGGCCACCGCGCCCTTCCGCACTTCATCCAGCACACCCTTGCAGCACCGCCGGTGCCCCGGATGTGACAGGCGTGTTCAGCCCTGCTGCTGGGTGGGCCGGATGAGCATCTCGTTGACGGCGACGTACCGCGGCCGGGTGACGATGTAGGCGATCGTGTCGGCGATGTCCTCGGCCCGCAGCCGCTCGACGCCCTCGAAGCGGGCCTTGATCGTGTCGAGGACCTCGGGCCGGTTGTGCGTGGCGAGCTCGGTCTCGGTGGCGCCCGGCTCGACGAGCGACACCCGCACGAACCGGCCGGTGATCTCCTGGCGCAGCGCCTCGCTGAAGGCGCCGACGGCGTGTTTCGTGGCGTTGTACACCGCGCTGCCGCCACGCGCCACGCGCCCGGCGACGGAGCTGATGTTCACCATGTCGGCGACGTTGCGCGGGCCCGACTCGGCGGCCTGCAGCAGGTGTGGCAGGGCGGCGCGGGCGCAGTACAGCAGCCCCATGACGTTGATCGAGACCATCCGCTCCCACTCGTCGACCGGCGCGCCGACGACGGGACCGAGCAGCATCACCCCGGCGTTGTTGACGAGCGTGTCGAGCCGGCCGAGCCCGGCGACGGTGCGGGCGACCACGTCGTCGGCCTGCGCCCGGTCGGTCACATCGGCGACGATCACCAGGGCCCGGCCGCCGCCGTCCTCGATCCGCTTGGCCAGGCCCTCGAGCCGGTGGGTGCGCCGCGCGGCAAGGGCCACGGCGGCCCCGCGCTCGGCCAGGGCGAGCGCGGCCGCCTCGCCGATGCCGCTGGACGCCCCGGTGACCAGTGCGACTGTTCCTTCCAAAGATCCCATGGTTCGAACCTACGTCCCCGGCGAATGCCCGTCTCGGCGGCGCTGTTATTGACATCACATCAGATTCATCCTATGTTTCGCATCTGTGCGAACCGCATCCCCCGCCAGGGACCCGCGGCTGCGAGGCCGCACACCTCGCCGCCGGCATCGGCAGTTGGGCAAACGAACATCCGATGAATAGCGGTTCCGGGCGGCGCGGGGATGCGCGGCACACGGGTCTTCGGCGAGACCCGGATGGACGCCAGCGCGATCGGTCTCACTAGCCCGAACAAGGAGAAGCGATGTCTCCCATCCCCTGGCGGAGGGCCTTTGCGCCCGCCGCCGTCGCCGCCACACTCGCCGGCCTGCTGCTGTACACGGTCGTCCAGTCCGCGCCCGCCAGCGCCTCGACGACCGATGCGGCGTTCAACTCGAGCACCGGCACGCTGAACGTGAACTACGGCTCGTACCTCGCCAAGCACGACATCGTCTACAACTCGCCGAACACCAACCCGCTCTACGGCCTCACCGTCGGCAACGGGCGCACCGGGGCCATGGTCTGGAACGCCAACCAGATGACCATGCAGGTCTCCGGCGTCGACCTGTCGGAGCAGTCGGCGTACGCGGCCGGCAACGTCACCCTGAACACCACGCCCGCGCTGAACTCCGGGTACACGACGTTCCAGCAGCGGCTGTCGCTGTACGACGGCACCCTCACCACGAAGTACGACAGCAACCGCACGGTCACCATCATGGGCTCGCCCAACTCCGAGGTCATGGGCATCCACGTGGACGACTCGCGCACCGGCCTGTCGAACATCAGCCTCGACCTGAGCCTGTGGGACCTCAACGCGGTCACCAACTCCGCCGACGTGCCCAACCTGACCACCTGGAAGACCGCCTCGACGTTCGCCGACTCCACCGGCATCGGCATCTCGCGCGGCCAGGCCGACCCCAACGGCTTCGGCTACACCCTGGCGGCGACGGTCGAGGGCGCGTCCTACACGTCGTCGACCGTCAACGGTACGCAGGTGCGCCTGAACATCACCCCGACGTCGAGCTACACGATCTGGTTCACGGCCGCGTCGCGGATCAACGCCGCGAACCGTGACTCGGTCGCGGCGGCCCGCAGCCAGCTCTCCTCGGTGAAGTCCACCGGCTACGCGACCACGTTCAACAACTACAAGAACTGGTGGCACGACTTCTGGGGCAAGTCGTTCGTGCAGTACTCCAACGGCGGCGGCGACGCCGACTACATGGAGAACGCGTACTACCTCGCGACGTACATGATCGCCGCCGGGGCGTACGGCAACTACCCGTACCACTTCATCAACGGCGTCTTCCGCGCGACGCAGGACAACACGAAGTGGAGCAACGGATACTGGTACTGGAACCAGCGCGACGTCTACAACTCGTTCCTCGCGTCCAACCATACGGACGTGATGGCGACGTTCAACAAGCTCTACAGCCGCAACCAGGCCGCCATGACGTCCTATACGCAGACGCGCTACGGCGTCGGCAACGCGCTGTGGGTGCCGGAGACGATGGGCTGGGACGGCAACGCCCGCGGCACCATCAACAGCGACTACGTCAACGACATCTACTCGACGGGCACCGAGGCCGCCTACAACATGTACCTGCAGTACCGGTACACCAACGACGCCGCCTACCTGTCCAACACCGTCTACCCGTTCATGCGCGACGTGCTGCGCTTCTACCAGAACCGTTTCCAGCTGCAGAACAACGAGTGGGTGATGCCCAACTCCAACGCGCACGAGACGTACTGGGACGTCCGCAACGCGATCACCGACCTCGCGGCGGTCCGCCTGCTCGCCCCGATCGCCATCCAGGTCTCCACCGACCTGAACGTCGACAGCACCCTGCGCACGCAGTGGCAGGACCTGCTCAACCGCCTGCACCCGTACCAGGTGTCCAACGGCGCCTGGCTGCCGCACGACCCGCCGGCACCGGCACAGCAGCGCAACGGCGAGAACGTGACGTCGGAGCTGATCTGGCCGTATGACCGCACCGGCATCGGCGCGGGCGACTACCAGACCGCGCTCAACAGCTGGAACAACCGCCCCAACCCGTACAGCAACGTGTGGGCGAACGACGCCGCGCAGGCCGCACGGCTGGGCCTGGGCGACCAGGCGTACAACGGCATGAAGCTCATGCTGCAGCGGTACCAGAACTACCCCAACGGCATGACCAACAACACCAACGGCGTGTTCGAGTACCTCGGCATCCACCTCGTCGCCATGAACGAGTCGTTGATGCAGAGCTACAACGACAAGATCCGCGTCTTCCCCGCGGCCCCGTCGATCGGCGGCTTCGTCGGCAAGTTCACCCTCCTGGCCAAGGACGGCTTCCTCGTGTCCTCGGAGCGCGAGGGCGGCGAGATCAAGTACGTCGGCCTGCGCAGCCTCTACGGCAAGCAGGCCCGCGTGGTCAACCCGTGGGGCACCCAGCAGGTCCAGGTCCGCCGCACGTCGGACAACGCCATCCTGCAGACGTCGAGCGCGGCGGAGATCACCTTCGCGACGGCGGCCAACACGAACTACGTGGTCGAGCGCACCGCGAAGCTCCTGTCCTCGTACTCGGCGACCACGCTGACCGGCACCCAGAACAACGGCGTGAAGTCCCTGTCCGGCACCGCGTCGACCCTCGGCCTCGGCGGCGGCTCGACCCCGCCCGGCAACGGCCCGACGTTCTACTCCGACATCAACTACGGCGGCACCGCGGTGCAGCTGGGCACCGGCAACTACGACCTGTCGCAGCTGCAGTCGGCCGGCATCGCCAACGACAGCGTCTCCTCGATCCGCGTCCCCTCCGGCTACAGCGTGACCGCCTACGGCGACAGCGGCTTCGCCGGCCCGTCGTGGACGTTCAACGCCGACACTCCGAACCTGTCCACCACCGGCGGCAACGACGCCATCTCCTCCGTGCGCATCACCACAACCGGCGGCACCGGCGGCGTCGCCCTGCGTTCCCGGGCCAACAACCTCTACGTCTCGGCCCCGAACAACGGCACGTCACCGCTGATCGCCAGCGCCAGCACGATCGGCGCCGCCGAGCGGTTCACGCTGGTCGACCTGGGCGGCGGCAACGTCGCCATCCGGGCCCAGGTGAACAACCAGTACGTGTGCGCCGAGAACGCCGGCGCGCAGTCCCTGATCGCCAACCGCGCGTCGGCCGGCAGCTGGGAAACCTTCCGCCGCATCAACAACGCGGACGGCTCGGTCTCCTTCCAGGCCACGGTGAACAGCAAGTACGTGACCGCTGAGAACGGCGGCGCGGCCCCGCTGATCGCCAACCGCGACGCGATCGGCCCCTGGGAACAGTTCGACCTGACCACCCTGTAACCGCTCGAGTCCGCTCGTCGCCCGGGGCCGCGCGCCTCGGGCGACGAGCGGCACTCGCCGGCCTTCGGCGTGGTGGAGGTCAAGTCGACCTCCGGCGACAACCGCCTCGGCGGCGACGACTGGGACGAGCGCATCGTCGATCACCTGGTGAAGACGTTCCGCGGCGAGCGGGGCGTCGACCTGTCCGCCGGCAGGATGGCGATGCAGCGGCTGCGTGAGGCGGCCGAGAAGGCCAAGATCGAGCTGTCCGCCGACGTCCTGGTCCTCGATGTCACCCCGCTGTCGCTGGGCATCGAGACCAAGGGCGGCATCATGCACAAGCTGGTCGAGCGCAACACGACCATCCCGACCAAGCGCTCCGAGGTGTTCAGCACCTACGAGGACAACCAGTCCTCGTTCGTCGTCGACGTGTTCGAGGGCGAGCGGGAGATTGCGTTGTACAACAAGCGCCTCGGCACCTTCGAGCTGACCGGCATCTCGCCGGCGCCGCGTGGCGTCCCGCAGATCGAGGTCACCTTCGACATCGACGCCAACGGCATCGTGCTGGTCCTCGCGCAGGATCTGGGCTCGGGCAGGGAGCAGTCGATGACGATCACCGGCGGCTCGGCGCTGCCGAAGGACGACATCGAGCGGATGATGCGCGACGCGCAGGACCACGCCGACGAGGACAAGCGCCGCCGTGAGGAGGCGGAGACCCGCAATCTCGCCGAGGCCCTGCAGTGGGTACGCCGTGGACAACGCCACCGGCACCGGCATCGCCGACCTGCGCGCCGCGATCGCCCGGCACGCGGCGGCCGTCCACCACGAGGATCTCACCCTCCCCAGGTCGTGGCTCGCCGCGCGGGACGCGGTGCTCGGCCGGGCCCGCGACGAGCCGCACATCGCCTTTCACGAGTTCGCCGCCGTCTGCGCCCGGCACGGCCTCGGCGAGGCCGACACGGACATGCTCGCGGAACGGATGCACCACCTCGGGCAGATCGTGCAGCACGACGACGTCGTCATCCTCGACCCCGAATGGCTCTCGAAGACCATCGGCAAGGTCATCGACGACCGGCGCACGCGCGAGGCCCGCGGCGTGCTCGACCACGCCCGGCTCGCCGAGATCTGGCCCGCCGAGCCGCGCCGGCTGCGCCCGCACCTGCTGCGGCTCATGGAGCGCTTCGACCTGTCGTTCCGACCGACCGGCGAGTACCTGTGGATCTGCCCGGACCACATGACCCGGTATGAACCGGGTTTGCCCTTCGTCGACTGACCTCCCGCGTAGGGTCATGCATCATGACAGACGCGACCCTCGCGGCGAGGATCTACGGCGCGAGCCATCTGACCGGGCAGTTCGAACTGCGTTCGGGCCGGGTGGCCACGGAGTACTTCGACAAGTACCTGTTCGAGGCGGACCCGGCGCTGCTCGACGAGGTCGCGGCGGGACTGGCCGCACTGGTGCCGGACGGCACCGAGGTGCTGGCCGGCCTGGAGATGGGCGGCATCGCGGTGGTGACCGCGCTGGCCCGCCATGCGCGGCTTCCGTGCGCCTTCGTCCGGAAGGCCGCGAAACCCTACGGGACGCGCCGGCTGGCCGAGGGCGCCGAGGTGGCCGGGCGGCGTGTGCTGGTGGTCGAGGACGTCGTCACGTCCGGCGGGCAGGTGGTGATCTCGGCCGGGCAGTTGCGGGAGCTCGGTGCGCGGATCAGCGATGCGTTGTGTGTCATCGATCGGCAGGAGGGCGGGGCCGAGGCGCTGGCGGCCGAGGGGATCGCGTTGCGGTCGCTGCTGACCCGGGCCGATCTGGAGGCGGCGAAGGGCTCGTCCTGAGTTGACGGACGGTTTGTCGATCGCGTCGAGCACCGCGCCGGCGGACCCGCTGCTCAGGACGCTCGATGAGCGCGCTGGCTGGTGAAGCGCTCCTGCGCGTCGAGGACGGCGTCGCCGTAGCGCAATGCCCACTGGCCCATCGCGCGCATCGGCTCCAGGAGCGCGGTGCCGGCCTCGGTGAGCGCGTAGTCGACGCGCGGGGGTGCCTCGCCGTACGCGCGCCGGTGGACCAGGCCGTGGTACTCCAGCCGCCGCAGCGCGTCGTTGAGGACCTTCGGCGCGATGCCGCCGATGCGGGCCGTGAGCGGGTGCGGGCGCATCGGGCCGTAGGCGCCCAGGGTGAACACCACCACGCTGTCCCAGAGGTTCGCCAGGACCTCGAACGCGACTCGGGCCTGGCAATCCGCGGTGAACTCGTCTTCCACACCCCGATTGTGCCCGCCCGATGGACACCGTCCGGTGTGCATCGGGCCGCCTAGCCTCGATCGTCATGCGCATCGGCATTCTCGGTACCGGAAACATGGCCGCAACCCTCGGCGGCGTCTGGCGGCGGGCCGGTCACGACGTCCTCGTCGGCGGCCGCAACCCCGCCTCCGGCGGAGCCACCCTCCGCGACGCCGCGACACACGGCGAGCTCGTGCTTCTCGCGGTCCCTGACAAACGACGCTCGGCCGATGGTGGCGGGCGCCTTTGGCCTGCCCTTTTCAACGGGGCACAGTGGTCCAGGTCCTACCCTGCCCACGGTGATTCCTCCAGGCCGTCTGCCGCCGCCGAACCCGTGCGGGTCATCAGTCGGTGGTCCAGGCCGTCGGCGGCAAGGTTGGTATCCGTGTCATCGTTCGCGGCTTCACCTTGAGTGGATGCGCTATTTGAAATGATCCGTCGAGTTCGGGGCGGTGGTTTCGGGCGGGGGCTGGGACAATTGTTGTGTGCGGCAGTTGCAGTTGTTTACGAGTGCGGAATTGGCTGCCATGCGTGATCGGACCAAGTCGCGGCGGTATTCTCCGGCGCAGGAGGAGTTCCGGCGGGAGCATGCGCGGCAACGCGCCTGGGGGCAATGCCACGTAGCCTAGTTTGATCTTGGTGGTTGTTCGGCGTGGTGGGGTGACATTGACAGCGATGGCGGTTTGGATCGCGGGTCATGACGTCGGTGGTGGTGCGTCCTGATCAGGTCACGCTGG
>NZ_BAABAT010000033.1:0-118909 GCF_039537565.1 Dactylosporangium darangshiense
TGTAGCCCTTGTCGAAGCGCATGCCCTCGGTGAGCTCGAGCTCGAGGCCGAAGGTGTTGCTCTCCTCGACGGTGATGACGCCTTCCTTGCCGACCTTGTCCATGGCCTCGGCGATGATCTCGCCGACCGTGGAGTCGCCCGCGGAGATGGAGGCGGTGGAGGCGATCTGCTCCTTGGTCTCCACGTCCTTGGCCAGGTTGGCCAGCTCGTCGGCGACGGAGGAGACCGCCGCCTCGATGCCGCGCTTCAGGGCCATCGGGTTGGCACCGGCGGCAACGTTGCGCAGGCCCTCGCGGACCAGCGCCTGCGCCAGCACGGTCGCCGTCGTCGTGCCGTCACCGGCGACGTCGTCGGTCTTCTTGGCAACTTCCTTGACCAGCTCGGCGCCGATCTTCTCGTACGGGTCCTCGAGCTCGATCTCCTTGGCGATGCTCACACCATCGTTGGTGATGGTGGGCGCGCCCCACTTCTTCTCGAGGACGACGTTGCGGCCCTTGGGGCCCAGCGTCACCTTGACGGCGTCGGCGAGGGTGTTCATGCCCCGCTCGAGACCCCGGCGCGCCTCTTCGTCGAACGCGATAATCTTGGCCATTCGGCGTTGTCCTCCTGGACACTCACGATTCGCCTCGACCCACGTGGGGCCTGCGGCTCACCGCCTGCTTTCGCACCTTCGAGGACCCAGCGGGATCCCCGGGCGGTCGGGCCGGATGAGCCCGCGACGACCAGCCTCGCGGTGGTTGCCCACCGGGAGGACTGCACCGCCCCGACCATTGGCACTCACCTGTTGCGAGTGCCAAGTCCTTGTTTAGCACTCTGGCTGGTCGAGTGCAAGCAAAGCCGGGGTGACAGGCGAGGTGGCAACCAGCACCTCACCACCATGATCAACGCTACCGGGACATCGCCGCAAAACGACCCAAAGCGAAAAAGTGCCCCGCAAATGCCGCGTAAAACGACGCAGGGCACCGTTCCTCATCAATGAGGACGGTGCCCCGGCGGGGGTGGAGAAACGACGTTCGGGTCAGGCAAGCAAGCGAACCCCTTCGGCCTGCGGCCCCTTCTGACCCTGCGCGATCTCGAACTCGACGCGCTGTCCGTCTTCCAGCGACTTGTAGCCGTCCATCTGAATCGCGGAGAAGTGGACGAACACGTCCTGCCCCCCGTCGACCGCGATGAAGCCATAGCCCTTCTCGCTGTTGAACCACTTGACGGTGCCCTGTGCCACGGTGCACTTCCTCTACTTCGGTCCTGCTGCTTCACTCGGCTGGTTGTGGGGACCAGCACCGGGCCGTCGATCATGGCCGCCGGCTCCGGGGGTGGTGCAGGCGTAGGAACGATGACCGAACCGCACGGTACACGAGGTAACCCGAGCCACGACAGGCCCAAATCGGACAGCAAGGTCACGAATCAAGCAGTTCGAAAAGGTCGCCGAGCATGCCTTCTCCGCACTTTTCCTTGCAGAGTCAAACATCGCCCGGCGACTACGTGTTAGTAACCTCCTCGAGCTACACGTGACGGCGCGACTGCACGACCCGGAAGCGGCCCGCGACGTAAGCACCGTCGGTCAGCGCCGCATTGGCCGCCGGATTGGCGCCACTGGCGTGGAAGTCGGAAAACGCCGCCGACTGGTTCACGAAGACGCCGCCGGTAAGGTTGACTGACAAATGCACACCGGCAAGCAGCGCGGCCTCTTCCATCGCGTCGAGGACGTCCGGCGAAGTCGAATACACCGAAGCGGTCAATGCACCCTTCTTGCCGACGGTGTCGGCGAAGATCCGCAAACTCCCCGGCGTGGAATCGGTTCCAACAACGAAGGAAATGGGGCCGAACCACTCCGTGCCATAGGTCTGCTCGTCGGCCGCGCCGAGTTTGCGGATGAGTGGAGTACGCACCGTAGCGCCGGCATATGCGGGATGAGAAACGTCTGAGGATTCGAGCACCGGCTCGCCAACTCCGGCCGCTTTCCGGAGCCGTTCCAACACGCCGTCGTTGACGATGGCGCCGGTGAGTTCGACGCCCTTTGCTGCGTCGGCCGTGAGCCGCCCGACGGCGTCCGCGATGCCCTGTGCGACCTGGTCGAGGCTCTTGTGGCCCTCGTTGGTGGCGATGCCGCCGGCCGGGACGAGAATGTTCTGCGGAGTCGTGCACATTTGCCCGGAGTACAGCACCAGTGAGAATCCGATGTTGCGGCACATTCCGGCAAAGTCGTCGGTGGAGTCGACCACGACGGTGTTGACGCCGGCCTTCTCGGTGTACACGACGGCCTGCCGGGCGTTGGCCTCCAGCCAGTCGCCGAACTCGGTCGAGCCGGTGAAGTCGATGATGCGCACCTCGGGGCGCAGCGCGAGCGTCTTGGCCAGCCCCTCGCCGGGCGCCTCGGCGGCCAGCAGCACGAGGTTGGGGTCGAAGCCGGCGTCGGCGAGCGTCTCGCGGGCGATCTTCACGGTGATCGCCAGCGGCAGGACCGCGCGCGGGTGCGGCTTGACGATCACGGCGTTGCCCGTCACCAGGGACGCGAAGAAGCCGGGGTAGGAGTTCCAGGTCGGGAACGTGTTGCAGCCGACGACCAGGGCGACGCCCCGCGGTACCACGTGGAAGGTCTTGGACATGTGCAGCGTCTGGCCCTTGCCGGCCGGCTTCTCCCAGTCCGCCGTCGCCGGGGTGCGGGTCATCTCGCGGTAGGCGTAGGCGACCGCCTCGAGCGCGCGGTCGAACGCGTGCGGCGCGCCGGCCTGGAACGCCATCACGAACGCCTGGCCGGTGGTCGCGTGCACGGCGTTGGCGAGTTCGAACGAGGCCCGGTGCAGGCGCGCGAGGATCTCCAGGCACACGCCGGCGCGGGCCTGCGGTCCGGCCGCACGCCACGTGGCCATGCCCTCGGCGAGGGCGGGCAGAGCAAGATCAAGATCCAGATGAGGGTACCGCACGTCGAGCCCGATCCCGAAGGGCGAGCTCTCGGTGGCGACCCAGTCGGTGATGCCGGGCTGCTCCTTGAGTGGGAAGTCGGCGCCCAGGTAGGCGCGGAAGGCGGCCTCGCCCTCGGCCGCGGCGTGCTCGCCGTAGATGCGCGGGCTCGGTGACTCCGGGTAGTTGGACCAGTACGCACGCTCGGCGATCGCGGTCAGCGCCCGCTCCAGCGTGTCGGCGTGGCTGGTGAACATGGGGTGTGAGTTCTCCATGGCGCCATCCTGCCACCGCCGGGCGGGCCCGCCGCCGATCTGACGAGTTCCCGCGGCCGGGCAACCCCGGTTACCCCGGACGGGCGAGCTACGCCGGGAGCGGGCCCTGCCAGTTGGACCACAGCTCGCGCAGCCGGAAGCCCATCGCCTCGTTGATCGCGATCATGAACGAGTTCGACGCCGCGTTGAAGGTGTCGATGGTCGTCACCGCGGGCTCGGCGGCCAGCAGCGCCCGCAGGTTGGCCACCTTGGCCACGACGCCCAGCCGGTGGCCGCGGTGCTCGGGGTGTACCAGGGTGATCATCTGCCAGGCGTGCCAGCCCACGGTCTTCGTCACCCGCATCGCGGTCCACGCGACGAGCCGCCCGGACTCCTCGTGCACCAGGCCGGTCTCGTACCGCCGAACGCCCCACGCCGTGAGCGCCGCGTACTGCCGCCGCAGGCGCTCGGCGTCGACCTTCTCCGGCTCGAACTCCAGGTCGCCCATCGGCGACTCGGCGACGAACGAGCTGTCCAGCGCCGCGATGTCGTCGATGTGCTCCTCCGGCAGCTCGTTGCCCCACTGCAGCATCCGGTAGCCGGCCGCGCGCTCCAGGCCGTCGGCGTAGAGCCGGTCCAGCTCGCCCTCGTCGACGTCGGCGACGAGCAACCGCCGCCGGGCGTCGACGAGGCCGTCGGTCAGGCCGAACGAGGCGGCGAAGCCGGTCGGTGCGGGCAGCGCCGCGCTGAAGCCGAGGACGCCGGTGCGGCCCGCGTCGCGGGCCACGGCGGCGGCGTGGCGGACCAGCGCCCGGCCGACGCCCCGGCGCCGGTACCCGGGCGCGACGCTGACCTCCATGAACGCCTTGTCCAGGTTGTCCAGCCGGGGCAGGTCGAGCTGGAGTGAGCCGGCCGGTGTGTCGCCGTCCAGCGCGAGGTACACGTGCCGCCGCAGGGCCGGCGGCGGCACCGCGAACGTCATCCGGTGGTGGTAGCGGCATTCGGGCGGCAGGTCGGGCACGTCGGCGTGCTGCGACGCCTCGACGACGTCGTACGCGGCGTCGATCGCTGCCGGGTCATCGGCGCGCACCTCGGCGATCGCGAGCGTGGGTAGGGCCATGTCCGCCAGCGTGGCCCGGCCACCCGTCAGCCAGCAATGCATTTAACCCGGAAATTGGTCGAGAGGACGCTCGCCAACACCTCCGGTGTTGTGGTCGCGGGCCTGAACCAGGGTCCTGGCCTCGCGGCGACACGTCCTCCCGCACGGAGCATCCTGAACCCCGGGAACTTGGTCGTCAAGTCCGTCACACAGCGCACGGCGGCCCGGCGATCACGCTCAGTGGCGATCATCTCCACCAATCGGACGATCCGTTCCTCGCCCAAGTCTGGAAGCGCTCTCTCAATCTGAACGCTCGGTAATGATCGGACTCAAAAAAATCATCCGAGCAGGCCGGCCTCGCGAGCAGACTTCAACGAGGGCTTGACACGGTGCGTCGGACCGACTAGTTCGGCGACCGCATCGAGGGTTTTGAGGCCGTCGCCGGTGTTGAAGATGACCGTCTCGGCGTTGGGGTCGAGCTTGCCGGACTCGACGAGCTTCTTGAGCACGGCGGTGGTGACCCCGCCGGCCGTCTCGGCGAACACGCCGGCGGTGCGGGCCAGCAGCTGGATGCCGGCGCGGATCTCGTCGTCGTCCACGTACTCCATCCAGCCGCCGGTGCGCCGCACCGACTCGAGCGCGTAGACACCCGCGGCCGGGTCGCCGATGTTCAGCGACTTCGCGATGCCGGTCGGCTTGACGGGGGTGATCTCGTCGGTGCCGTCGTGCAGCGCCTTCGCGATCGGGTTGCAGCCCGCGGACTGGGCGCCGAAGACCTTCCACTCGCTCGGCGGCACCAGGCCGATCTCGACCAGCTCCACGAACGCCTTGTCGATCTTGGTCAGCAGCTCGCCGCTGGCCATCGGGATGACCACCTGAGCCGGGATGCGCCAGCCGAGCTGCTCGGCGACCTCGTACCCGAGCGTCTTGGAGCCCTCGGCGTAGAACGGCCGGACGTTGACGTTGACGAACGCGGTGTCCTCGAACTCGTCGGTCTCGGTGAGCTCGGAGCACAGCCGGTTGACCTCGTCGTAGGAGCCCTCGATGGCCACGACCTCGCCGCCGTACACCGCCGTCATGACGACCTTGCCGGGCTCCAGGTCGGCCGGGATGAACACGGTCGACGGGACGCCGGCGCGGGCCGCGTGCGCGGCGACGGAGTTGGCGAGGTTGCCGGTGGAGGCGCAGGAGTACCGCGTGAAGCCCAGTGCCTTGGCCGCGGTCAGCGCCACGGAGACGACCCGGTCCTTGAACGAGTGCGTCGGGTTGGCCGAGTCGTCCTTGACGTACAGCGGCGCGGTGAACCCGAGCTCCTTGCCCAGACCGTCGGCCTTCACCAGCGGGGTCAGCCCCGGGTCCAGGGTGACGCGGGTGGCCGGGTCGACGCCGACGGGCAGCAGCGGCGCATACCGCCAGATGTTCTGCGGACCGGCCTCGATCTGCTGCCGGGTCACCCGCGCCAGCGCCTCGGCGTCGTAGCCGACCTCGAGCGGGCCGAAACACTCGTAACAGGCGTGCTGCGCCGCGAGCGGAAAGGTGGCACCGCAGCCGCGGCAGACGAGGTTGCGAGCGGGCGAGTCGGTGAAGACACCGAGCGTCGAGGTCATGGCGAGGCCTTCCTCTCATCTTTCCCAAGGCACACGGGCGTGCGCCGGGACGGATTTGGCACCTACCGCGGGCGGGCCTCGTCTTCGAGACGCTCTCGCAGGGGTTGCCGGGGCTTCATCGGGCCGTGTCCCTCTGCCCCTCTGGATGAGGTATTCAGTTGTGGTTGTGCGCTTCTGTTGAGTGTAAGGGGCGCCACCCGCGGCCGGGTATGAGTCATCTCACGACCTGGACGCGGCTAGCGTTTCACCCATGCACCCGATCGCGGCCGAGTGGTTCGCACGGCGCACGTCCCGCTGGCCGGACTGGCCCGCCGAGGAGTTGCTCGAGGCCAAGGGCGACACGCGGGTGAGCGTGGTCCTGCCGGCGCTCGACGAGGAGCCGACGGTGGGCGAGATCGTCACCGGCGTGCGCACCCTCGGCCCGCTCGTCGACGAGCTCATCGTCGTCGACTCCGGCTCGGTCGACCGCACCGCGGAGGTCGCCGCGGCGGCCGGCGCCACCGTGCACCACCGCGACGACATCCTGCCGGGCGCGGGCTCCCGGCCGGGCAAGGGCGAGGTGCTGTGGAAGGCGCTCGCGATCACCAAGGGCGACATCCTGGTGTACGTCGACGCCGACCTCACCGACTTCCGCCCGCACTTCGTGACCGGCCTGCTCGGCCCGCTCTTCGCCGACCCGGCCACGCTCATGGTCAAGGCCTTCTACGACCGCCCGCTGCTGGACGTCTCCGCCGCCGGCGGCGGCCGGGTCACGGAGCTGGCCGCCCGCCCGCTGCTCAACGCCCACTTCCCGCAGCTCGCGGGCGTGGTGCAGCCGCTGGCCGGTGAGTACGCGGCCCGCCGCACGCTGCTCGAGTCGCTGCCGTTCGCGGCCGGCTACGGCGTGGAGACCGGCCTGCTCATCGACACGTTCCGCGCGCACGGGCTGGACGCGGTCGCGCAGGTCGACCTGGGCCAGCGCACGCACGGCCATCAGGACACGGCGGCACTGGGCCGGATGGCCGCGACGATCGTGCACACGATCAACGCCCGCGTCTCACCCGGCCACGCGCTCTGGCCGACGCTGACGCAGTTCGAGCGGCACGATTCCGCAGTGGTACCGCGGGTGACGGCCGTTTCGCACCCCGACCGCCCGCCGATGCTCACGATGCCCGGCTACTCCGGGCCGGACCCGGCCGCCTGAGCAGCCGGACGAGCCCCGCGCACCGGACCTTCACGACTCGGGGACGAACCGCCACAGCTGCGCGGTGGTGGTGCCGGCGCCCAGCACGGCGACGACCACGGCCGCCCACTCGGCGGTGAGCAGCCACCAGGGGGTCTCGATGATCGCGACCGGGGCCTCGCCGGTGAACGAGCCCACGATCACCGCGACGGAGATCAGCAGCATCACGACGAGCAGCAGGACCGCGATCAGGCGCAGGACCCACTGGCCGGTGCGCCCGCCCAGGCGGGCCAGGACGGTGCTGCCGAGCGCGATCGCGGCGGCGAATCCGCTCGCGACCGCGCCCAGCAGCGTGAAGATCCGGGCGGTCTCCACCTCGGTCGGGCCCTGCGTCACGTTGGAACTCTGCGCGAAGTGGGTCCACTGCACGAGGTGCGCCTGGTCGTAGTAGAGGCCCGCCGCCAGGGCGGCGAGCCCCGCGACCAACACGCACGCGCCACCGAGGGCGGAGATCCGCATGGACGGGCACCCTACCGGTCGGTAGCGGCCCGTCCAATGGCGGTCAGCTGACCACGTCCTTGCGCAGGAAACGCCACCAGGCAAGGGAGAAGAACACGGTGGCGTACGCCAGCGCCGCCACGCAGCCCTTGACCAGGTCGCCGGTCTGCATCGGGCTGGACAGCAGGCCCAGCCAGGCGTCGGCGTAGTGCGTCGGCAGCACGTTGCGCAGGTTTCCCAGCGCGGTGATCTGGTCGAGGATGTTCGACAGGATCTGCAGCAGCACCGCGCCGCCGACGGCGCCCAGCGGCGCGTCCGTCGACACCGACAGCAGGAACGCGAGCGAGGCGACGACCAGCAGGGACACGCAGAGGTACGCCACGATCTCCATCAGCCGCACCAGGCTGGTGCCGGCCGGGATCTCACCGCCGATCGGTGCGCTCAGCGGCGCCCAGCCGTAGCGCAGCGTCCCGGCCACCAGCGCGGTGACCACCAGCGTGAGGATCGCCAGCAGGCTGTACAGCAGCGAGACCGCCAGCTTGATGCCCAGCAGGCGGGCCCGCGGCACCGGCATCGCCAACAGGTAGCGCAGGCTGCCCCAGCTCGCCTCGCTGGCGATGGTGTCGCCGCAGAACAGCGCGACGACCACGACGAGCAGGAAGCCCGCCGAGACCAGCAGGGTGAACAGGGTGAAGTTCGGCCCGCCGGACGTGGCCAGGTCCGACAGCCGGGAGAACTCCCCGTTCTGGCCGCCGCCACCGTCGTTGCTGTTGCTGTCCAGCTGGAAGGCCACGAGGATGATCAGCGGCAGCAGCACCATGAAGCCCAGCGCCAGCTGCGTGCGCCGGCGCGATGCCTGCCGGCGGATCTCCGTCCACAGCGACAGGGTCGCCCCGGGCCGGTACCCGACCGCTCCCCCGATCACTTCGGTAGTAGTCGTCGTCACGGCCGCTCTCCGCTCGCCTTGGTGTCCCCGCCGACGAGCGACAGGAACGCGTCCTCCAGCCGCCGGCGCGGCATGACCCGGTCGATACCGACCCCGGCGCGCACGAGCGCCGCCACCACCTCGGCGCGCGGCGTGCCGTCGACGTTGACGACCAGACTGCTCTGGTGGCCGTCCGCCGCGGCGACCGAGCTCACGCCGACGAGATCCCGCAGCACCTTCTCGGCCTCGGCGACGTCGGAGACGTCCAGCTGCACCGTCGGCGAGTCGCCGACGATGTCCGCGACCGGCCCTGCGGCCACCACCTCGCCGCGGTGCATGACCACGACATCGGTGCAGGTCTGCTCGACCTCGGCCAGCAGGTGGCTGGAGACCAGCACGGCCCGCCCGCCGGTCGCGTAGCGGCGCAGCACCTTGCGCATCTCGGCGATCTGCGGCGGGTCGAGCCCGTCCGTCGGCTCGTCGAGCACCAGCAGCTCCGGCAGGCCGAGCATGGCCTGCGCGATGGCGAGGCGCTGCTTCATGCCGTGGCTGTAGGTGCTCACCCGGCGGTGCACGGCCGAGCCGAGGCCGGCGATGTCGTAGGCCTCCTCGAAGTGCGCGTCCGCCTCCGGCCGGCCCGTGGCCCGCCAGTACAGCTCGAGGTTCTGCGCGCCGGTGAGGTGCGGCAGGAAGCCGGGCCCCTCCACCAGCGCACCGACCCGCGACAGCACCGGCGAACCGGGCAGCAGCCGGTGCCCGAAGACGAGGATCTCCCCCGACGTCGGCCGGGTGAGGCCCATGAGCACGCGCAGCGACGTCGTCTTGCCGGCGCCGTTGGGGCCCAGCAGGCCGACCACCTGGCCGCGGTTGACGGTGAAGTCCACCTTCGACACCGCGACGAAGTTCTTGTACTCCTTGCGCAGCCCTCGCACCACCAGCGGCGTGTCGACGAGGTCGGCGTCGATGCTGCGGTCGATGCGCCGGGAGCGGCGCCGGGCGATCAGCAGCACGACGAGCAGCGCGAGCGCGATCGCGGCGACGAGGCCGGCCAGCACGTAGCGCCAGATCACGTCCGGGTTGGCGATCGGCGTGCCGGCCACGGCCGGCAGCGTGATCGCGCCGTCGACGGCCACGCTGTACACCTCGGGCTCCGCCGGCGACCAGTAGGCGGTGTCCGCCGTGGCGATCGTGACCCGCACCCGGCTGCCAGCCTCGAAACGGTGCACGACGGCGGGCAGCGTGACGGTGATCGGGTGGGCGTCGGCGATGTCCTTCGGCAGCCCGGTCAGGTGCAGCGGGGCGATCAGCCCGTCGGGGATCGACGGCGCACCCTTGGCCGGGACGTCGTAGAGCTTGACGAACAGCGTGGCCTCGCCGGTCGGCGACGCGGCGCGCAGGCGCACGACGGGCGCGCCGGTGGCGTCGACCGAGGCGGGCAGCGGCGCGGAGTAGAAGTCGGCGTGCTGGCCCGGTATCTCCTGCGACACGTCCGCGCCGGAGGCGCCGAGCAGGCTCGACAGGCCCGCGATCGGCAGCGAGGAGATCGCCGCCGGGTTGCCGTCCGGCGGGTTGGCGATCTGCTGGGCCGGCCCGCGCAGGTCCACCGAGGTGCCGTCGCCGCGCAGGCCCGGGTAGGTATCCGTCTTGGAGGCGGCCGTGACCAGGCCGCGGCCCTGCGCGTTGAGGCCGGACACGCGCGAGTAGGTGAAGCTGTTCTCGGGCGCCTTGCCGTTGCCCTTGAGGTAGTGGTCGAGCCACTGGCCGGTGAGCAGCCGCAGCCGGTCGACCTCCGACTGCGGCCCGGTGCCGCCGTCGTGCCCGCCGGTGAACCAGGCGACCCGCACCGGGGTGCCATTGGCGGCGATGCCGCGGGCGTTGGCGTCGCCCTCGCTCAGCGGGAACAGCGTGTCGACCTGGCCCTGGATCAGCAGCGTCGGCGCCTTGATCTTGTCGAGCACCTGTGACGGCGAGGACTTGCGCAGCAGCGCCTCGGCGGCGGGGGTGGCCTTGCCGGTGGTGGCGATGTTGAGGTACACCCGGCAGATGTCGGCGGCGAACCGCCCGCACTGCGGATTGTCCGGGTTGTCGGAGGCGCCGAAGAACTGCCCGGCCCACTGCTTCTTGAACACGCCACCCGGCAGGAAGACGTTGACGAGATCGTTCCACGTGATCATCGGCACGATCGCGTCGATGCGCGGGTCCTGCGCGGCCAGCAGCAGCGACAACGCGCCGCCGTAGGAGCCGCCGACCGCGGCCACCCGCGGGTCGGCCCCGTCCTTGCGGATGTCGTCGCGGGCCGCGAGCCAGTCGACGAGCCGCTGCGCGTCCTTGACCTCCCAGTCGGGGCTGTCGACGTGGATCTCGCCGGTCGAGCGGCCGAAGCCCTGCGCGGTCCAGGCGAGCACGGCGTAGCCCTGCTCGGCGAAGAGCTCGGCGTCGCTGCGGACGCTCTGCTTCGTGCCGCCGAAGCCGTGCGCCAGCAGGATCGCCGGCACCGGGTGCCCGGCGCCGGCGGACTTGGGCAGGTAGAGCGTGGTGTCGAGGGTGACCGCGGCCGAGTCGTCCGGTCCGGTGTGCACCGTGACCAGCTGGTCGAGGGTGCGGAAGCTCTTCGGCTTGGGCGCCGCCGCCCAGCCGACCAGCCCCGCGACGAGCACGACCACGACGGCACCGGAGATCATCTGGCGCCGGCTGAGGCTCGGCAGGCGAAGTCGCATTGGCCAACCGTACGCACACGATGTGGCGGAAGGCCGAACCACTCAGGCCCTTCACAGCAACGGCTACGCTCGACTGCGTGTCGGCGACCTTGACGCTCACTGCCAGCCTGCGCCCCGCCGCGCTCGACGCCCGCCGCGGCGTCGTGCGCCTGCATCCGGAGGTGCTCACGGCGCTCGCCCTGCGCCCCGGCGACCCGATCACGCTCACCGGCCGGCGCACGTCCGCGGGTATCGTGGCGGTGGCGGAGCCGGGGGCCAGCCGTGCCCTGCTCTACGCCGACGACCTGCTGCTGGGCAACCTGGGGCTACGCGACGGCGGCCAGGTGACCGTGGCCGCGGCGCCGCTGGTCGCCGCGCAGACCGTCACGCTGTCCGGCCCGGCCGAGATCATGGCGGTCGTGTCGCCGGAGATGCTGCGCCTGGCGCTGCTGGGCAAGGTCGTCACGGTCGGCGACAACGTCTCGCTGCTGCCGCAGGACGTGTCGCTGGGCACCCTGTCGGTCTCCGCTCCGGCGGTACACATGGTCGACCGCGGCCTGGTCGAGGCGGCCCGGCGCAGCCTGTCCAACACCGTCGGCTACGCCTGGACCAGTGCCCTGCTCAGCGTCGTGGCCGCCGACCCGGACCCGGGCGCGCTGGTGACGATGGACACCACCGTCGGCTGGCAGCACGGCCAGGCGACGCACGCGCCGGGCAGCGTCATGGCCACCGCATCGTCCGTGCCGGCCGCGGTGCCGCCGGTCTCCCGGCCCGGTGCGGCGGCGAGCGCGCCCGCGGTGCCGCCGCCGACCCTGGACGACCTGCCGGGCCTGCGCGCACAGGCAGAGCAGCTGATCGAGCTGCTGGACCTCGGCTTCCACCACGCCGAGGTGCTCAGCAAGCTCGGCACCACCGTGTCGCTCGGCGTGCTCGTCACCGGCCCGGCCGGCTCGGGCAAGTCCGCCCTCGTGCACGCGGTCGCCGGCGAGGTCGAGGCGCAGGTGGTGCCGCTGTGGGCGCCGGAGATCGCCGCGCTGACCAACAACGACGCCGCGGCCCGGCTGCGCAAGGCCGCCGACGAGATGCGCGCGCCCGGCCCGGCCATCCTGCTCATCTCCGACGTCGACGCGCTCGCGCCGCGCGACCAGCCGGGCCCGCTGTCCACGGTGTTCCGCCAGCTGCTGGCCGAGCTGATCCGCGAGGGCGAGGCGGTGGTGTGCACCACGAGCCGCCCCGAGTCGGTCGACCCGGCGCTGCACTCCCCCGAGTTGCTCGCGCACGAGATCTCCCTGCCGCTGCCCGACGCGGCACTGCGCCGCGAGCAGCTCACCGTGCTCACCCGCGGCATGCCGCTGTCCGAGGACGTACGCCTCGACGAGGTCGCCGGCCGCACGCCCGGCTTCGTCGCCGCCGACCTCGCCGCGCTCGCCCGCGAGGCCGGGGTCCGCGCGGCGCTGCGCCACCGCCGCGAGGGCGAGGCACCGCAGGTGCTCATGGCCGACTTCGAGGCCGCGCTCGAGGTGGTCCGGCCGACCTCGATGGCGGAGAGCTCGCTCGAGCTGGCCAAGGTCACCCTCGACGACGTCGGCGACATGGCCGAGGTCAAGCAGACGCTCACCGAGTCGGTCCTGTGGCCGCTGTCGTACCCCGACGCCTTCTCCCGCCTGGGCATCGAGCCACCGCGGGGCGTGCTGCTCTACGGCCCGCCCGGCTGCGGCAAGACCTACCTCGTCAAGGCGATCGCGGGCACCGGCAAGGCCAACGTGCTCTCGGTCAAGGGCGCGGAGCTGCTGTCGAAGTGGGTCGGCGAGTCGGAGCGGGCCGTGCGCGAGCTGTTCCGCCGGGCCCGCGAAGCGGCGCCGACGCTCGTCTTCCTCGACGAGGTCGACGCGCTCGCGCCGACCCGCGGCCAGGCCACGGACGGCGGCACCACCGACCGGGTGGTGGCCGCCCTGCTCACCGAGCTCGACGGCGTCGAGTCGCTGCGCAACGTCGTCGTCATCGGCGCCACCAACCGGCCCGACCTGGTCGACCCGGCCCTGCTGCGCCCCGGCCGGCTCGAGCGGCTCGTGTTCGTGCCGCCGCCGGACGCCGACGCGCGGGCGGAGATCCTGCGCGCGGCGTCGAAGTCGGTGCCGCTGGCCGCCGACGTCGACCTGCCGGCGCTGGCCGCCTCGCTGGAGCGGTTCTCGGCCGCCGACTGCGCCGCGCTGGTGCGCGAGTCGGCCCTGGCCGCCATGCGCGAGTCGCTGGACGCCACCGAGGTCACCGCGGAGCATGTGGCGCTGGCCCGCGAGCGCGTCCGCCCGTCGCTGGACCCGACGCAGGTGGAGTGGCTGGCGAACTACTCGGAGCAGCAGAAGGTTCGGTGATTGGCGTAGTCGGCCGTCACCGGGCCGGCGGTCAGCGACGCGGCCCGCGCCCCGCCCGGAACAGCCCGCGGAACGGCCCGACGAGCAGGCGGACGGCGGCGCGCACTAGCGGCGTCGGGCGCGGGAGGCGCGCAGCCGGCGCAGGCGCTGGACCACCACCGGGTCGTGCGCCAGCGCCAGCGGGTTGTCCAGCAGCGCGTTGAGCAGCTGGTAATAGCGCGTGGCGCCGAGCGCGAACGTGTCGCGGATCGCCTGCTCCTTGGCGCCCGCCTGCCGCCACCACTGCCGCTCGAACGCCAGGATCTGCTTGCTGCGCTCGTCGAGCTCCGCCGGCTCCTCGGCGACGGCGACATCGGACGCTTGGGGCTCGTCGTCGGTGTCGCTGTCGACGAAGTCGTCGATGTCCTCCGGGGACCGCTGCGCCGGGATGCGGGCGGCGGCGAGGTCGTCGCGCTTCATCATCGCTCCTGGCTGGTCGGGGGCAGCCTCATAACCCTAGCCGCTCACCCGGGTCACAGCACCGGGTCCTGCGGCGCCCGCCGTCCCGGCCCGGCACCATGCGCCGCAGGTGACCGGCGGTGCGGAAGGCCCGCCGCGGCTCGGGACGACGGCGGGCGCCGAGCACGAGCAGAGGCTGTGCTCGGCGCCGGCGGGCTAGCGGCCGCCGACCCAAGACAGGTCGGGCGGGCCGTAGAGCAGCTCGGCGGTCATGCGGGCCGCCTCCTCGACGGTGAGCGGCTGACGGCCGCCGCCGGCCGCCGCGCGCGGGCGGCCGCTGGATTCCACGCTGACCATGCAGCTGTTGTGCAGGTCCGTCGAGGCGTAGGTCAGTGCCTCGTACCAGCCGTCGGAGGTCGGGTGGACGGTCGCCACCGTGTACCCGGCGAAGCGGTCGGGCACCCAGGGCGATCGCATGGTGACCGTCAGCGCCGCCGTGGTCGCGGCGACCGAGCGGGCGACGCGCAGCGCGACGTCGACCTGGTTCGGCAGCTGGTACACCATGACGATCATCGACGGGCCGCCCGGCGGCTGCCACTCGACGGACGCGGAGTCGCTCACCCGCAGCCGGCCCTCGACCGAGCCGATCATCACCGGCTCGCCGGAGTTGTCGTCGATGCGCTCGTCGACGGCCAGGCTCACGCCGGCCGGGCCGGTGTGGTCCTCCGGATACGGCGTGCCGACCGGCAGCCAGCTGCGCGTCGAGCCCCGCGGCTCGCCGGCACCGGCGGTCTTGACCTGCCGGAACTGCTCGCCGAGGCCGTCGGGCAGCCAGGTCGGGGCGAACCGCAGCGGCACGCGCAGCACCGGGCTCGCCGTCGGCATGGCCGATATCGGGGCCGAGCCCCACGGCGGGTCCGTGCCGACCAGCGACGGCACGTGCCGGGTCGGGGTGCGGTTGCTCAGCAGTGGCACGCCGACCGCCGTGGCGGCCGCCGCCGCGCCCAGCGCACCCGCGCCGACGAGCAGAACCCGGCGCTGGTACTGCGCCCGCCCCCGCGCCAGGATCCGCGCCCGCACCCGCTCGGGCGGCGGCGCGGTGGCCGCGATCGCCTCGTACGCGGCACGGATCCGCTCGTCGTCAAGGTCAGACATGTCGTCCTCCGGTGGTGGCGATGGATGCCGGCTCGGGCGCCCCCTTGCGCAGCGTGGCGAGGGCGCGGGCGGCGTGGCTGCGCACCGTGGCCGGCCGGCAGCCGAGCGCGTCGGCGATCTGGTGGTCGTCGAGGCCCTCGTAGTACCGCAGGGCGAGCACGATCCGCTGCCGCAGCGGCAGCCCCGCCAGCCGGCGGACCATCGCGTCCCGCTCGTCGACCGCGGCGGCCGGGTCGGCCTGCGCGCCGGCGAGCGCGTCGAGCGCGTCCAGCGACATGGGCACCACCCGGGCCGCGCGGCGCCGCCGCCAGGTGTTGAGCTCGTTGACGATCATGCGCTTGACGTACGCCTCGGGCGCGTCGGCCGCCCGGATGCGCACCCAGCGCGGCTGCGCCCGGGCGAGCACCTCCTGGACGATGTCCTCGGCCAGATGCGGGTCGCACGCGAGCACGGTGGCGTAGCGCAGCAGCGCCGCCAGCCGCGCGGTCAGGAACTCCTCGAACTCCACCAGCCGCCCCCTTCCGCCCCATTGACGCGCGCCCGGGCCGAAAATGTGCAGCGAGGGAACAGCGAACTTGTTCATCGCGCGGGCGCGCCCCCGCGGCTCGACGCGACGCCGATGCGCCGACCTCCAGACGGGAACAGCGAACCTTTTTCTCCGCGCGGACACGCCGCCGCGGTTCGCCCCCGCGAATCCGCCCACTACGCGTCTCGGCACGCCGCCGATGCGCCCGGCCGCCGGACGAGAACGCGCGGGCGCGCCCCCGCGGCTCGCCCCCCGCGAATCCGCCCACTACGCGTCTCGGCGCGCCGCCGAGACGCCAGGCCGCCAGACGGTACAGAGAACCTTTTCTCCGCGCGCGCACGCCGCCGCGGGTTTGAGGGGGTGTGGGTGGAGCGAAGCTCCCCCACCGCGAGCGAAGCGAGCAATAAGACAGCGCGCTCAGGCGGTGACGATCGTGACGCCCGCCGCGCGGAATGCGTCCAGCGTCTGCTGGGTCGCGTTGGAGTCGGTGACGAGGGTGTCGATGCGGTCGATCGGGCAGATCCGGGCGAACGCGTGGCCGCCGAGCTTCGAGCTGTCCGCGATGATCACCACCCGGCGGGCGCGGGCGACCATGAGGCTGTTCATGGCGGCCTCGCCCTCGTGGTGCGCCGCGGCGCCGAGGGTGACGTCGAGCGCGTCGACGCCGAGCAGGGCGATGTCGAGGGTGACGTCGCGCAGGATGTTGCCGCCGAGCGGGCCGACCAGCTCGAAGGACTGCGGCCGGACCACGCCGCCGGTGACGACGATCTTCATCCGGGAGCGGACCAGCAGCTCGTTGGCGATGTTCAGCGCGTTGGTGACGACGGTGAGCTGGGCGTCGTCGACGCCGCCGGTGAGCTCGGGGCGCACGGCCAGCGCGCGGGCGACCTCGGTCGTGGTGGTGCCGCCGTTGAGCGCGACGACCATGCCGGGCGAGACCAGGGCGGCCGCCGCGGCGCCGATGCGCTGCTTCTCCGGCGCGTGCTTCGCGGTCTTGTACCGCAGGGGCAGGTCGTAGGACACCCCGTTGGCCACGGCCCCGCCGCGCGTGCGCGTGATCATCTGCTGCTGCGCGAGCTGGTCGAAGTCGCGCCGGATGGTCGCCTGCGACACGTCGAGCCGGTCGGCGGCGTCCTCCACGCTGATGCGCCCGCTGTCGGTGAGGATCTCGAGCAGCGCGTTCCAGCGCGCGTAACGGTCCACTCAACCCCCTCCCCTGCGCGTACGGTGCGAGATGTGTGCACAATAATGCGCGAAACAGCGGGTAAACGCAAAGGCAACTGCTCGAACGAAGGGCTGAGCTACGGTTGCCAGTCCGCCCGCGTGTGCGCAATGATGCGCGAACCGAGGCATCTGCAAGCAATGACGATCAGGCGAGGTTTGAGCCGCACATGACGCAGACCGTGATCGCCCTCGATGTCGGGGGCACCGGGATCAAGTGTGCACTCGTCGGCGCCGACGGCGACGCGCTGCACACGGTCCAGCACGCGGAGCGGCACCGCACCGGCGCCGACCGCGGCGGGGAGGCGGTCGTCGAGACCATCCTCTCGATCGCCGAGGGCCTCGCCGCCACCGCCCGGGACAAGGGGCTCGAGCCCGTCGGCGCGGGCCTTGCGGTGCCGGGGGTGATCGACGAGGCCAACGGCGTCGCGGTCTGGGCGGCGAACGTCGGCTTCCGGGACGTACCGCTGAAGTCTCTCCTCGAGGCGCGCCTCGGCCTGCCCGCGGCCCTCGGCCACGACGTTCGCGCCGGCGGCCTCGCCGAGGCGCGGCTGGGCGCCGGGCGCGGCCACGACTACGTCCTCGTCATCCCGATCGGCACCGGCATCGCCGCCGCCAACGTGGTGCACGGCCAGGTCTACGCCGGCGCACACGGCGCGGGCGGGGAGATCGGCCACATCGTCGTGCGCCCGGGCGGCCCGAAGTGCGGCTGCGGCCAGCACGGCTGCCTGGAGGCCATCGCCTCGGCGTCCGCGGTCGGGCGCCGCTACTCCGAGCAGGCCGGCCGCGCCGCCACCGCGGAGGAGGTCGCGCGCCTGGCCGCCGAGGGCGAGGCGACCGCGGTCGCCGTCTGGCGCGAGACGATCGACGCCCTCGCCGACGGGCTGATGACCGGCATCGCGCTGTTCGACCCGGCCGTGATCGTGCTCGGCGGCGGGCTGGCCGAGGCCGGCGAGGCGCTGCTCGCGCCGCTGCGCGAGGGCGTGCACGAGCGGGTGACGTTCCACCGCGAGCCGGTCATCACGCGCGCCGCGCTCGGCGACGAGGCCGGCTGCCTGGGCGCCGCCCTGCTCGCGCTCGACAACTTGCAATCGCAGGGCAGGCAATCGCAGGGCAAGTAATCGCAGGGCAAGCAATCGCAGGGCAAGCAATCGCAGGGCAAGCAAATCGCAGGGCAAGCAAATCGCAGGGGAAGCAATCGAAGGGAACTGCGCAATGACGTTGGTATCCGGGGTTCGGGTCGTCGCGGGCGACCGCGTCATCGACAACGGCTTCGTCCGGGTCGAGGGCGATCGGATCGCCGAGGTCGGCGAGCACTCCGGATCGCCGACCGGCGGCACTGCGGTGCCCGGCTTCGTCGACATCCACGTCCACGGCGGCGGCGGCGCGACCTTCACCACCGGAGACGCCGGCGAGGCCCGCAAGGCCGCGGCGTACCACCTCGCGCACGGCACCACGAGCATGCTCGCCAGCCTTGTCACCTCCCCGCCGGAGCTGATGCTGAGCGCCACCGAGGCGTTCGCGCCGCTCGTCGGCGAGGGCGTGCTGGCCGGCATCCACTTCGAGGGCCCGTACCTGTCGCAGGCCCGCTGCGGCGCCCAGAACCCAGCCCACCTGCGCCACCCCTCGACCGACGAGCTCGAGGCGCTCATCGCGGCGGGCGAGGGCGCCGTGCGCCTGGTCACCGTCGCGCCCGAGCTGCCCGGCGCCCTGGACGCCATCCGCCTACTGGTCGAGCGCGGGGTCGTCGCCGCCATCGGGCACACCGACGCCACCTACGAGGAGACCCTCGCGGGCGTCGAGGCCGGCGCCACCGTCGGCACCCACGTCTTCAACGGCATGCGCCCGCCGCACCACCGCCAGCCCGGCCCGGTCTTCGCCCTGCTCGGCGCCGCGGGCGTGGTCTGCGAGTTCGTCGCCGACGGCATCCACCTGCACGACGGCACGCTCGCCTTCGCCGCCACGGTGACCGGACCGGCCCGCGCCGCGCTGATCACCGACGCCATGGCCGCCGCCGGCATGCCCGACGGCACCTACGAGCTGGGCGGCCAGGCCGTCACCGTGGCCGGCGGGGTGGCCCGGCTGGCGCGCGACGGCGCGATCGCCGGCAGCACCCTGACCATGGACCAGGCCTTCCGCCGCGCCGTGGGCGCCGGGCTGTCGCTGGTCGACGCCGCGCGGATGGCCTCGTCGACGCCGGCCGGCGCGATCGGCCTGGCCGGCGAGGTGGGCGCCCTGCGCCCGGGCCTGCGAGCCGACCTGGTGCTGCTGGACGAGGACCTCGGCGTTCAGCGGGTCATGCGGGCCGGTGCCTGGGTGGCGGGCTCGGCGTCGTAGAACGGCCCGGCCCAGCCCGAGCGGATCAGGCGACCACCGAGCGGGATCGCGTCCCACGGCGTGCGGCGCAGCAGCCGGTCCAGGAACAGGCCGAGCAGCAGCGCCGCCAGGCCGTCGGTGATCCAGTGGAAGCTCAGGTACGTCGTGGTGAAGAGTAGGACCAGCGGAATCGTGTAGCGGATGGCGGCCACCAGGCGCGGGCGGAGCACGCCGCTGAGCAGGGTGGCCAGCACGCCGTACCAGACGATGGCGTTGACCACGTGGCCCGACGGGTACGACAGGCCCCCGTCGACGTAGAACAGATACTCGGGATGGGCATGCTTGTGCTCGCTCGCGGCCAGCCGGTCGGTCCAGACCTTCAGCGGCCCGATGGTCACGTACGTGAGCGCGAAGGCGCCGACGACCAGGAGGAACGGGCGCACCGTGTGGCGCGCCCGGCTCATGAAGAAGGCGACGATCAAGGCCAGCGGGGTGAGCACCTGGCCGCCCTGGCCGAGCTTGTTGAACCACCGCAGCGTCGTGTCGAGCCATCCCGGGCGGTGGGCGTCGACGAAGTCCCGCACCGCGGTGTCGACGTGCAGGAGCGGGGTCTTCGCGGCCAGCAGGACGGTGATCACGACGAACCCCGCCACGAGCAGAGCATCGAGCCACCAACCGGCGGGACGGACGGGGCGTAACTCGATGCGCACGCACCAAAAGCTACATGAGCTGCCGCGCGGAGCTCAGCGGGATACGTCGACCGTGCCGCCGGTGCGAGCCAACAGGTCGCCGAGTCCGAGCCGCGTCGTGACCACAGTCAGCAGGTCGTCGGCGCGCAGCACGTAACCGGCCGGCGGGGCCCAGACGGTCTGGCGCTCCTCGTCGGTCGCCACGGCGAGCACCCGCACCTCGCCGACGTCCTGCGCGGCGGCGACCGGGCGGCCGTCCAGCTGTGACCCGGCGCACACGGGCACCTCGGCCAGCAGCAGGACGCGGCGGTCGACCGGGACGGTGCCGATGACCTCGCGCTCGAGCAGGGCGGCGGCGAAGGCGGGCGCGGCGAGGTACGACACGCTGCGCGAGGCGGTGATGCCGAACGCGCGCTGCACGCGGTCGGCGAACCGGCCGTCGAAGAGCCGCAGGATGACCCGCAGGTCGGGCTTGAGCGCCCGCCCCTCCAGCGCCGCCTCCAGATTGGCCTGGTCATCGGTGGAGACCACGACCAGCGCCCGGCAGGTGTTCACCGAGGCGGCCCGCAGCGTCTCCACGTTGCTGGCGTCGCCGACGATGAACGGCACGCCGCGCTCGCGGGCCGACTGCGCGCCGCGCGCGTTCTCGTTGCGGTCGATGACCACGACCGGCACGCCGAGGTCGACGAACGAGTGCATGACCCGGGTCCCGACGTTGCCGAGCCCGACGACGACCACGTGGTCGGAGAGCGGCTCGCGCAGCCGGTTGAGCGCGATGGCGAGCCGGGCGTTGACGACGGCCTCGACGACCGCGGCCGTGATGACCGGGATCAGGGCCACGTTGACCAGGCCGAGGATGGTCGTGACGACCTTCTCCGGCCAGTGTGTCTGCAGGTCCGGGCTCGCGCCGGTCAGCTCCGACAGCAGCGTCACGTAGGCGGCGCCCCACCAGCTGATGTGCTTGTAGTGCGCGATGACCGCGGTGGCGGCGGCGCCGACCGCCAGCAGGGCGAGCGCGGTGATCCACAGCCGCCGGCTGATCAGCCCGCGGATGCTGCGCAGCGGGTTGTGCCACCGGCGCCGCCGTCGATGCTCCGGGTCGTGCGGAAACAGGACCGTTGCGGCGCGCTCGCCGTTGGCCACAGCGAGTACCAGATCCGCCTGGTCTTGATCTTCCGGAAGCAGCTCGGGCTCGTCCTCGCCGGCCGTGCGGGCCAGCCCGACCACCACGTCGTCGCGGCGCACGTCGGCGCGGCGGGCCACGAACAGGGTGCGCTGCGCGACCCGCACGTGCACCGGCGCGACCTCGCCGAGCGCCTCGGAGACGAACGCGGGCGCGGCCATCTGCGCGTCGGAGAGCACGCGGACGTCGGCGAAGTTGCGCCGCACGCTGTGCCCGAGCCGCAGGTTGAACATCCGGATGACGAGCCGGATCCTGCGGTTGAGCTCCTGCGCCTGCAGCGCCGCGTCGAGGTTGCCGATGTCGTCCTGCTTGACCAGCGCGAGCGCGTCGGCGCCGGCGAGGTCGGCCCGCTCGAACGCCTCGGTGTCGGGCCGCTCGGCCTCGACCAGCCGCCCGCCGTGCTCGGCGATCAGCCGCGCGATCTCGGGACCGTAGCGCCGCTTCACGCTCGGCAGGATGGCGGTGACGTGCACCCCGTACTGCTCGATGAGCTCGCGGATCAACCGGAACGCGAGCGGATCGTCGCCGCACACGACCACGCGCTTGGCCGGCGCGTGCACGGCGTGCCGGGTGGCCGCCTCGCCGTCCGGCGCGGGGATCGACCACGGACGGGTGATCGCCTGAACGCGTGGAAGGTTGCCCCGCAGCCGCCTCATCAGCCACGACTCGGACGTCACCGGGCGATCCTAGCGAAGATCAGTGATAGGACAGCTCGCCGGCGCGGATCTCTGCCGTCAGGCGGTTCTCCCACGGCGCGAGCGGGCAGGCCCAGGCGTCGTCGTAGGCGCAGGACGGGTTGTACGCGTAGTTGAAGTCCAGCCGCACGCGGCCGTCGGGCAGCGCCTCCACGCCCCGGCCGTGCGTGCCCTTCACGGTGTCGGTCAGGTAGCGCCCGGCGCCGTACGTCTCCCGGCCGCTGGTGCCGTCGCGGAAGGGCAGGAACAGCCCGCCGCCGTACGCCGCCAGCCAGAACAACGTCAGCGACCCCCACGGCGTGTCGAGGATCCCGGCCCGCTCGTAGCGCAGCACGCCGTCCTCGCCGCCGGTGTCGATCTCCAGGCCCCCTTCGGCCGGGGTCATCGACACCGTGGCGACGAAGTCGTCGTCCGGCGGGAAGTAGCGCAGCGGCCCGGGCGCCGCGGACTGCGGATGGGTGGCGAACAGATCGTCGCGCCGGGCCCGGAACCCCGCCAGATCCGTGTCGGACAGATACATGGCGGCGACCCGGGCCCGGAAGTCGGCGAGTGAGAGAGCGTCCACCCCCCGAAAGCTACCGCCGCAGCGGCGCGCCGGCCTCGTGCAGGTGGCGCAGCGCCTGTGCGTAGGACGCGACGAAGGTCTCCGACTGGTACGGCACGCCGATCTCGGCGCAGTAGCGCTCGACGATCGGCTGGGCGCGGCGCAGGTTGGGCGTGGGCATGTTCGGGAACAGGTGGTGCTCGATCTGGTAGTTGAGGCCGCCGAGCACGACGTCGAGCCAGACGCCCCCGCGCACGTTGCGCGAGGTGAGCACCTGCTTGCGCAGGAAGTCCAGCTCCTCGTCGTCGCCGGTGAGTACCGGCATGCCCTTGTGGTTGGGCGCGAACGTCAGGCCGAGATACAAGCCGAAGAGCGCCTGGTGTACCACGATGAAGGCGATCGCCGTGAGCGGCGACAGCAGCAGGAAGGCCGCGGCCAGGTAGACGGCGAAGTGGCCGTACAGGAGGAAGCCCTCCAGCCGGCGGCGCTTCACCGACGGGATCGCGCGGGCGCTCTGCACGTGGAGGTTGAAGCCCTCGAGCAGCAGCAGCGGGAAGAACAGCAGCGCCTGGTGGCCGCCGATCAGCCGGGCCGCGCCGCGCGCCCGCTCCGCCTGCCGGGTCGACCAGACGAGGATGTCCGGCGCGACGTCCGGGTCGTGCTCCTCGTGGTTGGGGTTGGCGTGGTGGCGCGTGTGCTTGTTCATCCACCAGCCGTAGCTCATGCCGATGCCGGCGTTGCCCACCACCATCCCCAGCCCCTCCGACCAGCGGCGGCCGCGGAAGACCTGCTTGTGCGCCAGGTCGTGCGCGACGAGGGCCACCTGGGCGTATGCGACAGCGAGGACGATCGCGAACCACAGGCTGTGCGTCACGGCCAGGCCCGCCCAGCCGCCGGCGTAGAGCGCGGCGACGAGGGTGAGCCGGACGGCGTAGTACCACGGCCGCCGATCGAGCAGCCCGGCGGCGCGAACCCGCTGGGAGAGTCCGGTGAAGTCGCTGGACCGTGGCGCGTCAACCAGAACTGTCATGTGCCTCAGCGTTTCGTTTTCCGGCCCGATGATCGAACCGGACAGCCCCCAGATTCGATGGTGGGGCTGGCCCCACCCTTAAGGGTCGAGGCGGCAACTAAGAGTAGAGGCGGAAACGCGTGGGTGTCTGCGTGAAGCGGGCTTCCTCCAACGCGAAGACCTCGCGGGGCGCCACGCGCACGGTCGCGTTGACGGCCGGGTCGAGGAACTGCATGTCGAGGCCGGCCGAGTACTTGGCGTTGGTGGCGTCCAGGAAGGCGCGGATCGGTTCGAGGTCGGTGATGATCTCCGCGGTACCGTCGACGATCACCGGGGCGCGCCCGTCCTCTGTGGTGATCGTGCACGCCGCATTGATCCGCAGGTTGCGCACCTTTCGCGACCGCAGGGAGCTCGAGAACCAGACGGCGTCGGCGAGCCAGACGGCCCAGACCGGCATCGCGTGGGGGCGGCCGTCCGGTCGTACCGTCGACAGCCAGTAGTTGTGCGAGTCGCGGAGCCGGTCGCGGACCGCGTCCCAGTCGAGCAGGCCTTCGTCGCCCTCCTCGATCCCGTACCCGGGCATCTGCGGGCGTCCGCGGTGCATACCCATGCCCGGAAGCCTAGGCTTGCTCAGGTGCCAGTGCTCATCGGCTCCTACGCGGACCTGTACTCGACCTATGACGACGACTTCAAGCCGCTCGCCCCGCCGGTTCACACGCCCGCGCCCAGCTTCCTGGCGGTCGGGCCGACCGGGATCCGGTACGCCGTCGGCGAGCTCGACGGCGGTCAGGTCTCGGCGTTCACCCCGGAGGGCGAACCCCTCGGCAGCCTGCCGACGGGCGGCGGCTCCCCGTGCCACCTCGCGGTCTCCGGCGACCACCTGCTCGCGGCCAACTACGCCACCGGCTCGGTGGCGGCGTTCGCGCTGCGCCCGGACGGCTCCCTGGACCGCCGCACCGACCTGGCCCAGCACGTCGGCGCGAGCGTGCGCGAGGACCGCCAGGAGGGCCCGCACGCGCACCACGTCACGATCCGCGACCACATGGTCCACGCCGTCGACCTCGGCATGGACGCGATCGTCCACTACCGCCTGACCCCCGAGGGCCTCCTGGAACACGTGCTCACCACGACGGTCCAGCCGCTGGGCAGCGGCCCGCGGCACCTCGTCTTCCATCCGGACGGCCGCGTCTTCGTCTCCAACGAGCTGACGTCGACCGTCTCGACGTACACCTCGGGATTCGAGCTGCTGGACGTGAAGCCGTCCTGCCTAGTCCAGCCGGTCGGCGACAACTTCCCGAGCGAGCTCGCCCTGTCGCGCGACGCCCGCCTGCTCTACGTCGCGAACCGCGGCAACGACACCATCACGACCTTCGCGGTCGAGCCCGAGGGCCTCCTCCCGATCGACGAGGTCTCCACGGGCGGCACCTGGCCCCGCCACTTCGCCGTGCTGGACGGCGCCCTGTGCGTGGCGAACCAGCACTCGGGCACGGTGACCCTGCTGGAGCTCGATCGCGACTCCGGCATCCCGCACCCGGCCCGCGTGGTTCTCGAACACCCCTCCCCCAGCGCCGTGATCCCCGTCTGACCGACGTCGTCCGCGAGGCGATCCGCGGGATGAGGCGGCACTGAACGCTTGCTGAACCGGCGTTCAGTGCCGCAGCATGGGTCCATGGGTGAGCTGGTGGCGCTGCCCAAGACGGGCGGCATTTTCGAGGATGTGCGCGGCGGCGACCGCACCATGCGCGTGACGTGCCATCCACAGCGCGGCACGGTCGTCGTATCGCTGTGGGTCGACAAGATCTGCCGCGCGTCGTTCCAGCTCGCGGAGCCCGATCTGGTGCGCCTGCAGGAGACGCTGGCCGGGATGCGGTTCGAGCCTTCGGAGCTCGCCGATGCGGACGAGGGACCCCCGCCGATCACCGGCACCGACCTGGCCGAGACCGCTTAGCCGCTTAGTCGCTGCACCGTTCAGCCGCCTTCGTCAATGCCGCGAGATCGCTTCCAACGACCGCGCGGTTCGGGCTCGGCGGCCGGCGTTCCTTTCCTCCACCGTAACAGACGGTAGCAAATCAAGGCCGTCGACGGCTGCGGAGCGTGAAATCGCGCTACGGAAAGCTACGCCGCCTCGGAGGTCAGGGCCGGCTTGTCCGGGGACTCCGAGCGGGAGTTGCGGGTGCGCTGGCGCGGGATGCGCGGGCGGGGGCCGAGCGTCGAAGCCGTGATGCCGGCCTGGCGGGCCGCGTCCAGGGTGTCGCGCAGCTCCGCGGCCTCCTCGGCGACCTCGGCGGCCTCCTGGGCCAGTGCGGCGGCGGCCACGACCGCGACGTCGGCGGCCTTCACCGCGGCGCGCTCGGCGGCGGCCGCGGCCTCGTACAGGCGGCGGGCCCGGCTCTCGGCGGTGCGGCGCAGCTCGACCTCGCGGGCGGCCAGCTCCTGCAGCGGGTCGGCGCCGGCCACGCCCTTGAACACCTGCTCGAGCGCGTCAACCGTGATGTCGCCGCGCTTGAAGGCGTCGAGCGCCGCGCGCGAGACCTCGCGCTTGGCGTCCTCGTCCTGCTCGCCCCCGGGCAGGTCCGACGAGACCTGGCCGGCCTCCTTCAACGCTTCCTGGTAGGCCTTCTGGGCCACGTCGAACACCGCCCACGCCTGCTCGCGGGCCTGCGCGGCGGCGACGCTGCGGGCCTGGGCCTCGGTGACGGTGATCTGCGCGCGCTTGGCCGCGGCGGCGGTCGCGGCGGCCTGGCGGATGAGCTCGCCGGCCTCGATGCGCAGGCGTGCGCGCTCTGTGGGGCTCAGGCTCGCCTCGGCCTCCTCGGCCGCGGCGAGGCGATCCGCGCGGTTGAGGCGGTAGAGGCTCCAGCGGGCCAGGAAGCCGGCCAGAAGCACGAACAGCACGATGAAGGCCATCAGCGCCAGCCACAGGACGATGGCGCCCGTCACCGGGTCAAGACCGAAGATGCCACGACCCCCATTGAGGGTCCACGGCAGGTCACTGGATGTTTGTGCCAACGTGGCGGAAGCTTCAATAGCCACGGCGCGACCTCCGGCTGTGCGTGTCGCTACAGCGTAGTCGGCGTCGGCCACACGGGTCATCCGATCGAAATGTGACTATTCGACGAAGTTCCGTACACGAATAGTGACAACCAAGCAAGAATTCGCTGCTCATCGGCGAGTCGCGCGGCGTGTCGCGGTCGCGCTGCGTGTTGATCCTCAGTGGACTGTCGGCGACTTGTCACCACATCGTGATCGGTGGAGGAAATTCGGGTGTCCTGCCGGCGAGGGATGGATATCGTCCGCCGCATGTGCCTGTGTGTCGTGTGCCCGCCGCCCATTCGGTAGCGGGCCGCCCCAAGAAACGCCGAGCAACCCGGTGACGTGACCCGGGTCGGTGGCGGCTGCCCGCGTTCGGACGCGTCCAGTCGACACCGATCGGAAGGCACTCAAAGTGGCTCCCTCAAAAGGCCTGTTCTACATAGCGCTCGCGGCCGTCTCGTGGGGCGTCGGCGGCTTCGTCGCCGCCCTGCTCTACCGGGACTCCGGCCTCGGCCCCGTCGCCGTCACCTTCTGGCGCTACATCGGCGGGCTCGCCCTGCTCGCCGCCCTGCTCAGGAAACGACCGAACCTCGGCAGGACGACCATCCTCAACGGTCTGGGCATGGCGCTGTACCAGACCGCCTACTACGTCGCCATCGACCTGGGCGGCGTCGGGATCGTCACCGTCGTCACGCTCGGCTCCGGTCCCGTGCTCATCGCTCTGGCCGAGCGGACGTTCCTGCGCAACACGAAGATCCTCGCCGCCGCGCTCCTGGGGCTCGCCCTGCTCGTGGTGCAGAACCCGCAGACCGGGCCGCACCCGATGGCGGGGATCGCAGTCGCGCTCGTCAGCGCGGCCGGATACGCCGGCGTCACGCTGCTCAACCGGGCCAAGAGCGACGATCCGTACGACGCGGCGCTGGGCGGGTTCGCGATCGGCTCGCTCGCGCTGCTCCCCCTCGCCGCGTTCGAGGGGCTCGTGCCGCGCGCGGACGGGCTCGGGGTGACGCTCGGGCTGCTGGCGTTCCTCGGCGCCGTGCCCACCGCCCTGGCCTACGCGCTGTTCTTCCGCGGCCTGACCGTGGTGCGGGCGACCACCGCATCGGTGGTCGCCCTCAGCGAGCCCCTGGCCGCGGTGGCCCTCGGCGCGCTGGTACTCCACGAACCGCTCACCCCCTGGTCGGCGGCGGGCGGCGCGTTGCTACTGGCCTCGGTCGCGGCCCTGGCGCTTCAGGAGCGCCGGAGCCGGACCAACGCCACGGCCGTGAACGCGGACGCCACGACGAGCGCGGCCAGCCCCCACAGCCAGAGATGTGATGACGATTTCGGTGCCGGAGCCGCCGCCCGAGCGGCGGGCGACGGCGGGCTCTGCGGTGCGCGTGCCTCCACGACCGCCGAAGCCCGCGCCGAGGGGCCGGTGACCACCACCGTCCACCGGCCCGGCGAGAGCACCGGGCCGGAGGAGTAGAAGCCCCGCCCCTCGGCGGAAGGGTTGAGCTGGATCGGCCCGACGGTCCGGCCGCCCTCCGCCGTGGCGGTGAGAACGAGCCGGACGTCGTCGGCCGTGCCGGACGCGCGCACGGTCACCCCCGCCGCCCCGTCCCCGGCGACCTCCAGTTGGAGGCCGCTCGGAGACGGAGCGAACAGGGCGAGCACCATCATGAGGTAAAAAACCCTCACAGTTTTCCGTTCTTCTTCAATCTGTTGGGGTCCTCGTCAAGGCGCCCGGTGCCCTTCAGGGACTTGCCGGAGTTGGCCTTGACGCCGGCGTTGTTCGGCGGCGTGCCGCCGAGCCGGACCGTCATCGCATCGGTGTCGCGCACCAGCGTGTCGCGGACCTCGGCCTCGGGCACCAGGGTCGCCGTCAGCAGCGCCCGGAAGTCGGCGAGCTGCTTGAGCGCCTTGGTGTCGTTGCCGTTCGCCTCGGACTTGCGCGCCTTGGCGAGGGCGTCCGAGAGCTGCGTGTACGCCTTGTTCGACAGCCGGCTCGTCGCCTTGAACCGGTCCAGCAGGTTCTGCATGTCGCGGAACGAGGTGGTGACGAAGAACGTGACCGTGGTGGTGGTCGCGTTCCCGGCGTTGTCGGTGCCGACGACGCTGAGCTGGTGCATGCCCAGATCCAGCTCGTACATCGCCTGCAGCGTCCCGGTCTGGTACGCACCGCCGTCGAGCTTGCCGACGACCGACTTCACGCCCGACGTCGGGTCGATCGCCTGCCAGGTGACGCGGACGTCCTGGCTGTCGCCGTAGAGCTGCCCGTCGGCCAGCCCGGCGACGATGACGGTCGGCGCGGTCGCGTCGATCTTCAGGATCGCCGACTTGAGCGTCTCCACGTTGCCGGCCGCATCGGTGGCCTTGTAGAGCAGCTCGTGCTGGCCCTCGCCGGTGACGTTCACCGGCGCGGTGTACGGCGTCCAGGCCCCGCCGTCGAGCGACCATTCCACCTTGGACACTCCGGAGCCGGCGTCGGCCGCGGCGAGCGTGACCGGCGTTGCCCCGTTGTGCCAGCCCGCGTCCGTCGCCGGCGCGAAGCTGGCGGTGGTGACCGGCGCCGTGGCGTCGATCTTCACCTCCTGGGTGCCGACCGCCGAGACGTTGCCGGCCGTGTCGGTCGCGCGGTAGCGGACCTGGTGTGTGCCGTCGCCGGAGACCGCGACCGGACCGGTGTAGGCGGTCCAGGCGGTGGCGCCGTCGAGTTGGTACTCGATGCTCCCCTCGTTGGCGGCCAGCGACACGGTCACCGGACCGGCGTACCAGCCGTTGACGGCGGTGCCGTCCACGGTGGCGGTGACGGTCGGCGGCGTGGTGTCGCCACCCGAAACGCGGAAGTAGTCGAACGAGGCCGGCTTCGACGCCGTCTGGCCGGCGCCGAGGGTGTAGAGCCCGATCTTGGCGTTGGACGCGAGCGCCGCGTTGGTGAGCGTGGCGATCGTCGTCCAGGTGGTGCCGTCGGCGGAGTAGCTGCCGGTGTACGCGTTGCCGACCTTGGCGATGCGGAAGTACCACACCCCCGAGGTCAGGTTGCCCACGTTCGGCTGCGGGTCCTGGACGGCGGCGCCGATCTCGCTGCGGAACTCGATGCGCCGCACGAGGGCCTGGCCGGGCGAGTTGTCGGCAATGTAGTCGAGCTTGACGTAGTTATCGTCGTCGATGTACACGATCGGGCCGCCCTGCTGGTACTGCTCGTTGAACGCCGACCCGTCCACCTTGGTCTCGATGGTGAAGTCGCCGCTCGGAGCCTTCTGCAGGATGAAGTTCTTCGGCCCGCTGTTGCCGGTGCCGTAGATGTCGCCGTTCGGCACGTCGATCTGCAACGCGCCGCCGGTCATGCGGTACCCGGTGGAGTCCTCGCGGACGATCGCGTTCCACCGGCAGTGGTCCAGCGTGGACGAGTTGAACTCGTCGCTGGGGTCCACGTTGGACGGAGCGTCGTCCGGCGAGAGCTGGAACCAGTCGAACGTCGCGTCGACGACGGGCGCCGTGGTGCCGCCGTTGAGCGCGTAGAGCCCGATCCGCGGGTTGGCGATGCCGGCCAGCGCCGCGGACCGCCCGACCGGCACGAACGTGGTGCCGTCGGCGGAGTACGCCGCCGTCAGGTTCGTGCCGTCGGAGATCAGCCGGACGTAGTAGGTGTCGCCCGGCTGAGCGGTGGTCGCGTCGGCCGCCTCGTTGCGCGGCGTGCCGGCGCTCTCGCGGATGAACTCGACCTTGCGCCCGTCCGCGTGCAGCAGATCGACCTTGGCGTAGTTGTCGTCGTCGCCGTAGAGGATCAGGCCGGCCTGCTGGTAGTTCGCCGTCGTCGGCAGGGTCACCTTCGCGGTGGCCTGCCAGGCGCCGGACGGTGCGGGCTGTACGACCAGGTTGGTCGCGCCGTTGGTGCCCCCGTACAGGTCACCCGCGGCCGTCGGCAGGTGCAGCGACCCGCCGGAGACGCTCAGCGCCTGTCCCTCGCGCACGACCGTCCACCTCGTACGGTCCAGCGAGGACCCGAGGAAGTCGTCCGAGCGAGCGCCGAAGCACTGGGTGTTGGGCGCCTCCGCGCGCACCGCCACGGTCGCGGTCCCCTTGGCCCCGCGGGCGTCGGTGACCGTGAGCGTCGCCGTGAAGTTGCCCGGCGCCGTGTACGTGTGCGTGGCGTTCGCCGTTGCCGCCGTACCCCCGTCGCCGAAGTCCCAGGCGTAGGTCAGGGGGTTGTCACCCTCCGCGTCGGTCGCCGAGCCGGTGAACGAGACCACGAACGGCGTCGTGCCGCTCGCCGGGCTCGCCGAGGCGGTGACCGCCGGCGGCGCGTTGTCGGTCACGCCGCGGCCGAGGAAATCGACCCAGTTGATGTTGTACCCCGCACCCGCGCCGGTGGCGATGAAGTACAGGGGCCCCGACGTCGTGCTGGCGGTGATGGGGACGGACAGGTCGACGTAGGTCTGCCACCCGCCCGTGCCGGGCACCGCGACCGAGCCGACGATCGGCCCGTCCAGCGTCCCGGTCCGGATCTGGATCGTGCCGCCGCTGGCGTTGTTGCTCGCGGCCCGGATCCGCAGGCTGTCGATGCCGGTCAGGTTGGCCGGCGCGAAGGAGAACCAGTCGCCCTCCTCGACGAACCCGATGTTCTGGAAGCCGCCCAGCGGGTCGCCCGTGGTCTCGCGCTGCACGCCGGGCGTGCCGCCGGAGTTGACGCCGGGCACGCGCCCGGTCGCCGCGAAGTACTCCGCCTGCTTGCGCTTCGGCTGCAGCTGCACGAGCGAGCGCCCGGTCAGCGGCGCCGCGCCGCCCGCACCGCCGCCGTCCACATAGGACGCCTCGATCACGGCGAAGACGTTGGCGTCCGCGCCGTGGCCGCTGGCCAGCGTCGTCTGCACGGTGCCGGAGCAGCCGGTGTACTGCTGCAGCGGGTGTGCGTGCTCGTCGTGGCCGAGCAGGTACTGCACCTGGACCTTCGAGCAGTCGATCTGCCCGTCCTCCGGGTCGCTGACCTCGACGGTGAACTTGACCTGGTCGCCCCACTCGTAGAAGCCCCCGTCGGGGGGCAGCGTGATGCGCACCGTCGGGGCCGTGTTGCCCACGGTGACCGGCACGTTGGCGGTGGCGGTGCGCCCGCCGGTGTCGGTGACGGTCAGCTGCGCGGTGAAGTTGCCGTTGGTGGTGTACGTGTGCGAGGGGTTCGCCTCGGTGGACGTGCCGCCGTCGCCGAACGCCCAGGCGTAGGTGATCGCCTGCCCGTCCGGGTCACGCGAGCCCTCGCTGGAGAACTGCACCGCGAGCGGCGCGACGCCGCTGGTCGGCTGCGCGGCGGCCTGCGCGATCGGGGCGCGGTTGCCGGCCACGTAGTCGACGCGGTACACGCCGGAGTCGTCGTTGTTGCCGCCGAACCCGGTGCCCCACTCGAGCAGGTACAACGCGCCGTCCGGCCCGAAGTCCATGTCCATCGGGCGGATGAACGACATCCCGGGCAGCAGCTGGTTGATGTCCACCAGGGACTTGCCGTCGGGGGTGACCTGCATCGTGTACAGCTTGCTCTGGTTCCACTCGCCGAACACGGCCTTGCCGTCGTAGTACGCCGGCCACTTGTTGTCCGCGGTGTTGTTCGCGTCGTAGCGGTACACCGGGCCGCCCATCGGCGCGCCGCCGCCCCCGATCTCCGGGAAGCGCGGGTTGCCGTCGTAGTCGTAGTCGACCGTCGCCGCGATGACCGGCGGCAGGTTGGTCAGGCCGGTGTTGTTGGGCGACGCGTTGACCGGCGCGGCGCAGTCGAACGCCGGGCCCGACGGGCCGGACGGGAACGTGAAGTCCCGGTACGGCACGTTGGCGCCGGTGCAGTACGGCCAGCCGTAGTTGCCCGGCTGGGCGATGATGTTCCACTCGACGGTGTTGCCGGGCCCGCGGTTCGGGTCGGCCTGCGCCGCGTCGGGACCGTAGTCGCCGAGGTACAGCGTGTCGGTCAGCGGGTCGACGCCGATGCGGAACGGGTTGCGGAAGCCCATCGCGTAGATCTCGGGCTTCGTCTTCGCCGTGCCGGCCGGGAACAGGTTGCCGGCCGGGACCGTGTACGTCCCGTCGTCCTGCGGCGTGATCCGGATGACCTTGCCGCGCAGGTCGTTGGTGTTGGCCGCCGTGCGCTGCGAGTCGTAGTCCTCGCGCCCGGCCCGCTCGTCCAGCGGCGCGTACCCGCTCGACTCGAACGGGTTGGTGTTGTCGCCGGTGGCCAGGAACAGGTTGCCGTGGCTGTCGAACGTCATCGTGCCGCCCTCGTGGCAGCAGGTGTTGCGCTGGGTGGGAATCACCAGCACCTGCTTCTCGGTGGCGAGGTCGATGCTGTCGCCGTTCGCCGTGAAGCGCCCGAGGATGTTCCTCGGCGGGCCGGCGGCCGGAGAGTAGTACAGGTACACCCAATGGTTCTGCGCGAAGTGCGGGTCCAGCGTGATGCCGAGCAGCCCGTCCTCGTTGCCGGTGAACACCGGGACCGTGGTCGCGGTCACCGTCGTGTGCGTGTCCGGCTTGACGATCTGCACGCGCCCGTCACGCTCGATGTAGAAGACCCGCCCGTCGGGGGCGATGTCGAGCTCCATCGGGTTGTTGGTGTTGCTGTCCAGCGTGACCTTCTCGAAGCTGCCGGTCAGCGAGGCGCTGCAGTCGGCCTTGACCACGCCGGCGGCGGTCTGGATGCCGCCGAGGAGGTGGCTCAGGAACAGCGGGTCGGAGTACGACTCCTGGGTGTGGCCGGCGCCGGTGTACCAGGAGCGCCCGCCGTCGTAGTCGTGACACCAGGCGAACGGGTGGTCCGCACCCATCGCACCCGTGCCCGGGGTGTAGCTGGACTCGTCCAGGCTCGCCAGGACGTGCACCTTGCCTCGGGGGTTGGTACGGAAGTTGTACCACTCGTCGAACCGGCTCCACCGAGCCGGAAGGTCCTTGGTCGAAGGATGTGCGGGGTCCTCGACCTTGATGGTGGCCTGCTGCTGCGCGGGGTGGCTGGTGAACCAGGCGCCCATGAGCTCGCCGTACCAGGGCCAGTCGTACTCGGTGTCGGACGCGGCGTGCACGCCGGCGTACCCGCCGCCGTGCTCGATGTAGCGCTGGAACGCCGCCTGCTGCTCGGCGTCCAGCACGTCCCCGGTCGTGGACAGCCAGACGACGACCTCGTACTTGGCGAGGTTCGCGTCGGTGAAGAACGCCGAGTCCTCGGTGGTGTCGACGGTGAACCCGTTGGCCGCCCCGAGCGCCTGGATCGCGGCGATCCCGGCTGGGATGGCATCGTGCCGGAACCCGGCAGTCTTGGAGAAGACCAGCACGTCGAACGGCCCAGCGGCGACGTTGGCCTGTGGGACCTGCTGGGCGGGAACATTGACTTCGGCGGGTTTGACGGGCGCAGCCTCGGCCGCGGACGCTGGCAGCGCCACGACGGCTCCGGCAAAAAGCGGCAGGGCCGCAGCAAAAATCGGCACGCGTGACGCGCGCCTTCGGACCTTGAACACGGAGCTCCTTGTGCAGGGCTTCGCGCAACGATCGCCGATACCGCTGAGCAGTTGCTTTTCGGTGCGGGGTGCTTGTGGTGCGGGGCGGAACGCGGCACAGGAGCGCCCCGCCGAGGGCGCCACCCGACCGCCGGGGTGGTTCGTTGTGTTCCCTAACAAACTAGCGGCCACCCGCCCGCCGCAACAGTCCCCAAGATTCACCCCGATCACAGGGAAATGCCCGAGATGCCCGACGATCCGGCCCGCCGCCTCGACCATCGCTCGCGCCGCCGCGTGCGCCTCGGCAACCTCCGCGTCCGACGTGGCACCTCCGGTCGCGCCGGATACTCGAGCGGCGGCGGGCCGGGCTCGCCGTGGTATCGCGCCGCCCAGGACCCGTACAGATGGACCGACTCCGTGTCGCGCAGACCACCGAACGTCTCGGCGACGCCAGGCTCCGGCCGGCGCGCCCGGAAATGCACGTGCTAATGCGACGGGAGAACGTCGGTGTACGATGAGCTCGGTCAATTGCAGATGATGTTGTCGCGTGCGGTGTCGCTTTTTGACTCATTCACTATTCATTCATCGACAGTCACGGAATCCGATTCGTAAACCCGTCCTGACGCGCCCATGATGGAACCTTGGTCACCCGGTTCCCGCGCCGGGTGAAGCCTTCTTGGTGGGGTCGGGTGGGCGATGGGCAGGAATTTCGCCGGTCGCGCCGGTTCGGCGCGGTGGATGGTCGTCGCGGGGCTGTGCCTCGGTGCGCCGCTGGCCGCGGGCATACTGGGCCTGGCCAGTGTCGGGGCGGCCGAGCTGGTCACCGGGATGCGGGCGCCGCGTGGCTGGGGCGAGCTCAGCGACGCCTTCGCGGTGGTCAACGGGATCTTCTCGGTCTTCGCCCTGATCGTGGTCGGGGCGACCCTCTGGGTGCAGTTCAACGAGCTGCGGATGCAACGTGCGGAATTGCGCATGCAGCGCGAGGCCGCCGAGCAGTCCCAGCGCGAATTGCACCGCTCGTCCGAGGCCGACGTGCGGGCGCTGCACGTCCATCTCGCCGAGCTCGCCATCGGCGACCCGGACCTCGCCGACGTCTGGTCGCGCTTCGACCCGAACATTCCGCCGCGGCGGCTCAAGCAGCTATTCTTCGCCAACCTCGTGCTCGGGCACTACAACCTGGTGTACCGCCTCGGCGACCGCGACGAGCAGTACCTGCGCGCGATACTGGCCGACCAGTTCCAGAACCCGCTGATGCGCGAGTTCTGGGCGATGGTCCGGGAATTCCGCCAGGCCGCCCGGCCGCCCGGCACGCCCGAGGGCGACTTCGATGCCCTTGTCGAGGCGGCGTACCAGGCGACCCGGCCCGAGTGGGGCTAGAAGTCGGGGATGTCCCGCTTCGCGTGCAGCAGTGTGTCGCGGGTGATGACGACGATGCGCTCGTAGCTCGCCACGCCGGCGTCGGGCGGGAGCATGCCGTGCAGCTCCCCGGTCATATCGGTGCCGATCACCGCGAACCGCCCGTCGGGCAGCTCGAAGATGTCGGGACAGCTGAGCTCTTCGCGGGAGCCTCGTTCACGAGGCGTGGAACCCAGACGGCGCATTGGCTGGTCAACTCGTCCTTCGTGGGTAGGCGCTGCAAGCCGCCAAAACCGAAAAAACGTACCATGTCCGCGCAATCAACAACAAATCAGGACATCGTCCAGATCTGATTGTCGGTGGCCTTGCAGTCCCAGATGATCAAGGGGGTGCCGGGTGCCGTGCCGCCGTTGGCGGCGTCCAGGCAGCGGTGCGACACCGGGTTCTCCCAGGTGTTGTTCGGGTGGCGGATCCAGCGCTGCGCCGGGGTGTTGTTGCACTTGTAGACCCACACCGCGTTGCCGTTGCCGGTGCCCGCGTTCTGCACGTCCACGCACCAGCCGCCGTCGGTGAGCAGGGCGGCGCCGGTGCTGAGGTCGCCCTGGACGCGGAAGTGCTGGTTCGATGCCTGTGCGTCGCAGTTGTCCAGGATCAGGATGACGCTGTTGCGGGTCGTGCGGAACTCGATGCACAGGCCCGACTGCTCGCCGTGCAGGCGGCCGCTCGCGGGCTGGGCGGGCGGCGGCGGGGGCTTCGGGGCGGCGCTGGCCGAGGTGGCGGCCGCCGACGGGGAGGAGCCGCGCGACGCGGCGGCCGAGGCCGAGCGGGTGCGCGACGCCGAAGCGGTCGGGGAGGACCCGTCGCTCGCGGAGTCGTCCGCCGACGGGGCGCCGGCCACGGCGGGCTCGGGCAGGCCGGAGACGTCCACGCCGGGGACGCGGCCGGGCAGGCCGTTGTCGTGCGAGCCGCCGGAGTTGCCGGAGCGCAGGATCGGGATGGCCACGGCGCCGGTGATGAGCAGGATGAGCACGGCGACCGCCAGGGCGCCGACCGGGAGACGCCGCCACCGGCCGGTGCGCCGGCGGGTGCCGCGGTAGTCCTCGGCGTCCTCCGGGTCCTCCTCGGCGACGATGGCGAACGCGGGGGCCACGTCGGCCACGGTCGGCGAGTCGTCCGCGGCCATCGTGGGGGGTGCGCCGGGCTCCATGAGCTCACCCTCGACCGTCTCCACGTCCTCCGGCTCCGCGGGAGCGGGAGCGTCGGAGTCGGCGGCGACGAGATCGGGGTCGTTCGTGACCGTCGGGTAGGAGTCGGTGCCGGGCAGTGTGACGATGAACTCCAGGTTGCGCGCGTCGCCGGCATCCGCGCGGGCCTCGCCGGCAAGGGTGCCGACCGTCGCCGGGTCGGGGATCGACGCGGTGGCGATCGCCGTCGGGCCGTCGGGGCGGCGCTGGTGCGGGATCGCCGGGATCGTCGGCTTGGTCGGCGTGAAGGGCTCGGGCAGGACCTTTGCCGCGGTCGAGGCCGCGGGCGGCACGCGGTGGCGGGTGCGCGAGGACTCCGCGGACGCCGAGTCGCCCGATTCGCCCGCGTCTTTCCCGTCTCCAGCGACGGACATGCCGAAACTCCCCCTGCAGTGGCCGGTATTGCCCGGAGCACCGTAGCTTGCGCGAGCAACAAAGCTCTACCGTCCATTGGTCCACATCCGGATGACGCGCGGTATGGGCGCGGCGCGTTGCGGTCGGCCGGTAAGTTTTCCCGCATGGTGCCAGAGGGCTGGGAAACGATCGTGGCGCAGCATACGGTGTGGGGTCGCGTTTCGGACGCGGCGACGCACCGTGACCGGGCCGTCGCGCTGGCCGGCGAGCTCGCCGCGAAGCACAGACAATCCGCCGAGGCGCTGGGCGACGATCCGTGGCAGGACAGTGACTTCGCCGCCCGCATGTCGCGGCAGGTGGCGCGGCTGGTCGAGCTGCTGCCGGACGACGTGTCGCTGACCGGCGACGAGGCGGTGCTCCTGGTTGCGGTACCGCTGCTGCACGACGCCCTGTGGGCGGGCCTTGCGGCCCGGGAGCGCGGCGTCGAGCCCGGCGACCTGGAGCCCTCCCAGGACGCCACGAGCGACCGGGCCGCGTTCGAGCGGTTCTCGCAGACGTATGCGCAGCCGCACCGGCGCGCCCTGGCCGCGATCCGCGCCGGGCGCCGGGAGACGGCGGCGGAGCTCGGGTGGTGGCTGCTGCACCGGTGGATCGGGCGGCGCCCCCAGGCGTACCGGCCGGACACCATCGCCGAGCTGACCGGCTTCGCGGCCGACCCGCGCACGGCGGAGATGCTGCGCGCGATCCGGGCCGACCCGGCGTTCCTCAACCGGCACGACCGGCCCGAGTCGCTGCTGTCGCGCCACGGCGAGGTCCGCGAGCGGATGGTCGCGTTCCTGCTGGCCATCGCGCGGGGGCTGGCGATCGAGGTGACGGTGATGCCCGAGGTCATCGGCGAGCACCTGGGCATCGGCGACCCGGTCACCGCGGGCCAGGTGCGCGACACCGTGCGCGGCGGGCACTGGGAGGCGCGCGGCGCCACGCTGGTGCTCAGCGCTGCCTGCGCGCACCCCTCGATCGAGGTGGCGCTGCGCGCGCACATCGACACGCTCAACCAGCTGCTGGCCGAGGCGCAGCGGGCGGCGGCGCGGGACGAGACGCTGGCGCCGCTGCGCAACCTGCCCAACCGGGCGGCGACCGACGACGTGGGCCCGCTGGTGCGCGACGGCGTGCCGGCATACCAGTCGGCCGGCGTGCGCTTCCGCCTCGCCGAGGACCGGGTGCGGGAGCTGCTCATGGGCGAGCAGCTGTACGGCGATCCGGCGCTGGCCATCCGGGAGCTGTACCAGAACGCGCTGGACGCCTGCCGCTACCGCGAGGCGCGCACCGAGTACCTCACCCGCGCGCACGACCGGACGCTGCCCTGGGACGGGCGGATCCGGTTCGTGCAGGGCGTCGACGAGCACGGCCGGGGCTACCTCGACTGCTCCGACAACGGCATCGGGATGGGCGTGCGCGAGCTCAGCGAGGTGTTCTCGCAGGCCGGCGTGCGCCTGGCGGACCTGCCGGAGTTCCTCGAAGAGCAGGCCGAATGGGGCCGCCTCGACCCGCCCGTCCAGCTGTACCCGAACAGCCGCTTCGGCATCGGCGTGCTCAGCTACTTCATGCTCGCCGACGAGCTGACCGTCGAGACGTGCCGGATGGGCCGCGACGGGCAGGCCGGCGAGCGGCTGCGGGTGTCGATCGCCGGCCCCGGCAGCCTGTTCCGCATCCAGGACCTCGGGCCGGGGACCGAGACCGGCACGACGGTCCGGCTGCACCTGCGCGAGGGGATCACCGTCGGCTCGGTCGAGGAGCTGCGCAAGCTGCTGTGGGTGGCCGAGTTCGCCACCGAGGCCAACGACGGCGTGCAGAGCCAGCACTGGGCCCCCGGCGAGCTGTCCACGGCGGCCTCCGCGATCGACGACGAGGACGAGGAGGAGGAAGGTGTCGGCGGCGGGTTCGTGGCCGCCGAAGGCTCGCGGGTGTGGTGGTGCAAGGGCAACGGCGCGCTGCTGGCCGACGGGCTCTACGCCGGCAAGGAGATCTTCGGCGCGGTGGTCAACCTCAACCGCGACCTCGCGCCGCGGCTGTCGGTCGACCGCACGAAGATCCTGGCGTACCGCGAGGACGACGTCGACCGCCTGCTCTGGGAGGCGGTCCCGGCGTTGACCGCCCCGGGCACGACCCTGCTGGGCTACGACTGGCTGTGCCGGCTCGCCCCGGTGCGCCCGCTGGTCGCCGACCTGATCTTCGAGCAGGCGATCGAGCGCGGCCACGGCAAGTGGGAGATGGACGGCGAGACCGTCGACGCCGCGATCACCGGCTGCTTCGTAGCCAACGACGGGCCGGTCGGAGGCCCGGACGAGCTGGTCGAGTGGCGGCTGACGGCGCTCGCGGCCGGCGGGCGCTATCGCAAGGTGCTCAAGCCCGGCCCGGACTGGCGCCGCGCGCTGCGCTCCCGGCCCTCGGACGCGCTGCTGCTCAGCGTCGACGTCGACGGCACCGGCCCGTGGCTGGACCCGGTCGACATCGTCCCGCTGGTGCACCTGGTGCGGGCCGCGCGCAAGACCGGACGCTCGGCGCCGGAGGTCGCGGCGCGGCTGTCAACGCTGGGCTTCGAGCCGTCGGTGGGCGCCGAGGCGGTCGGCGTCGACCCCGACGACCTGATCTTCACCAGCCGCGACGTGGACGGCACCCGGCCGTGGCTGCAGCCCGACCAGCCGGTGCACCTCGTGCACCTGCTGCGTGCGGCGCACAAGACCGGCCGGAGCGTGCACCAGGTGGTGGCGCGGCTGCGGCAGCTGGGCTTCGACGTGGACGTCGACGTCGACGTGCTGCCGCTGGAGCAGTTCGGGCCGAAGGACCTCATCATCGCCAGCCGCGACCTGGACGGCTCGCACCCGTGGCTCGACCCGCGCGAGCCGGTGACGCTGCTGCACCTGCTGCGCGCCGCGCACAAGGTGGCGCTGCCGGCCGACGAGACCGCGGCCCGCCTGGCGCTACTGGGCTATCCGCTCGACAGCGGCTGGGACTCGCTGGTCACCGAGCCCGACGACCTCGTGCTCATCTCCCGCGACCTGGACAGCACGTCGCCCTGGCTGGACCTGGCCGAGGAGGTCGCTCCGGTACACGTGCTGCGCGCCGCCGAGCGCACGTCCCGCCCGGTCGCCGAGGTGGCCGCGCGGCTGCGTTCGTTCGGCTTCCGGCTGGGCGGCAACCTCGACGCGATCGAGGTGGTCAAGCTCGAGCCGGAGGACCTGCAGCTGGCCAGCCGCGACCTGGACGGCTCGCAGCCGTGGCTGGACTCGTCGCGGCCGGTGCCGCTGATCCACCTGCTGCGCGCGGCCGAGTCGACCGGCCGCGAGGTGCGGGAGGTGGCGGCGCGGCTGGCGGCGTGCGGGTACCGCGTGGACATCGACCCGGACGCGATCCTCATCGACCACCTGGAGCCCGACGACCTCACCATCACCAGCGAGGACCTCGACGGGTCGGACCCCTGGCTCGACCCGATGAAGCCGGTGCCGACGATTCGCATCCTGCGCGCCGCGCAGCGGACCCGGCGCACCGTGCACGACATCGCCGCGCGCCTGACGTTCCTGGGCTACGCGGTGAGCCTGCACGGCGCCGGCCCGTCGCTGGACCAGGTGGAGCCGGACGACCTGCTCATCACCAGCCGCGACCTGGACGGCTCGCAGCCCTGGCTGGACCTCGAGGAGCAGGTGCCGCTGCCGCACCTGCTGCAGGCGGCACGGCGGGTGCGCCGGCCCGTGCACGAGATCGCGGCCCGGCTGGAGACGCTGGGGTACACCGTCGACGTGGACCTCACCAGCATCGCCGTTGACTCGGTGAAGCCGAACGACCTGCTGCTGGCCAGCACCGACCTGGACGGCTCCCGGCCGTGGCTGGACGCCTCGCAGCCGGTGCCGCTCAACCACCTGCTGGCCGCGGCGCAGAAGATCCGCAAGCCGATCGAGGAGGTCAGCACCCGGCTGCGGGCGCTGGGCTACTCCGTGCCGGACGTGGACACCCGGCTGCCGCGGCTACGCCCCGGCGGCGTGTAGGGCCGGCAGCAGCTCGGAGCGGGACCACTCGATGAAGTCGCCCTGGTGCTCGCCGCCGATCTGCAGCAGCGCGACGTGCGTGCACCCGGCCTCGACGAACCGCCGGACGGCCTCGACGTGCTTGTCGACGTCGGGGCCGCACGGGATCGCCGACGCGACGTCGTCCTCGGTGACGAACGTCGCGGCGGCGTCGAAGGCGCGCGGATCGGGCAGTTCGGCCATGACCGGCCATTGCAGGCCGAACCAGCGGAACTGGTCGACCGCCCGCTTGCGGCACTCGGACTCGTCGAGGCCGTAGCACAGCGCCACCTGTCCGTAGAACGGCCGGCCGGGGCGGCGCAGCGACGCGTCGGGCTGCACGACGACGACCCCGTCGGCCCGGTCGGCGAGCTCCAGCGACTCCGGGCCGGACACGGCCACGACGATTGGCACGCCGTCGGTCGGCACGTCCCACAGCCGCGCCTCGGGCACGTCGTAGAAGGTGCCCGAGTGGCGCACGGACTCGCCGGCCAGCAGCGGTTCGATGATCTCCATCGCCTCGGCCAGCATCTCGTGCCGCTGGGTGCGGTGCGGCCAGGCGCCGACGACGTGCTCGTTGAGGTTCTCACCCGCGCCCAGGCCGAGCGTGAAGCGGCCCTGCGACATGACCCCGATCGTCGCGGCCTGCTGGGCGACCACCGCCGGGTGGTACCGCCGGGTCGGGCACGTCACCATCGTCATGAGGTCGATCTCGTGGGTGGCGTAGGCCGCTGCGCCGAGCACCGACCAGGCGAACGGCGAGTGGCCCTGCTCGCCGAGCCACGGGTTGTAGTGGTCGGAGACCGCCGCGAAGTCGAAGCCGGCCTGCTCGGCGCGCACCGCGTCGTCGGCGAGCTGCGTCGGGCCGGCCTGTTCGCACATCATCGTGTACCCGAAGTTCACCATGCCCGTGCGGTACCCGCTGTGGCCTGGCTTACGCAGTTGTCGACCGCGCGCCAGCCCATGGGACAGAATTGATCGATGTCTCCCTATTGGCCGGTGGTGCGGGACCGGGTGTTCGGCCGAGTCCTGCCCGGCCTCGCCCTCTCCGCGATCGGCGACGGGATGAGCGCGGTCGCGATCGGGTGGCTCGCGGTGCAGTACGCGCCGCACCACCAGCGCGGCCTGTGGGTGGGGCTGGCCATCGCCGCGTACACGCTGCCGGGCGCTCTCGGTGCGATCGTGCTCGCGCCGCTGCTGCGCGGGCGGGGCGGCGCGCACCTGGTGGCCCTCGACGCGCTGCTGCGGGCGGTGTTCCTGGGCGCGGTACCACTGCTGGCGGCCTTTGACGCGCTGACCATCGGCCGCTACGCCGCCCTGCTCGCGGGCTCGGCGCTGCTGTCGGCGTGGGGCTCGGCCGGCCGGTACACGCTGGTCGCCCAGGTGCTGCCGGCCGACCTGCACCTGCCGGCGAACGCGCTGCTCACGCTGATCACGGAGGCCTCGACGGTGGCCGGGCCGATCCTCGCCGGGCTGCTCATCGGCGCGCTCGGCGCCCCGGCGGTGCTGGCCGTGGACGCCGCGACGTTCGCGGCGCTGGCGGTGTGCTTCGCGGCGGTGCGCGCGCGAGCCCCGCTGCCGAGCCCGGAGCACCGCTCGGCGGGCCTGGCGACCATCTGCCGCGACCGGGAGCTGCTCGGCCTGACCGTGCTGTCGTTCTGGTTCTTCCTGCTGTTCGGGCCGCTGCCGGTGGCGATGCCGCTGTTCGCGTCCTCGGCGCAGGAGATCGGCATGCTGTACACCTGCTTCGGCATCGGCGCGGTCATCGGCGCGATCGCCACCGGGCACCTGCCGCGGCTGCCCCTGTGGCCGGCCACCATCGGCTCGGTGATCGCCTTCGGGCTGCTGCTCATGCCGCTGGGCATGGGCCTGCCGCGCTGGGCGGACCTGCTCACGCTGGCGCTGGCGGGGCTGGCCTGGTCGCCGTACCCGGCCACGAGCGTGTCGCTGTTCCAGCGCGCGGTGCCGGCCGAGCGGCTGCCGCCGGTGCTGGCCGCGCGCGGCGTCGTGCTCGTGATCTCCACGCCGCTGGGCACGCTGCTGGGCGCGCCGCTGGTGCAGGCGGCCGGCCCGGCGGCGACGCTCGTGGCCTGCGGTGCGGCCACGGCGGCGCTCGGGCTGGTCGCGGTGCTCGTCCGGCTGCGCGCACGGGCGGGGCTGGGCGCCTACGCCACGTCGTCCAGCACGCTGCGATAGGAGCAGAGGCGGCGGGTGTACTCCCGCAGCGTCCGGATGGCGACGTCGATGTCCTCGGTCAGCACGTCGGGCAGGTCGATGAGCAGGCGCCGGCCGTCGACGGTGCCGTAGCCGCTGACCTCGAACGCGCCCTCGCGCACCCATACGTCCACGCCCAGGTCCACGGTGGTGCGCTCGTAGCGCAGCACCACCCCGACCAGCGCGAAGGCCGCCTCGCCGGGCCCGAAGCGGCCGATGAGCTCCCAGTGCAGCGGGCGGTGCGTGGCGGCGATCTGCTGGCCGTACCGCTGGAAGTCCTCGCACGCCTCGTTCAATGCGCCGAGCAGCGTGGCGGCCCCGCTCGATCTCGCATCCATGGTCATCCTCCTGCGGCTCGATAGGCGGCTCCCACCTGGGTCGGGGTGGTGCCGTTGCTGTAGAGGCCGGTGTCGCCGGACTTGCTCGTGTACAGCAGGAACCAGCTGTAGCGCTCGACGTAGGACAACCCCTGCAGCATCGCCGTGGAGCTGTTCACGAACGCCACCTGCTGGTCCGTCGACGGGTAGACGGTGCCGTTGTCGAAGCGCATCAGCGCGTACTCGGTCAGCCAGATCGGCAGGTGGTAGCGGTTGTACACGTTCTGGATGTACGACTTGAGCTGGTTCGCGGCGTTGGCGGAGAAGTCGCCGCCGTACCAGTGCAGGGTGATGAAGTCGACCCGGTAGCCCCGCTGCTTGATGCCGGTCATGAACTGGTCGAACCAGCCGCCGGGGGTGTCGGCGCCGTAGGCCGGCGCCGGGCTGCCCAGCCGCATGCCGGTCGCCTGCAGCTGCGGCCACAGGTCGAGCACCTGCTGCGGGCTCATGTTCGACTGTTCCTTGAGGTCCGGCTCGTTGAACGCCAGCAGCGTCTTGCCGTTGGCCTTCGCCTTGGCCAGGTCGGAGGCGACGTTGCCGCCGCCCCAGACCATCGGCACGAACTCGACGCCGGAGACGTTCGCGACCGGGCTGGGCGACCAGTCGTAGTACCAGCCGGCCTTCACGTCCCGGATCGCCGGTGCGTTGTTCGAGCCGAACTTGTCGTTGGTGCTGACGCCCTTCTTCGCGCTCTTGGTCGCCGGCGGCAGCGCCGCCACGGTGGTCTTGGACGGCGTCGGGCTCGGCGGCGTGCTGCTGGGCACCGCGCTCGGCGCGGCGGCACTGCCGACCGGGGGCGGCGGCGCGGCCGACTCGGACGCGGCGGCGGTCACGGCGGGCTTCTCCTCGCCCTGCGTGGCGACGTACACCGCGCCGGCGGTCCCGGCGATGGCGACGGTCGCGGCCAGGCCGACCAGCGCCGGCTTGGAGGCGGCGACCCACCCGGTGATCATCGCCTTGAGCCCGCCGGCCTTGACGGTCGCGACGGTACCCGTGATCGCGCCCGTCGAGCCGCCGGCGAACGTCATGGCGGCCAACGCGGCGGGCACCGGCACCATGGCGATGCCGGCCAGCAGCCGCTCGGCGGCGATCATGTCGATCCAGGCGCGGTCGCACTGCCGGCACTCGCGGGTGTGCCGGGCCAGGCGCTTGCGCCACAGCGCCGTGGGGCGCCCGTCCCAGCTGTGCAGCACCCCGTTGAGCTCCGGGCAGCGGGGCCGGGCGGCCAGCGCCCGCACGACCGCCCGGGCCGCGTCGAGCTGCGCCTTCATCCGCTGGATGCGCACGGCCGCGTGCTGGCGGGTCAGGTGCAGCGCCTCGACGACCTCCTCGCGGTCGAGCTGCCCGGCCGCCTCCAGCCACCACAGCGACAGCAGCTCGCGGTCGTCGTGGTCGAGCCAGCGGGTGGCCTCGGCGACCTCCTGGCGCTGCCCGGACAGGCGCAGCCTGGTGATCGCCAGGTCGGCGAAGTCGGCGCCGGGGTCGGCGGTGTCGGTCGGGTCGGCCCGGTCGCCGACGAGCGGCGCCTGCACCTGGCGGCGGTGCCGGTCGCGGACCTGCGACATCGCGATCGCGACCGCCCAGGAGCGGAAGCTGTCCGGCTCGCGCAGCCGGGGAAGGCCGTCGACGATGCGCAGCATCGTCTCCTGCACGACGTCGTCGACGTCGGCGTGCCCCTGCAACGCGCGCCCGACGATGTTGTAGATCAGCGGGAGGTACTCGCCGACCAGGACATCGAGTGCCCGCTGGTCGCCGCCCCTGGCCGCGATCACCGTCGCCGTGCTCATCAGCGCCTCCTGTCGAACTTATTCAGGAGACGTGGGCACGCCGGGTCAATAACAAGTTCGAGAAAACTACTTTCCGTGACGGACCAAATCCGGCACTTGCCGTTGTGGCTGCTGGGCCCCGGCGGGGCGGGTGGGGCAGAATGCTTGCTCGTGACGACCTCGATTCACCAGCGCATCGCGGAAGAGCTCGGCGTCAGGGAGCGGCAGGTGGCCGCGGCGGTCGAGCTGCTCGACGGCGGGGCCACGGTGCCATTCATCGCCCGGTACCGCAAAGAGGTAACCGAGATGCTCGACGACGCCCAGCTGCGGACGTTGGAGGAGCGGCTGCGGTACCTGCGGGAGATGGAGGAGCGGCGCGCCGCGATCCTCGAGTCGATCCGCAGCCAGGGCAAGCTGGACGAGGCGCTCGAGGCGCAGATCATGGCGGCCGACTCCAAGGCCCGCCTCGAGGACATCTACCTGCCGTACAAGCCCAAGCGGCGCACCAAGGCCCAGATCGCCCGCGAGGCCGGGCTCGAGCCGCTCGCCGACGGGCTGCTCGCCGACCCGACCGTCGACCCGCTCGCGGCCGCGGCCGTGTTCGTCGACGCGGAGAAGGGCGTCGCCGACGCCGCCGCGGCGCTGGACGGCGCGCGGGCCATCATCGTCGAGCGCATGTCCGAGGATGCGGACCTGATCGGCGACCTGCGCGAGAAGATGTGGGCGCAGGGCCGGTTGGTGTCGAAGATGCGCGAGGGCAAGGAGAGCGACGGCGCCAAGTTCGCCGACTACTTCGACTTCAGCGAGCCCTACACCAAGCTCCCCTCGCACCGGATCCTCGCGATGTTCCGCGGCGAGAAGGAGGAGATGCTCGACCTGGTGATGGAGCCGACGCAGGACCCGGAGGCGCCGTCGCTCTACGAGCCGGCCATCGCCTCCCGCTTCGGCATCCGCGACGAGGGCCGCGCGGGCGACAAGTGGCTCAGCGACACCGTCCGCTGGGCGTGGCGCACCCGCATCCTGGTGCACCTCGGCATCGACCTGCGGATGCGGCTGTGGCAGGCGGCCGAGGAGGAGGCGGTGCGCGTCTTCGCCGCCAACCTGCGCGACCTGCTGCTCGCCGCGCCGGCCGGCACCCGCTCCACGATGGGCCTCGACCCGGGCTTCCGCACCGGCGTGAAGGTCGCCGTCGTCGACGCCACCGGCAAGGTGGTCGACACGCACACGATCTATCCGCACGTGCCGCAGAACAAGTGGAACGAGTCGATCGCGATCCTGGCCGCGCTGTGCCAGAAGCACAAGGTCGAGCTCATCGCGATCGGCAACGGCACCGCCTCCCGCGAGACCGACAAGCTCGCCGCCGACCTCGTCAAGCAGTTCCCGCAGCTCAGCGTCGTGAAGGTGATGGTGTCCGAGGCGGGCGCGTCGGTGTACTCCGCCTCCGCCTACGCCTCGCAGGAGCTGCCCGGCCTCGACGTGTCGCTGCGCGGCGCGGTCTCCATCGCCCGCCGGCTGCAGGACCCGCTGGCCGAGCTGGTCAAGATCGACCCGAAGTCGATCGGCGTCGGGCAGTATCAGCACGACCTGTCCGAGATGAAGCTGAGCCGCTCGCTCGACGCGGTCGTCGAGGACTGCGTGAACGGCGTCGGCGTCGACGTCAACACCGCGTCCGCCCCGCTGCTCACCCGGGTCTCCGGCATCGGCTCCAGCCTGGCCGACGCGATCGTCGCGCACCGCGACGCCAACGGCCCGTTCCGCAACCGCCGCGCGCTCAAGGACGTCGCCCGCCTCGGCCCGAAGGCTTTCGAGCAGTGCGCGGGCTTCCTGCGCATCCCCGACGGCGACGACCCGCTCGACGCCTCCTCGGTGCACCCCGAGTCCTACCCGGTGGTCCGCCGCATCCTGTCGAGCACCGGCGGCGACATCAAGACCCTCATCGGCAACGGCTCCGCGCTCGGCCGCCTCAAGCCGGCCGACTTCGTCGACGACAAGTTCGGCCTGCCGACCGTGACCGACATCCTCAAGGAGCTCGAGAAGCCCGGCCGCGACCCGCGCCCGGCCTTCAAGACCGCCGAGTTCGCCGAGGGCGTCGAGAAGATCTCGGACCTCACCCCCGGCATGCTGCTGGAGGGCGTGGTCACCAACGTGGCCGCGTTCGGCGCCTTCGTCGACGTGGGCGTGCACCAGGACGGCCTGGTCCACGTGTCGGCGCTGTCCCGCACGTTCGTCAAGGACCCGCGCGAGGTGGTCAAGCCCGGCGACATCGTGCGGGTGAAGGTCCTCGACGTCGACATCCCGCGCAAGCGCATCTCCCTCACCCTGCGCCTCGAGGACGAGACCGCCCCCGCACCGCGCGAGGGCGGCGGCGGACGCCCCCGCGGCGAGCGCCCCGACCGTGGCTCCGAGCGCGGCTCCGGCGGCGGCGGAGGCGGCGGCGGCCGCCCGCGCGGCGGCGACTCGCGAGGTGGCGGCGGTGGCGGTGGCGGTGGCCGGGGCGGCAACCGCGACAACCGCGACTCGTTCGCCGGCGGCGGCGCACTGGCCGACGCGCTGCGCCGGGCCGGCCTGGACAAGGGCCTCGACGCGCTGAAGGACCAGCAGCCTAAGCAGCGCCGGAAGTAGCCTTCAGCCGCCACACCCGCGTGCGCATGACGTCCCCGTCCTCCTCCAGCTCGGGCCGGACGGGGACGTCGTACGCGGCCAGCTCCTCGAACAGCCGCTCCGGCAGGAACCCGCGCCCGGGATCCCCGACGAGCGCCTCTGCCCCGGCGCCGCGCAGCACCTTCAGTACCGATTGGGCGACGCTGGCCGAATAGAACACGTCCCCCGCCACGATCACGTCGGCCGGCACGAGCCCTTCGGCGGTTTCGAGCTCGACCCCGTTGCGCCGCCCGTTGCGAACGGCGGCCTCGAGCGCCGCGGCGTCGGTGTCGACGGCCGTGACCCGGCTCGCACCGGCCAGCGCCGCCGCGATCCCGACCAGCCCCGACCCGGCCCCGAGGTCCACGACGCTGCGCCCCCGGACCACGGCCGGGTGATCGAGCAGGTACCTCGCGAGCGCCACCCCGCCCGGCCACGCGAACGACCAGAACGGCGGCGGCGTGTCGCTGCGGTACCCGCCGGTGGCGTCGAAGAGCCGCACCCCGGGCGGGGCCAGCTCCAGCTCGATCTCCGGCAGCACGCGGCCGACTGTATTACGCCGCCGACTGTATTACGGATATGTCGGGCGCTGGCGCGCCCGACATATCCGACATTTCATTGATTTAACGGTTGATGTTAGCAATCTCGTAGGAGATCGTCCTCGCGGGGCCGCGCGGTGAACCGTCTACTGTGGTTGGGCAACCCCGCACCCCGCCCAGCCCCGCCCGCCCGGAGGTTCGTCGTGGATTGGCCCCCGTTCCTGCAGCTCAGCGTGCCCGTCACGCTGGCGGTGTGGGTCGTGCTCACGGCCGTCACGCTGTGGCGGTCCCGCACGCGGCTGCCCGAGCCGGGCGCCGAGGCGACCACCCCGCCGGGTGAGGAGCCGCCGGCGGTCGTCAGCCTCATGGTCAACCGCTGGCGCTCCGACGAGGACGCCATCGACAGCACGCTGCTCGACCTGGCCGCCCGCGGCTTCCTGGAGCTGCGCCAGCCCGGCGAGGACCCGTCCGAGACCACGGTGCGGCTGCGCAAGGGCGACGGGCGGAGCCTCACGCCGTACGAGCAGCAGGTCCTCGAACGCGTCCAGAAGCTCTCCGTCAACGGGGAGGCGTCCCTGACCAGCCTGGCGTTTCGCAGCTGGGCGGAGGCGCGGCGCTGGCGCGGCACCTTCTACCGCGCGGTCATCGAGGAGGCCCGCAACCGCGGGCTGTCCCGGCCGCGGCTGTCCCGCCGGACCAAGCGCGTGATGCTGGGCGCGGCGGTGGTTCCCGCCGGGTGCATGTTCGCGACCTGGATGTGGGCCGCCTACAAGCTGAACGCGGGATTGGCCGACCAGATCACCGGCTCGCTCATCGCGGCGAGCGCGGTGTTCCTGGCCATGTACTTCGCGGTCGAGCTGCGCTGGAGCGACCAGAGCACGCCGGAGGGCGCGCGGATCGCGGCGGGCTGGCTCGCCTACCGGGCGCACCTCGTGGCGATGGAGGGCGTGACCGACCTGGCCCCGGCGGACGTCGCCTCGTGGGGCCGGGAGATGGCGTTCGCCTCGGCGCTCGGCGTGCTGCCGACCGAGGAAGCCCTCATGCGGTCGCGGGTCACCCTCTGATGGGCCGGGCCTGCTCCTGAACGAGGATCAGGCCTGGCCGCGCAGCAGCAGCGTCAGGAACTCCGCGTTGGACTGCGTCTTGGCAAGGCGCTCCAGCACCTGTTCCGTGGCCGACTGACCGCTGGCGCCGAGCGCCTTGCGCAGCCGCTGGACGGCGAGCAGCTCGTCCGGGTGCAGGATCACGTCGTCGCGGCGGGTGCTCGACCCGTCGACGTCGATCGCCGGGTAGACGCGGCGGTCGGCGAGCTTGCGGTCGAGCTTGAGCTCGGCGTTGCCGGTGCCCTTGAACTCCTCGAATATGACGGTGTCGCCGGTCGAGCCGGTCTCCACCAGGGCGGACGCGATGATGGTCAGCGAGCCGCCGTTCTCGATGTTGCGCGCGGCGCCGAGCAGGCGCTTGGGCGGGTAGAGCGCGTTCGCGTCGATACCGCCGGTCAGGATGCGCCCGGAGGCCGGGGCCGCGTTGTTGTACGCCCGGCCGAGCCGGGTGATGGAGTCGAGCAGCAGGACCACGTCGTGGCCCAGCTCGACGAGCCGCTTCGCGCGCTCGATGGCGAGCTCGGCGACGCCGGTGTGCTCCGCCGCGGGGCGGTCGAACGTCGAGGCGATGACCTCGCCCTGCACGGAGCGCTGCATCTCGGTGACCTCTTCGGGCCGCTCGTCGATCAGCAGCACCATGAGGTGGCACTCGGGGTTGTTGTGCGCGATGGCATTGGCGATCGCCTGCAGCACCATCGTCTTGCCGGCCTTCGGCGGCGACACGATGAGCGCGCGCTGGCCCTTGCCGATCGGCATGACCAGGTCGATGAGGCGGGCGGTGAGCTGACGAGGCCCGGTCTCCAGGCGCAGGCGCTCCTGTGGGAACAGCGCCGTGAGCTTGCTGAACTCCGGACGGCTGCGGGCCCACTCGGGGTCGTTGCCGTGGACGGTGTCGAGCCGGGTGAGGGTGCCGCCGTTGGCGCTGCCCGTCAGGGCGTCGCCGTGGCGCAGGCCGTAGCGGCGGACCATCGCGGCCGGGACCGTGACGTCGTCCGGGCCGGGCAGGTAGCTGTCCACCCGCAGGATCATCTTGTCGCGGTACACGTCGGCGATTCCGGCGACGTCGCGCGCCTCGCCCGAGGTGGGCGGTTGGGGCTGGTTGGCCGGGCGGCTGTGATCCCGGTTGCGCTGGGCGGAGCGGGTGCGCCGCCGGCCCTGGCTCTGCGCCGAGGGGTTCTGCTTGGGGGTGCGTTCCAACACTTCAGTTGGGGCCATATGCGTCCTCCTAAGGACTGTGCGGCCATGGGAAGCGGATCTCCGGGTACGCGTGCCTGACGATCCTGCCTGCGCTGCTTGCGATGGACTGCGTGTGCGGTGGCCGCCTGGCTTCCTGCGCGAGAGCGTGACACGCGGTGGCGAATGGCGTCCCCGGGAGGCAGATTGCCGACATCCGCGGGACTGGCTCGACCGTAACCCGAACAACAACCAGGGGCAAGTCCCGCCGTGGCGTGGCGCGCCCGCTCGGTGTGCCGGGAGCTGGCCTCCCGCGACTTCGCGTACGCCGGCCGAGCCACGTTTCCGCGGACCGCCGACGCGGTATGAGTTGAGTTGTGGACCTTCGCCTGACCGTCGACCTGCCGCGGGACCTCGACCGCATGAACACTCTCCGGCACGTCCTCGACGGGGCGTTGACCGGACTGGGCGTGGCCGAACAGGCTCGGACAGACATCGCCCTCATCGTCAACGAGACATGGGCGAACGTGATCGCTCACGTGCGAGTCGGTGTGGCGTTTCAGGTCCGGGCGACCATCGACGAGCGGTGCTGTGTGATTGAAGTCACGCACCCCGGCGAGGCGGCCGTCGAAAACATCAACGCTCTGATCGCCTCCGGACATTCCCTCCGGGTCGTGCGCTCCCTCGCCGATGAGGTCGACGTGGACAGCGACGGCCTGCTCATGAAGGTCACCAAGAAGCTATGACCGAGTTCGCCGCTCTGGCCACCCCCGCCCCGGACGGCACGGTCACCGTGACCGCGTCCGGCGAGCTCGACATGACCAGCGCCCCCGAGCTGATCACCGTCCTGCGCGAAGCGATCCGCACACACGGCCCATCGCGCGTCGACCTCGACCTGACCGGGGTGACCTTCATGGACTCGACGGGACTGCAGGTCCTGGTGGCCGCGAACACGGACGTCGGCGGCGGCCTGCACATCACCGGCACCAGCCCGGCGGTGCACCGACTGCTGCAACTCACCGGCGTGCTCGAGGAATTCGGGCTGCCCCCCGGTCGTTCTAGCTAATGCACGACATCACCATTGAGCAACCGGACAGTTCCCGCGCCGGCACCTGGACAGGAGTTATCTGGACCACAGCAGGGAGTTGCCGGCAGGAGGTTCCACCATGGAGTCCACGTTCGAAGCGGTTCGCGCCGAAGCGCTCTTCGCCTCCACGCTGCAGATGTCCCAGTGCCCGGTCGACGCCGACGTGCGCGCCGCCGTGACGAGCACCCTGCGGCGCATAGGCGTGCAGGGCTGCGCGGCCCGTATGGCCACCGAGTTCGGCGATCACCCGGAGTGCGCCATGACCCGCATGGGCTGGGCGCTGCGGATGACCCGCCACGCGTATGCCGACTCGTGCACGCCCGAGATCTTCATCGAAACCCGGGCGGCCGTGGCCTGAGCACCACCCCGCCCCTCTTCGGCGGCCGTGAGGCGCTGAAGAGGGCCTGGACACCGCAAAGCCCCCGCCGAGGTTTTCGGACGGGGGCTTGCTACTCCTTCGGCCGTGAAGCGGGTCTCGGCCTACGACTTGGGGTAGTGTCAGACCGCGCGGATGTTGTCGGCCTGCGGCCCCTTCTGGCCCTGCGTGATCTCAAACTCGACCTTCTGACCCTCGGTCAGCTCGCGGTAGCCGGTGGCCTGGATCGCCGAGTAGTGCGCGAACACGTCGGGTCCACCGTTGTCCTGCGAGATGAAGCCGTAGCCCTTCTCCGAGTTGAACCACTTCACCGTGCCTGATGCCACGTGTAACTCCTTAGCGACGGCGCCCCGACCCGCACCTCACGGATCAATGTTGAAACGGCACACGCCACGGTGGAGACGGTAGCTTGCGCGCTGTAAAAACGCAGCCCCGGTATCGCGATGCGGACCCGATCGACTACCAAACTGAAATGCACACCCGAACCTTGCAGACACTCAGCGTATTGCCCTACTGAACGGTCAGTGATATAGCGACCGTCGTCTACGCCCGCCTCTCGCGCAGAGCGTAGAGATCTAGTACAGTCGGGTCAGCTCACCTCGTCCGAACGGTTATGTTTGGGCGCGGGGCTCCGTCCAGCAGCGGCGGTCCGGCCCCGGTGAGCCCTCGCAGGTCTTGCACCGGCACTCAAGAAACGGGTGCCGAGAGCGACTCCCGACCGGCGTTGGCGGCGCTTGCCCTCCTTACCTTGTTCCGGCCGCAGCACCCGTCTGCGCCCAGGCCGCCGCCGGTCACCCGCACCAGAAGGGTCGAATCCGTGACCGTCTCCATCGACCGTGCCATCGATCTGGCCATCGCCGAGCACGCCCCGCACACCCACGCGAGCGGCGAGCACGGCTCGAGCACCACCACCCGCGCCACCGACGCGCAGGCCCGGGCGCTGCTCTCCCTGATGACCGACCTTCCGGCGGGCGCCGACCGCGACCGAGTGCGCTCCCGGCTGATCGAGCTGTACATCCCGCTGGCCGAGTACCTCGCCCGGCGCTTCCGCAACCGCGGCGAGCACTTCGACGACCTGGTCCAGGTCGCCAACCTGGGCCTCATCAAGTCCGTCGACGGATACGACCCGGGCCGCGGCGCGGCGTTCACCAGCTACGCGATCCCGATGATCGTCGGCGAGCTCAAGCGCCACTTCCGGGACAAGGGCTGGGACGTGCGCGTGCCCCGGCGACTGCAGGAGCTGCGCCTGGAGATCAGCAAGGTCTCCGGCGACCTGGCACAGGACCTCGGCCGATCGCCGACCGTCGCCGACCTCGCCGCCCGCCTCGACGTCTCCGAGGAGGAGATCATCGAGGGGCTGGACTGCGGCCAGGCGTATCGCGCGCTCTCGCTCGACGCCCCCGCCGGCGACAGCGACGACCCGGGCGCGGCCGGCCTCGGCGACCTGCTCGGCGCCGAGGACCCGGACATGCGCAACGTCGAGAACCGCGAAGCGCTGCGCCCGCTGCTGGCCAAGCTGCCGGAGCGCGAGCAGAAGATCATCGCGATGCGCTTCCACGGCAACCTGACCCAGTCGCAGATCGCCGCGGAGCTGGGCATCTCGCAGATGCACGTGTCCCGGCTGCTGGCCGGCGCGCTGCGCACGCTGCGCACGGAGCTGAGCGCCATCACCGAGTAGCACGCGCCGCAAAGCGAACGCCACCGTCCCGCTGCCGGGGCGGTGGCGTTCGCCGTATGGCGGAGGCCGAAAACCGTCAGCATCCGCGTCTTGTCACGGTCGGTGCCTATACGAAGAATCCGAAAAGTCGGATCTCAACGCGTTCGAGGTGAGAGCATCAGCTCGAGGCGACGATGCTCGGATGCGACAGCACGAAGTCCTGGACCGTGTTGCCGCGCACCGACGCCAGCAGTGCCAGGGTCGTCTCGTCCAATGCCTCGGCGCCGGGCTGCTCCGTGGAGGCATGGAAGCTGCCGTTGTTCGTCTTCAGCGTGAGCATGCCGTCGCCGTTGATGCCGCGCATCGCGAAGATCCAGTCGTCCAGGCCGATCGGGCCGGTGTCGATGGTCATCGAGTGGCCGATGACGTCGAGAACCTTGTTCAGCGTGCTCGGGCTGCCCAGGACGTCCTTGCTCGCGATCTTCTTGAGCAGCGCCTTGATGAACTGCTGCTGGTGGCGCTGCCGGTCGTAGTCGCTGTTGGGCAGGGTCTCGCGCTGGCGGACGTAGTCCAGGGCCTGCCAGGAGGCCAGGTGCTGGTATCCGACCTCGTAGACGGCCGGCGTCACGCCCTTGATCGGGATCAGCTGCGTGCCGCCGTTGGGGGCCTCCTTCTGCTCGAAGGGGACCTTCTGGTTGCCGTGCGCGTCGTATCCGATGTGCACGGAGACAGTGCGCTGGTCGACGTACATGTCCACGCCGTCCAGGACCTTCACCACCTGCTGGAAGCCGACGAAGTCCACGATCGCGGCCGCGTCGAAGGAGATGCCCCAGTTCTGCCTGATGGTGTTGGCGAGCAGCGTGGTGCCGTGCTTGCGCTGGTCCTTGCCGGTCAGACCGTAGCCGCCCTCGGCGAACGCGCCGTTGATCTTGTCCTTGCCGCCGTTGTAGGTGCGTTTGCCGTTGGTGTACTTGGGGATCGAGACCCAGGTGTCGCGCGGAATGGAAATGAGGAACGCCATGTCGTGCGACGCCGGGATGTGCAGGATCAGGATCGAGTCGGACCGGATCGCCTCGGTCGGGTCCTGGTTGGGACGCGGGTCGATGCCGATCAGCAGGATGTTCTTCGGGCCGCTCACGCTCACATGCCTGTCCGGCTCGCCGGGCAGCAGGTCCTCGCGCTGGACGCTGCGCGTCGCGAAGCCGAAGACCGCGTCCTTGACCACGAACGCGCCGCCCGAGGCGATCATCATCAGCGCGCCGAAAACCACGAGCAGCCGGGCCCAGGCGGGGTCGCGCCGACCACGGCCCTTCCGCCGGGTGTTGCCCTTCGCCAATGCCCCACTCCTGCCTGTCCGGTCAAGAGGTGAACCATCACCATCAGTTACAGGGATGACGCCGCAAAGGACGGTACCTGGGCGACGCGATATCGTCACCTCCCAGCGGACCGATGCGCCGACCGATACGGAGCGTGCTTGTGGTGACGGTGATGCGTCCCGGGACCGACGACGGCGTGTCGGACGGGGGCGCGACGAACGGGCGCGCCGGGCTGGGGCCCCGCGCCGTGCGCGCCGTCATCGCGCTCGGGCTGGCCTGGGTGGTACCGCTGATCACGCACCCGCTGCGCCTGGACGTCCTGCTGCCGTTCCTCGTCCTCGCCGGCACGATGGCGATCCAGCGCGGCGCCACCGGGCTCGTCGACCGCTTCGTGCTCGCCTGCGCACAGCTCTTCGGCGCCGCGTGCGTGTTCGGCCTGGCCATGACGATGTGGCCCGGGCACCTCAAGCCCACGCTCGTCGCCGGATTCGCCCTGAGCGCACTGGCCCTGATCGCCGCGGCCACCGGCCGGCTCGAGCTCGCCCCGCGCCCGGCGACACCGGCGCGGCGCACCCGGCGCCCGGCCGACGCGCTGACGGCGCTCGCCACGGCCGCCGTCGCCGCGATCACGCTGGTGCCCTACGTCGCCCGCGACCTCGGCGGCCGGCTCGGCCTGCCGCTCGCGGGCGAGGACATCGCTCGGCACTACCTGCTGTACGACGTCATCGGCCGGACCGGCGGATACCTCTTCATGCGCCCCGAGGCGCTGCGCCCGTTCGTGCCGGACGAGGAGCTCAACGGCATCGCGAACTACCCGCAGGGGCTGCACTTCGCCTACGCGGTGCTGGGCCGGTTCGTCGCCTCCACGACCGGGCAGACGTCGGCGTCCGCCGCCGTGGACGTCATGGTGTGGCTGCTGGTGGGCACGTTCCTGCTGCTCGCGCTCGCGATCCTGTGGGCCGTGCGGCGCATCGCCGGGCCCGGCACGTCGGCCGCCCGGCTGCTGCCCGTCCTGCTGGTCGCCGGCGCCTGGCTGGTGCTCGGCGACCCCGTGACCATCCTGTCCCGCGGCTACCCGAACGAGCTCGCGGGCCTCGCCTGCGCGGCCGTGCTCACCGCGCTCGTCGTGCGCCCGCTGCCGCGGCTCGGCGAACAGACCGTGACGGTCGCGCTGCTGCTCGTGGGGCTGTCGTTCAGTTACCCGCTGTTCCTGGTGTACGGCGGGGTGGCCGCCCTGTGGTGGATTCGCCACGCCCGGCTGTGGCGCTTCTGGTGGGGCTGGCTGGCCGCGGCCGTCGTCACCCTCATCGCGGCGATCGGCCCGCTCACGGCGGCGTCGGCCTCCGGCGGCTCGCAGCTGCTGCTCAACGGCACGGCCCGCGTCGTGGACCGGCCCGCCACCCTGGTCCTGCTGGGGCTCGCGGTGTTCGCGGTGCTCCTGCGCCGGGGCATGCGCGCGCCGAGCCACCGAGCCGCGCTGTTCGCCCTCGCCGTCGCGTTCACGCTCGCCGCCGGCCTCGGGCTGTACCAGACGGCGACGATCGGTCACCCGGTGTACTACTTCGACAAGCTCCTGCACCTGCTGATCGTGGTCTGCCTGTGCGCGCTGGGCGGGCTCGTCCGCTTCCTGCCGGGCGTCGGCGTGGCCCTGCGGGTCGCCATCGCGCTGCCGATCGTGGCGGGTCTGGCCGTCGCGGGTGGCGAGTGGCACACCACCCCGGTCGCGCCGGGCGTCAAGCTGGCACTGGGCAAGGATCGTGGCTCTCCGGAGGCGGCCCGCGACGCACTGCTGATGTCGCGGATGTTCCCCGACGGCGGCGGAGCGGTGAACGTCGACCTGATGGGCAGCCCATGGCGCAACTGGTCGGCCACGCTCGGCGCCGCGGCGCTCCAGCACAACTACCGGTACTTCCCGGCGTGGTCCGGCCTGCTGTACCCCGGATCCGCGGGCAAGGCCAGCACCATGGACGACCTGGACCGCCTGGTGCGCGAGAGCCCGGTGCCGGTCCGGTTCTTCGTGCACGACCCCGAGGCGAGCCTGCTCGTCGTCGATGGAGACAAGCCGCACCGGCCGAACGTCCGGCCCGGTCAGCCGCTCCCCGTGGCGTTCGGCGACCCGGCGGCGCCGACGAACATCGCGGCCGCCCGCGCACTAGCTGCGAAATATCCGACGAAAGTGCAGGTCGTGTACGCTACGCCAGCGAACCCATAGGACTCCGTGTGGTGGCGCAGCACCGCAACCGAGACGGATTGGTCATCGTGCAAAGACCCCAGGTCAGCGTCGTCATTCCCACCCGCAACCGACCCGAGCTGGTGGTGCGCGCCGTCAGGAGCGCTCTGGCGCAGACCCTGCAGGACATAGAGGTCGTGGTCGTCATCGACGGCCCTGACCCGGCGACCATCGAGGCGCTCGCGGCGATGGGCGACGAGCGCATCCGCCCCGTCGAGCTGCCGGCCTCCGGCGGCGCGCCCAACGCCCGCAACCGCGGCGTGGACAACGCGCGCGCCGACTGGGTCGCGTTCCTCGACGACGACGACGAGTGGCTGCCGGAGAAGCTCTCCACCCAGCTCACCCGGGCGCGGGAGTCCGGCGTGGCGCTGCCGATCGTGGGCAGCCGGCTCTACATGCGCACGCCGCGCGCCGAGCTCGTCATGCCGCGGCGCGTGCCGGCACCCGGCGAGCCGATCAGCGAGTACCTCGCCGTGCGGCACGGCCTGTTCCACGGCGACGGCTTCATCCAGACCTCGACGATCATGGCGCCGACCGCGCTGCTGCGGAAGGTGCCGTTCGCCGACGGCCTGCGCCGGCTGCAGGAGCTGGACTGGACGCTGCGCAGCCTCCAGGAGAACGGCGTCGACCTGATCTACGCCGAGGAGCCGCTCGTCATCTGGTACGCCGACGAGAACCGCCCCCGCATCAGCTTCGACGCACCTTGGAAGCAGTCGCTGCAGTGGCTGCAGGAGACCCGCCCGCGGGTCACCCCGCGCGCTTACGCGGCCCTGGCCATGAGCGTCGTCGGCTCGATGGCCGCCGCCAGCCGCAGCCCGCGGGTCTTCTTCGACCTACTGCGCGAGGCGCGCCGCTACGGCAAGCCGAGCGTGACCGACTACGTGACGTTCCTGCAGGTCTGGCTGGTGCCGGCCGGACCGCGGCGCGTCGTGCGCGACTTTTTCCTGAGCCGGCGGCGCACCCGGGCGAACGAAGGATGACCGGGTCGAAGGCCCGCGTGGCGGGTGCCGTCGCGGCGATCGTGGTCGCGCTGCTGGCGGGCGTCCTGGAGTACACCCGGACGGACTCGATCGGAGAATCGGCGGAGGCGTTCGCGGCCGGACTGATCGCCATGGCCGTGGTCGGGCTGGCGCTGAGCCTGCCGGGCATCACGCTGCAGGGCCTCGTCCTCGGCGGGCTCTTCGTGCTCGCGGGCATCCTGACCTGGACCGCGACCCAGAAACCCGGGATCATCTGGGCGGTACTCGCCGTCGAGGTGGTCGTCTTCGCGGTGTGGGCCTGGCCCTGGATGCGCTCGCTGCGATCGCTGCCCCGCCTGGGCTCGGCGTGGCTCGGCCTCGCGTACTGGTTCTTCGGCATCCTCGGCGCGGTCTTCGTCGCGCACTGGAAGGTCGCCGGCCAGCGCGTCGCCTACGCCGGCGTGTTCACGCTCGCCGTCCTCGCCCTCATCGCGCTCAACACGACCGCGAAGCGCCGGGGCCGCGACCTGTCCGTCGGCATCGCGGCGGCGATCCTGCTCGGCATCGCCGCGCTGCTGCTCGTCGGCTCCGGCAGCCTGTTCGACAACGTCCACGCCATCCCGGACAACGCCTCCGCCCGGCTGATGGTGAACCGCTTCTGGGGCGGCCCCGGCCTGTACTACCACCCGAACTCGCTCGCCGGCCTCATGGCCGTGGCGGGCATCCGGATCGGCTTCGACCGCACGATCGCCGTCTGGCAACGCCTCGGCGTCGGCGCGCTCGCCGCGCTCGTGCTCTCGATCAGCGACTCGCGCACCGGCTTCGTCTTCGCCGCCGCGGCCGCCGTCGTGCACCTCGGGCTAGCTCTCCTTCGCCGCAACGACGACATCGAGCGCCTCCCGTCCCGCAACGGCTGGCTGGCGGTCGCGACCCCGTTCGTCGTGCTCGCGATCGTGGTCACGCTCGGCGGCGGGTACAAGTTCCTGCTGCGCGACCGGTTCGACAACCAGGGCGGCGACGTGACGAGTGGGCGTACCGACACGTGGCGCCAGGTCTGGGTGGACTGGAAGCACGCGGGATGGGCCGAGAAGGCCTTCGGCGACGCTCGCACCTCGCGCGCCGTGGTCACCCGCATCAACGACGGCAACCCGGTCGAGGGCCCGCGCCGCCAGCTCAACACCGACAATGCCGCGGTCGGCGCCTTCCGCCGCGGCGGCGTCTTCGGCGCCGCATCCTTCATCCTCGGCCTCGCCCTGCTGCTGTGGCACGCGGTCCGGCGCCGGCCGGACGGTTCGCTGCCTCCCGCGTGGTACACGATCGGCGCCCTCGCCGTCGTACCGACCATCGCGACGGAGGACTGGGTGATCGGCGGCACGAACGGGGCGATCTGGCTCCTGCTGGCGGCCGGCGAGGCCTGGACCCTGCTCCAGCGCCGCAGCGACTCCCCCGCCGACGAGGCGACCCCAGCTCCCGCGCCCGCAGTGAGCTGACCCGGCCCGGAGTCCGACAAGTCGGGCGCTGGCGCGCCACGACTTGTCGGAAAAGCCGGCCGGTCAGGGGCGGATGGCGACCGTGACCGTGCCGTGGGTCTCGGGGTTCCAGGACGGCGGGATGTAGAAGGCGCAGCCCTTCGGCGGGTCCACGCAGACCACCGCGTCGACCGTGTCGATGCCGGGCGCCGGCAGGTCGGGCTGGAGCGACTGCAGCGACACCAGGTCGTCGCCCTTCAGCAGGACCCACCACGGGTACTCCCAGGTGTTGTAGCCCTGCAGCAGGCCGACCCGCTGCGCGCCCGAGGCGCGCACGCGCGAAGCAGCCCACGTGTAGTCCTCGCCCCACTCCGGGCGGCGGATGAAGCGCTCGTCCATCGTCGACGTGGTGAACACCGAGCCGGAGCCGACCAGGCGGCGCGGCCAGCCGACCGCCACCGCGGCGCCGCCCGCGGCCGTGCCGGCGGCCAACGCGCCGATCGCCAGCCAGGGGACGACGCGGCGGCGGGCGGCGAGCAGCGAGTCGGCCCAGAGGGCGGCGAGGGGCGTGCCCAGCAGGATGAGGAACACGACGAGGCGGTTGCCCCACGGCTGCCACTTGACCGTGATGACGTACGCGAGGACGGCGATCCAGAACACCGCGGCGTAGAGGCGCGCCGGCGAGCGGCGCCACAGCAGGACCGCGGCGCCGATGAGGATCAGGGCGCCCTGCACCGGCAGCGAGACGCGGTCCTCGTCGGGGGGCCAGGACTCGTACGGGTAGGTCTCGCCCCAGTACGTGATGTCGCGTGCGTCCGGGTCGACGCCGATCGCGTGTGCCAGGCCGATGATCGCGCCGGAGCCGACGGGGCCGGCCGGGGTCTGCAGGGCGGTCTCGGCGATGCGCAGCGTGTTGATGAGGACCGAGCCCGGGTCGTGGCGCTGCATCGAGATCGAATCGCGCAGGTGGCCGGGGCCGAGCGGGTTGTCGTAGGTGGTCTCGACGCGCCAGAGGTACGGGCCGGAGATCAGGGCCATCAGGCCGACGATCAGGGCGGCACCGGCCAGGGCGCGCACCGCGGTCGGGCGCTGGCGCAGCTGGGACGCGAACCACAGCACCAGCAGCGGGCCGGCGGCGAGCAGGCCGGTGGCCTTTGTCAGCAGTACCAGTCCGGCCGCCACGCCCAGCAGCACGACGGCGTGCCAGGGTGTGCGCCGGCGCAGCTCGTCGAGGACGAGGGTGGCGACGCTGCCGACCCACAGCGCGACCACGAGGTCGGTCTGGGTGCTCGTGGCCTCCAGAACGACGATGGGTGTGGTAGCGAAGATCAGCGCCGCGATCAGCTGGGCGCGACGGGCGCCGCCGAGCTGGGCGGCGATCCGCGAGGCGATGAGCGCGCCGCCGACGCCGGCGGCGAGCTGGACGAGGTTGTAGAGGGCGTCGCCGCCGGTGAGCAGGCGCAGGTGCAGCAGGATGTACTCCGCGCCCGGCGCCATGGCCAGCTGACGGTCGATGATCGTCGGGTAGAAGCCGACGTCGCCCTGCGCCACCCAGTGCTCGATCTTGGGCAGGTGGTAGGTCTGCGAGTCGAAGTTGTTCGGCGGCGCGACCAGGGCGACGACGAGGTCGACGAGGAACAGCGCGCCGAGGGCCACGGCCATCACCCGCTCGCCGCGCCCGGCGTCGCGCCAGAACTCGGGCACCCGGCCCGCCATCGCGCGCAGGCGGTGGCGGGCGAGGTAGCCGGTCGCGCCGATGCCCAGCACCCACACGGCGATGATCACCGGCCGGTGCAGCAGGTGGACGGCCGAGAGCAGCTCCACGAGGAGGACGGCCGCGCCTCCGACAATGAGTCCGGCCCGGATCAGCAGCAGGCGACCCGGCGCGACGATCACCGCGGGAACGGTACCGGACGTCGCTGAATGTCCGCCGAGCGCCTGAAGGCGTTCGACGACCCGGCCCTGAGACGTAGACAGGTGCTCGGCCCGTCAGATGGCGCCGAGGCGGGGCAGGACCTTCTCGGCCAGCTCCGTGGCGTACTCGACGGGGTTGCGGTCGGGCATGGTCTGCACCTCGGTGATGCCCAGCCCGGCGAGGGCCTCCACGTAGGCGAGCCAGCCGTCGACGTCGGCCAGCACCGGGCGCGCAACGACCGCAGTCTTGACGATCGTGTCGTAGTCGCGCCCCTCGGTCTTGCAGTGCTCGCGCAGCACGTTGAGCTTGTTGGCCACGTCCTCGAGCGAGGTGGCGAAGATGTTGCACGCGTCGCCGTACTTGGCCACCAGGCGCAGCGTCTTCTTCTCCCCGCCGCCGCCGACCATGATCATCGGGTGCGGGCGGCTGATCGACGCCGGCGAGTTGAGCGTCTCGGCCAGTTGGTAGTGCGTGCCGTTGTACTCCCCGACCGTGCCGCTCCACATCTGCAGGCAGATCTGCAGCGTCTCCTCGAGCCGCTCGAACCGCTCCGCGACCGGCACGACCGGCACGCCGAGGCCGCGCTGCTCGCGCTCGTACCACGACGCGCCGATGCCCAGCCGCGCCCGCCCGCCGGAGAGCACGTCCAGCGTGGTGACGATCTTGGCGAGCAGGCCCGGGTGGCGGTACATCACGCCGGTGACCAGCAGCCCGAGCGTCATCCGATCGGTCAGCGCGGCGACGTAGCCGAGTGCGGTGTACCCCTCCAGCATCGGCTCGTCGGCCGGCGCCTGCGCGTCCATCTGGAAGTAGTGGTCCATGACCGTGAACGCGGCGACCCCCGACTGCTCGGCGATGAGGGCCGTCTCGCGCAGGGTCGGCGCGATCGCGGTCGGCTCGGCGGTGGGCTTGGCGAAGTTCCAGTAGTGCAGACCCAGCTTCATTCGCCCATTCTTACGCGCTGCTTCACAGCGCCGCCGCCATCTCGCGCAATCGGCGGTGAACGCCTTCGTACGCCTCGGCGCCGCGCAGGTAACGCTTGGCGACCTTGGCGACCATCGTGTAGTTGGTGTCGCAGACGTTGCCCACGGGCGCCTCGCCGGCCTGGCTCACGAGTTGGTACGCGTCGAGCTCGTCCAGCCCGGTCAGCCCGGCGACCCACGTGACGAGGTCGTGCTGGCTGATGCGGTAGGCGTCCTCGAGCGGGCGCGCCGAGCCGGTGCTCATGAGGAACTCGTCGGACTCCAGCCGGGGCCACGGCGTCGGTACCCCCTTGAGCAGCTCGACGACGAGCGTCGTGTGCATCGCCGCCTCGACCGCGACGCCGCTGACCTCGCCGTGGCCCTGCCGGGCGTGGCCGTCGCCGAGCGCGAAGAGCGCGCCGGCGACGTTGACCCCGAAGTACACGGTCACGCCGGCCCGCAGCTCGGGGGTGTCCATGTTGCCGCCGTGCGCGTCGGGCGTGATCGTCATGCGCGCCTCGAACGCGCCGGGCGCCACGCCCACCGTGCCGTGCATCGGCTCCATCGGCAGGTCGACGACGAAGTCGCTGTTGCGCGCCCGGTAGCGCACCGTCCCGTTCTCGCGCGACAGCTCGTACACCCACACCCGCTCCTCCAGCGGCGGCTGCAGCGTCGCCGTGTGCGAGGTCGAGGTGAGCGCGCCGAAGTGCGGGAAGGTGCTGGACACCGCCCAGTCGCGGGCCGGCTCGATGCGCGCGAAGTGCAGCGCGAGCGTGTCGCCGGGCTCGGCGCCCTCGACGTGGAACGGCCCGGTGACCGGGTTGAGGAACGGGAACTGGCAGACCTGCGTCGGCAGCGTCCCGAAGCCGGTGACCTTGCCGCCGAAGCAGTCCTCGGTGTAGACGCGCAGCGCGTCACCCGGCCGCACGGTGCGCACGGCCGGTCTTCCGCCGAAGGTGTACGCCAGGTCGTCCGCGTTCGGTTCGTACACGTGCAGCTCAGTCATTCGCCTGCGCCTTCTCCGTCGGCGTCTCCGCCGTGGCCGTCTGTCCCGAGAGTTGGGGCCGGCGCCCCGTGGCGTAGAGGATCACGAGGATCACGACGCCGATGCCGAGCCACGTGAAGCCGAGCATCTGTGCGGCGACCTTGGCATTGATCACGACGTACAACAGGATGAGGAACCCGGCCAGCGGGAAGATCAGGTGGCGCAGCCAGTCGCGGCTGCCCCCGCGCACCACATAGTGCCAGAACACCGAGACGTGCAGCGCCAGGAAGGCGGTCATCGCGCCGAAGTTGACCAGCGTCGACAGCAGGGTGATGCCGTCGTCGCGCGACCACATGTACAGCCCGAGCCCGAGCGACACGGCCGCCACCACGAACGTCGCGTTCGTGGGCACCTTGTGCCGCGGCGAGATCCGCGCCAGGAACTTCGGCAGCTGCCGGTCGCGGGCCATCGCGTAGAGCAGCCGCGAGGTGGCCACCTGCGCGACGAGCGAGTTGGCGAACCCCCACGCGACGGCGGTGGCGACCGCGGTCAGGGTGGCGAGCCAGGCCCCGCCCCCGACGCGCGAGGCGTCGTAGAACGCGGTGCCGCCGGGGTCCCCGTCCGCGATGAGCTTGTCCGGGTCGGGCACGAGCAGCGCCGCGATCCAGGTCTGCACGATGAACAGCACGCCGGCCAGCAGCAGCGCCGCCACCATGGACCGCCCGATCTGGCGCGCCTCGCCCTTGTGCTCCTCGGCGAGCATCGAGATCCCGTCGAAGCCGAGGAACGACAGCACGGCGATCGACACCGCCCCGAAGATCAGCGACCAGGAGAAGGTGCCGGAGTTGTACACCGGCTCCCAGCTGAACCCGCGGCCCTTGCCCTGCGCGAGCGCGACCACCCCGATGACGAGGAAGATCGCGAGCACGACCAGCTCGCCGAGCAGCATGAACTTGTTGACCAGCGCCGTGAGCTCGATGCCGAGCAGGTTCACGACGGTGTTGAGCACCACGAACGCGACCAGCCACGCCCAGACCGGGATCTGCGTGACCACGGAGTTCATGGCGACGCTGGCGATGAGGTACAGCAGCCCCGGCACCAGGACGTAGTCGAGCAGGATGACCCAGCCGGCCAGGAAGCCGACCGGCGCCGCGATGCCCCGGCCCGCGTAGCTGTACACGGACCCGGCCATCGGGAACGCCTTGACCATCTGCGCGTAGGACAGCGCCGTGAACACCATGGCCACCATGCCGATGGCGTAGGCCAGCGCCACCATGCCGCCGGAGCCCTGAAACACGCCCCCGAAGATCCCGAAGGGCGCGATCGGCACCATGAAGATCAGCCCGTACACCAACAGGTCGGTGAACGTGAGGGAGCGCCGCAGCTCCTGCGTGTATCCGAATCTTTCGATCTGCTCGGTCCCCGCCATGGCAGCACGGTAGACCCATTACTTGAAAATGAAAAGATTCCGCGACCCGTCGATGGAACCTCCGGCCCGGCGGTAGCATCCAACTGTCATGCGTCGCGGACTTCGCGTCCTGCTCACCGCGGCCCTGCTCGCCGCCGCGTCGAGCGCATGCGCCTCAAACCAGCCCCAGGCGAGCCAACCGGCGGCGACGTCAACGACCGCCTCGACCTCCCCCTCGCCATCTGTTGCCGACACTGGCATCGCCGGACAGACGGTCATGGTCAACTGCCCGGTGGATCGGGGCGACCCGCCCTGCCCGGTCACGCCGGTCCAGGCCCGGCTCTCCGTGCTGAGCTCGGAACGGACCGTCGCTACGGTCGACACCGACGGGCAGGGCCACTTCAGGGTGGCCGTGCCCGCCGGGTCCTACGTGCTGCGCCCGGTGCTCGTCGCCGGCGGACCGGCCCGGCGGCCGAGCAGCCTGGCGGTGACCGTGACCGCCGGGCAGTACGCGACGGTCACGATGCGGCTGGACACCGGTCTCCGCTGAACCCCCTTTGGCTCCGCTGAGCCCCCTTACGGCTTGACCTGGCTGATCCGGGTGCCCCAGTTGGCCAGTGCGGTGCGGGTGCCGCCGCAACTGCCGAACGGGGTCGCCTCGTACTGGGCCAGGGTGCAGGTCTGGCCGATGTACTCGCTGGCGATCCAGATGTTGGCGCCGTCGACCGCGGCGGCGCCGTAGTCGCCCCAGCGCGGCCGCGGCGGGTCGCCGACCAGGGCCTTGTAGCCGGTGAAGCCGTCCTGCGGTCCGAGGCCGGCCTTGGCCAGGAAGATCGAGCCGGCGCCGCTGCGCCCGTCGAAGGCGGCGTAGGCCGCCGACGGGAAGTAGCCGTCGCCGACCAGCGTGAACGCCATGACGCCCTTGCCGTCCGCGTTGACGCCGATGGCCGGGTAGGTCAGGTTGTTCCCGGCCAGCCCGAGCTGCCCCTGCGCGGCCAGGTCGGCCCGCACGGAGCTGCCGTGCAGCGAGGGGCGCACGATGTACCAGCCGATGCCGGCCTTCGCCGCGCCGCCGACGGTCACCGCCGTGTCGAGGGCCCCGTACAGCCGGCCGCCGGTGTAGGTCACCTGCTGCATGCGGGTGTCGTTGCTGTCCAGCGCCGCGAGCGCCTCCGGCTTGAACGGGTCGGGCGCGCCGAGCAGGAACGTGGAGCACGGGTCGTCGTTGACGCACTCGAGCAGCGGCGCGGGGCCGGGCTTCTGGTTCGCCGCGGGCGGCAGGGAGTACCGCCGGACACCGACCCTGTCGTTGCTCAGGCCGAGGCGGGGCGAGGCGCTGTCGAGGGACCTGGTGTTGGTCAGCGCCCAGGCGACGATGCTGTCGGAGACGTAGGCGTCGTTGCCCGTGGCCTCCTCGGCGGCGTTGGAGGACAGGAAGTACTCCGTGCCGCCCGCGCCGCGCTCGTAGTCCGACGTCGCCGGGGACTGCGCCGGCCAGATGGTGAAGCCGTTGAGCCCGCGGTCGGCGGCGGTCGTGTCCAGCTGCGTGACGAGGACGTCGGCGTCGCCGCGCGCGAGGGCGCGCTTGGAGAACGCGTAGACCTGCGCGCTGTTGTACTCCGTGCCGAAGAACGAGTACTCGTTCGTGGTGACGTAGAAGCCGTTGGCGTCGACGCCGATGTGCGGGTAGTCGCCGATGCACGGGCAGTGCGGGTGCACGGGCGTGCCGTTGCTGCCGTCGTCGGTGACGTCGAGGCGGTAGATGTTCCAGCTGCCGGTCGGGTCGGCGGCCACCGCGATGTCGAGGTGGTTGGCGCCGGTCAGCTCGCCGTCCTCGGTCTGCTCGAGGGTGAGCACGACGAGGAAGAACTGGCGGGTGGTCGGGTCGAACAGGCAGGACGGGTCGGTGATGTTCGGCCCGAACACGCCGGCCGTGCGGTCGATCACCGGCGGGTAGCCGAAGAAGGTGTTGAGGTCGACCACGCCGGTCTGGCCGGTGCCGTCGGCGTTGAACACGCGGAACGCGTCGTTGACGGCCTCCACCACGTGGCCGTTGCCCACGCAGAGCCCCTGGTCCGGCGGCTCGAGGCTGAACTGGTTGCCGTTGTTGGCGATGCGCTGGTCGCGGTGGTTGATCCCGTCGAAGCTGCGCAGCAGCTGCGGCCCGTTGCGGATCACGCCGCCGGCCACAGACGGCCCGGCGGGTGCGGCGCCGCGGGCGGGCGCCAGGCTGCGGTGCGCGCCGCCGGCCGGCCGCGACGCGGATCTGGTGAGCTCGTTGGCCTCGGGGCCGGCGTCGCGGGGAATCTCGGTGGAGATCGAGGCGGGCTCGCCGGTGCCGGTGCCGGTCACCTTGTAGGAGCCGGTGCCGACCTTCTGCACGTGCCTGGTGGCGGCCGCCGGTGCGGCCGATGCACCGCCCGGCACGGTGAGCGAGCCGAGGACGGTGGCCAGCGCCGCCGCCGCGACCACGCCGCGTCTTCTGGACATGGGTCTCCCTTCGTCAGCGGAATGGAGGACGCCGACAGTCTCGACCCGAATCCGAGCGCTTGAAAAGCGTGCCGAACAAACCAGTGGCTTTGATCATCACAAATGCGTATTAATCCAGCTCCTACAACTCGTCAGTGACACGTAATGGTGTCCGTATTTCGAGCAACGAGCACCCTATCCTGCACCCTTGCTCGTTTCCATATTGATCAGCTTGCTTTGATCAGCCCGCGAGTGCATGAACGATCAGGCGTGAACGCGCCGGTCTGTCCGGCCGGCGCTCGTCACGGAGGGAGCGGGCATTGAGGCCCCGAACACACCGACGTGTGCTCACCGTCGCCGGTTTGTCGGCGACGGTTCTGATCCTCGGCGGGCTGCCCGCCGGCGCCGCGCCGCCGGCGCCCCGGCCCGCGCACGCCGGCGACCGCGCCGCCACCGCGCACCGCACCGGCGCGGGCACTGTGCACAGCCTCGCCGCGCCGGGCGAGGACGACGAAGAGGGCTCCAGCGATATCATGGAGCAGGCGGACCAGTGGAACGAGGCCCGCAGCGCGCCCGGCATCGTCGCGCCGGGCGCCTACTCGGCCGCGTGGGCGCAGCTGCAAGGGCTGCCGCATACCGGCGGGCGCTGGGTCGACGAGACCGGCCTGCCGTACAACTCGGACGATCCGCGGTACCGCGACGTCAACTCCAACTCGTCCGGCGGGGCCGGCAACGTCACGGGACGGGTGGTCGGCATGGCCGCCGACGACCACGGCTACGTGTACGCAGGCTCGGCCAACGGCGGCGTGTGGCGGTCGGCGACCGGCGGCGGGCACTGGCAGCCGATCTCCGACAAGCTGCCCGCTCCGGCGACCGGCGACCTGCGCCTCGACGACCGCGGCCGGCTGTGGTTCGCCACCGGCGAGGCGAACACCAGCGCGACGAGCTTCGTCGGCACCGGCGTGTACGTGCTCGCAGACCCGCGGCACGGCGAGTTCCGCACGTCGGACCGGGTCGGCGGCACGGAACTGGAGAACACCACGATCCGGGCGCTGCGCTTCGGCGGCGACAAGGTGTGGGCGGCGACGAGCCGCGGCGTGTGGTCGCACTCGACCCGGAACCTGTCCGGCAAGTGGACGCTCGAGTTCGCGCCAAACCCGACGTTCCTGCCGGGCGGTGCGGACGCCGATGACGCCGACGCGGCGTACAAGAACATCGCCAACGACATCGCGATCGACCCCCGCGACCCGTCAAAGGTCATCCTGGCCATCGGCTGGCGCAGCGGCGACGACTACAACGGCTTCTACACCAAGGTCGGCGGCGCCTGGCAGAAGATCACGCTGACCGGCGACATCGCCAGCGACCCCGACAACGTCGGCGCGGTCACCTTCGCCCGCTCCGCCGACGGGTCGAAGTACTACGCGATCGAGCAGTCGCCGGAGATGCTGGCCACCAACGGCGACAGCAACCTCTACGGCGTCTTCGTCTCCGACAGCGGTTCGCCCTTCGGCCCGTGGCGGCTGGCCGCCGACTACCACAAGCTGGCCGCGTCCGGCTCGGCGAACACCTCGCCCGGCTACATGCCCGGCATCCAGGCCTGGTACAACCAGTTCCTCCAGGTCGACCCGAAGGACCCGAGGCACCTCTACATCGGGCTCGAGGAGGTCTTCGAGACCAAGGACGCCGGCGCCACCTGGACCACCCCCGGCCCCTACTGGAACTTCTACTTCCCCTGCTGGAGCATCGACCCGTCCAAGCAGACCGGCGACTGCAACCAGACCACACACCCCGACCAGCACGCGGCCGCGATCGGCAGCAACGGCGGCAAGCCGTACCTGGTCGTCGGCGACGACGGCGGCGTGTACCGCCGGCCGGTCAACGGCAAGGCCGACGCGTCCGGCCACGCCACCGACTGGGTGTCGCTCAACGACGGCAGCATGGACGTGCTGCAGTACTACTCGGTCGGCGTCGGCGCCGACAAGCAGGGCCGCAACGCGGGCCTCGCCATCAGCGGCGGCCTGCAGGACAACGGCGAGTCGATCCTGCGCCCCGGCGACCGCGTGATGGGCTCCAACTTCGGCGGCGACGGCGGCGACACCATCGTCGACCCGGACAACGGCTGCAACGTAGCCGCCGAGTACGTCTACCTGGCCCTGTCGGTGACCAACAACTGCGCGGTCAACGACGGCTCCTGGATCACCGACCCGAGCAAGGCCTCCAGCCGCAACATCGCACCGCCCGACAACGCCCTCGGCTCGGCCGGCGCCCGGTTCATCGCGCCGATCGCCGCCGACCCGAAGGACGGCAACACCTGGGTCGCCGGCGGCACGCACGTGTGGATCCAGCACAAGGGCTTCGCCATCCAGTCCGGCGCCGACTGGGTCAACGCCTTCGACCTGGGCGCGGGCCACGTCGCCACCGGCGTGTCGATCTCCGGCGGCATGGTCTACGTCGGCTGGTGCGGCCCCTGCAACAACCAGGGCTTCACCCGCGGCATCGCGGTGGGCAAGGCCGACGGCACCGGCTGGCACCAGCTAGACCTGCCGGTCGACGGGGTCATCCCCAACCGGTACGTCTCCGGCTTCGACGTCGACCCGGCCAACCCCAACCACGTGTTCGTGGCCATGAACGGCTACTCCCGCAAGTGGACCGAGGGCCCCGGCGCCGGCGTCGGCCACGTCTTCGAATCCCGCGACGCGGGGGCGCACTGGACCGACATCTCCGCCAACCTGCCCGACATCCCGGCGAACGCCCTCAAGGTCATCTGGGGCGGCGGCCTGGTCGTCGGCACAGACCTCGGCGTGCTCTACCGGGCGCCGGGCCAGACCGGCTGGAAGGTCCTCGGCCGCAATCTCCCGACCACGACCACCATGGAGCTGCGCACCGGCCTGCACGGCCTGCGCCTGTACGCCGCCACACACGGCCGCGGCGTCCAGTCCTTCGACCTCTGGCAGCTACTGCTGTTCGGCTGACCGGCAACGCCCGAGGGGCGGGGTGCACGGCATCCCGCCCCTCGGCGCCGGCATGGCAGGCTGGCCGGAGTGAGCATCAGCATCGATCAGCTGTCGACCCTGGCCGTCGCTTCGGTGGCCGCCTTCGGCCTGGCGCTGCTCTCGGCCGTGGCCGGGTTCGGCGGCGGGGTCCTGCTGCTGCCGGTCTTCACCGCGCTGTTCGGGTTCCGGGTCGCCGTGCCCATGCTGACGTTGACCCAGGTGTCCAGCAACGTCGCGCGGATGTGGCTGAACCGCAGGGAGCTGCACTGGCCGCTGATCGGCTGGTTCGCCGCCGGCGCGGTCCCGTTCGCGGTGGCCGGCGGTCTTCTGCTGGCCACCGTGCCGCTGGGCGCGCTCAAGCGCGTGCTGGGCGTGTTCCTCATCGCAGTGGTGGTGTGGCGGCGATGGCAGCGCCGGCCGCGCAAGCCGTCCGACCGGTCCTTCGCCGCCGTGGGCGCGGCCTCCGGCCTCGGCTCCGCGTTGCTCGGCTCGGTCGGGCCGCTGACCGCCCCGTTCTTCCTGGCCTACGGCCTGACCCGCGGCGCATACGTCGGCACGGAGGCCGCCGGCGCGGTCACGATGCACCTGTCGAAGATCGCCGCGTACGGCGCCGGCGACCTGCTCACCGGCCGGGTACTGCTCTTCGGCGCGGCGCTGACCCCGGCCACGCTGGCCGGCGCCTGGGCCGGCAAGAAGATCGTCGGACGGATCAGCGACCGGGCATTCGTCCTGCTGGTCGAGGCCGGCCTGGTCGCGGCCGGCGCGCTGTTCCTCTGCGGCTTCTGAGGGGCGTTTCGCGCGGGGGTTGCGGTCAGTGCTGTAGGGAAGCTACGAAACGGCCCATGCGCTCCAGGGCCTCGTCCAGCAGTGGTAGCGCGGTGGCATAGCTGCAGCGGATGTGGCCCTCGCCCGATGGGCCGAAGACGCTGCCGGGGACTACCGCCACCCGCTCGGCCTCCAAAAGGCGCTCGGCGAAGGTTTCGGAGTTCAGGCCTGTCGATCTGATTGACGGGAAGGCGTAGAAGGCGCCCTGCGGCTCGTCGCACGTCAGGCCGATGTCGTTCAGGCCCTTCGCGAAGAGGCGGCGGCGGCGGTCGTAGCCCGCGACCATCTCGGCGACCCTCGGCTCGCCCGCGCGCAGGCCCTCCAGAGCGGCCGCCTGCGAGACGTGTGGGGCGCAGAGCATCGTGTACTGGTGGATGCGGCCCGCCAGCTCCAGGATCGGAGCCGGGGCGCAGATGTAGCCGACCCGCCAGCCCGTCATGGCGTGGGCCTTCGAGAAGCCGCCCAGCAGGACCGTGCGGTCGCGGGCGCCGTCCAGAGAAGCCACGCAGGTGTGCGGGGCGTCGTAGCTCAAGCGCTCGTAGATCTCGTCGGAGACCAGGTAGAGGTCGTGGCGTACCGCCAGAGCGACCAGGGCCTCGAGGACCTCCCGCGGCTGGATGGCGCCGGTGGGGTTGGACGGGGAGGAGACGAGGATGGCCTTCGTGCGCGGGGTGATCGCGCGCTCGATCTCGTCGATCAGGATGTGGAAGCGCTCGTCCGAAGGGACGTAGACGGGGGTGCCGCCGGCGAACGTGACACATGGGCCGTAGGCGACGTAGCACGGCTCGGGGATGATCACCTCGTCGCCCGGTGCGAGCAGGGTGCGCATGGCCAGGTCGAGGCCCTGCGAGACGCCCGAGGTGATCAGGCACTCGGCGGCGGGGTCGAAGCTCACGGCGTACCGACGGGAAAGGTCCTTGACGATCGCCTCGCGCAGCTCCAGGAGGCCGGCGTTGGAGGTGTAGGTCGTGTAGCCCTGCTCGAGGGCGTAGATGCCGGCCTCGCGCACGTGCCAGGGCGTGACGTAGTCGGGCTCGCCCACGCCGAGGGAGATGACGTTGTCCAAGGTGGCGGCGATGTCGAAGAAGCGGCGGATGCCCGAGGGCGGGCAGGCCGCCACGATCGGGTTGAGGGGCTTCACGGCGTGACCGGGAGGCGTCGGTCGACCTCGGCGGTCGCGTAGAGCTCGTCGTCGTCCTTGTAGGTCTTCATCACGAAGTGCGTCGCGGTCGCGGTGACGCGCTCGATCGTGGAGAGCTTCTGGGCGACGAAGTCGGCGATGTCGTGCATGCTGCGGCCGGTGACCACGCAGCGCAGGTCCTGCGCGCCGGAGACGAGGTACACCGAGCGCACCTCGGGAAAGCGGGAGATCCGCAGCGCCACGTCGTCGAAGCCGAGGCCGCGGGCCGGCGTGACGGCGACGTCGATGAAGGCGGTGATCAGCTGCTGGCCGGTGATCTCGCGCAGCCGGTCGGCATCGACGACGGCCTTGTAGCGGCGGATGACGCCCTGCTGCTCCCACTCGGCGACCTGCGCCCGGACCGCCTCGACCGGGATCCCGGTGAGCGTCGAAATACGCTCCGGCGTCGCGTGCGCGTCGCCGCGCAGGATCTCCATGATCTCCAACACCGGGCAATCTTACTGTCCGCGACACCGCGGCCTCCAGCTACTATTCGGCGAATGGACCCAGTCTCGGTCGCCGAGGCGGCGTCGATCGTCGGCGGCACGGTGCACTTCCCGGGGGAAGAGCGCGAGGTCGGCGGCGTCGCCATCCACTCGGACCGGTTGCAGGCCGACAGTCTTTTCTTCGCCCTCCGCGGCGCTACCGACGGTCACCAGTTCGTGGCCCGGGCGCTCGCCAACGGCGCGATCGCCGCGGTCGTCGCCGAGGATTGCCTCGCCGAGCTGCCGCGCGACGCCGGGCCGCTGATCGCCGTCGCCGACCCGCTCGCCGCGCTGCAGGAGATGGCGGTGTGGTGGCGGCGCCAGCTCACGTCGACGACGTTCGTCGCGGTCATCGGCAGCAACGGCAAGACCCTGACCAAGGACGCCCTGGTCGGGCTGCTCGCCGGGCACCGCACCACGTACGGCAGCCCGGGCAGCTACAACAGCCAGCTCGGCGTGGCCCTGTCGGTGCTGCAGTGCCCGGCCGACGTGCCGGTCGCGGTGATCGAGGCCGCCGCCACCGAGCCGGGCGAGATGGCGCGGCTGGCCCGCATCGTGGCGCCCGACGCCGTCGTGTTCACCAACCTAGGCACCCGCAGCGCCCAGCACTTCGACGGCCGCGAGGAGCACGCCCGCGAGCTGCTGGGCATGGCGGCGGGCCTCCCGGCCGACGGCTGGGTGCTCATGGGAGAGCCGGATCCCGCGGTACACCACCTGGCGGCATCGATCACGAAGGCCCGCGTGCTGCCGGCCGGCGACACCGCCCTGCCGCGGCTGACCCGCCTGCGCCACGTGGAGCGCTCGTCGCTGGTCCGGGCCTTCGCGCCCGGCGGCGCCGAGGCGGACCTGCTCGTGGCGACGCCGTCGCCGGAGGTGCTGCGCGACCTCGAGCTCGCGATGGGCGCGGCGACGCTGCTCGGGCTGGGCCCGGAGGAGCTGCTGGCCGCGGCCGCCGAGTACACGCCGCCGTCGACGCGCATGCAGATGTGGCGCCGCCCCGACGGCGCGACGGTGGTCGGCGAGCTCGCGAACACCGACCCGCTGGCCCTGTCCAGCGCGCTGCGCACGGCCCGCTCGCTGACGGGCGGGCACGGGCGCACCCTGATGATCATCGGCGACCCGCTGGCCGGGCTCACCGCCGAGTCGGCCGCGGCGATGGCGCGCTGCCTGCGCGCCGAGAACGTGCAGCTGGTCTGCGGCCTGACCGCCGACGCGCACGACCTGGTCGAGGAGGCGCTGCGCGACACCGGCGTGCCGATGCACCGCTTCCCCGACGAGGACCGGGTGCGCGCGTTCGTCGCCACCGAACTGCGCCCCGACGACGTGGCCCTGGTGCACGTGCCGCGCGACACGATGGTCACCGACGCCTGGATGCACCTGGTGGAGACCGCGGCCGCGACCCGCCTCTACGTCGACCTCGCCGCGGTGAAGAGCAACGTCGCGGCGTTTCGCAAGCTCGTCGGCCCGCACACGAAGCTCATGGGCGTGGTCAAGGCCGAGGCATACGGCACCAACCCGGTCACCGTCGCGCACACGTTGCGCGAGGCCGGCGTGGACTGGCTCGGGGTCGCCACGACCGATGAGGGCATCGCGCTGCGCCGGGCCGGCGTGCAGATGCCGGTCCTCGTCTTCCTCGCCGTGCCCGGCGACGTGGAGCGGCTCGTGCGCCACCGGCTCACCCCGTCGCTGTACTCGGTGGAGATGTACGACGCCGCCTGCCGCGCCGCCGCCGTCAGCGGCCGGCGCCTGGACGTGCACGTCGAGGTCGACTCCGGCATGCACCGCTCCGGGCTGTACCCGGAGGCGGCGATCGAGCTGCTGGCCAAGCTGCGCGGGCACGAGCACCTGCGGCTGGCCGGCCTGATGAGCCACCTGGGCTGCCCCGACGACCCGGCCGAGGACGACCTGACGCGGGAGCAGCTCAAGCGCTTCGGCTCGGTGTGCGCGGCCGCCGCCGAGATGGGCTTCGAGGATGTGGTACGCCACACCAGCGCCACGGCCGCCACCATCCGCTTTCCCGAGGCCCGCTACGACATGGTCCGCATCGGCCTGGGCCTCTACGGCCTGCACGTGTCGACCGCGACCACCGACCTGCTCACCCTCACCCCCGGCGTCGGCCTGGTCAGCCGCATCGTCGAGATCCACAACATGGCGCCGGGCGAGCGGGTCGGCTACGGGGGGCTCTTCCGCGCCCAGTCGCCCGACACCCGCATCGCCCTCATCGCCGCGGGCTACTACGACGCGGTGCCGCGGGCCTTCCGCAAGGTCGGCTACGTGCTGATCAACGGCCACCGCTGCCAGATCGCCGGCACGATCTCGATGGACTCGATGGCCATCGACATCACCGGCCACCCCGACGCCGAGGTCGGCGACGACGTGCTGATCTTCGGCCAGCACGCCGGCTTCTCCACCCCGATCGAGCAGGCCGCCGCGGCCATGGACACCGTGTCGCACGAGCTGCTCACCCAGGTCGGCCCGCGGGTTCAGCGCATCTTCACCCAGCACTGATCCGGTCTACGCAGCACTGATCCGATAGGCGCGGATCACGGTGACGGCCGCGGTGTTGCCGCCGACGTCGCGGACGTTCGCTCGCAGCGAGACGAAGCCCGCGGCGGCCGGGTGGTGCAGCTGCGCCAGCCCGCCGGCGTAGGGCGCCCGGGTCCAGGTCGCGCCGTCGTCGTAGGACACGTCGACGGTGACCGCCCGCGGGCCGGGCGACGGGGTCAGCACCGTCACGGGCACGGCGAGGTCGCGCCCGGCCGGCGCCGAGTTGTCCGCGCCGAGCCGCGGCGCGAACCGGACGTCGATCAGCGCCGGGTCGCCGGTCCACTCCCAGGCCGCGGCGACGCTCGTCGACAGTGCATAGGGCGCGCCGCGGCGGCTCTCGACCGCCAGCCGGTACCGCCCGCGCCGCGCATCCGGCACGGTGAACGCGCCGGCGCCGCCCCACTCCTCGCGCCCGACCTCGACGCCGTCGCGCTGGAGCACCGTCGTGCCCGCGTCGCCGCTGTTGCCGGTCCGGCCGGCGCCGTCGCTGTACATCGGCAGGTCCACGTTGATCGTGTCGCCGTCGCGGGTGACCCCGCCGCCGGAGGGCGAGAAGACCGCGCGGTTCCACCCCTCGGCCACCGTGGCGCCGGGCCGGTAGCTCGTCCAGGCGCCGGTGGTGACGCTGCAGCCGAAGCACTCCGGCGTGAGCTCGTACATCCGGGTGCGCCACTGCACGCCGCCGTCGTTGTTGAAGTACCGCATCACGGTGGAGGGCAGCCGCACCGGCAGCCCGACGGCCGCGCCGTGCACCTCGTCCTGGCCCGGCAGGCGGCTCACGGCGTACCAGTTGCCGGTGAGCTCCGGCGCGTTCCCGGCGGCGAAGCTCGTCGGCACGGCGGTGAGCTCGCCCCGGCGCACGTCGTGCCGATAGCCCGACATCAGGCTGCCGATCCGGTTGTACCGCAGGTTGAACGTCGTCGTCGCGTCCGCCGACGACCACACCCCGCTCACTGAAGACACGATCCCGTCGACGCCGGTGTCGGCGCCGATCTGTGCGGTGTAGATCCGCTCGAGCGAGTCGCCGCTGATGCCGATCTCGGCGGTGCCCGCCGCCGTGGAGTAGGTGAGCCCGACGGACGCGAGCACCGGCACGACCCCGGCCGCCGGCACGCTGATCGAGCTGGTCCGCGCGGCCCGGGCGTCGACCACGACGGTCACGTCCCCGGCCACGTCGAGCACCGGGTCGACGAGCAGCGCGGCCCGCGCGTCGGCGGGGTCGGCCGGCATGATCACGCTGGACAGCACGTACCGCCCGGCCGGCACGGCGACGGTGGCGGTGCCCGTCCGTTCGAGCGCGTCGTACTCGGTCAGGTCCGCCCCGAGCAGCGAGGTGCTGTGCACCGGCGCCGGCTGCCCGTCGAAGCCGACGTGCACCACGGTGACCGTGTGGGTCTCCCCGGCCGCAAGGCGGGCCGCCGCGGGCCGCCGGCTCACGTGGTGGGTCTCGAAGGGCCGGTGCGCGCCGCCGGCCACGGGTGCGCCGTCCGCGAGCATGGTCGCGCGGGGCGCCACGGGCTGTTGTTCCGCATGGGCCGGCACAGCCACGGCCACGGTCGCCGCCGCCACCGCCAGACCCGCGAGGATTCGTCGCATGATTCATTTCCGTCCACTCGGCACTGTTGCGTCATGCGGTAGTGCGCGCGGGCGGCGGATTCTTACCGGCCTGCGCAACTTGCAACTTTTCGCCGCTGGCGGCAGATATTCTCGGCAGCGAATTCGATCTATATACTGAACGCAACCGTGCCGACTCGCCGCGGCGGTAGCGGCCCCCTGCCCCGGCCCGTCGGAGGATGCATGTTGTACTTCTTCCTCAGCTACGCCCGCGGCGACGACGACCACTACGTACACAAATTTTATCGGGAACTGTGCAGCGAGATACGGGCCCTGACCGGCCTCGGCCGCGACGTCGAGGTCGGATTCTTCGACAGCCACAGCATCGATCCCGGCCAGCGCTGGTCGGAGAAGCTGGTCGAGGCGCTGCTGGAGTGCAAGACGTTTATTCCGCTGTACTCCCCCGGCTACTTCCTCAGCGAGCCGTGCGGGAAAGAATGGACGATCTTCGCGCGGCGCACGCGAAATCACGGCTGGCCGTCGGACCAGATACCGCCGCTGATACCGCTCATCTGGATGCCGCAGCTGGACGTGCCCGACGTCGTCTCGCCGTACCAGTGGTCCAGCGACGCCCTCGGCGACGTGTACAACAGCAGCGGCCTGCGCCGCCTGCTGCGGCTGCAGCGCAACCACGACGAGTACGTCGACTTCGTCTCGGCGGTGGCGAACCGGATCGTCAAGGCGGCCGCCGCGCCCCGCCTGGCCGCGCCCAGCCGGGTGCTCTTCGACGAGGTCCCGAGCGCCTTCCACCCCGGGCGCGGGCCCGCCGGCGCCGAGGACCACCGTCCGGTCACCGGCCCGTCGAGCATGTCCGGCGGCCAGGTCGTGCACTTCGTGGTCGCCGCCGCGGCCGGGCCGGAGGCGGCCACCGTCCGCACCGACACCCGCTACTACGGCCGCGAGCCGCAGGACTGGGCGCCGTACCTGCCGACGCACGCGCGCCCGCTCGCCGAATACGCGTGCAACGTGGCGGCCGGCAAGAGCTTCCGCTCGAGCGTGGCCACGATCGATCAGCTCAACGAGCTGATCAGCCACGCCAATCAGTACAACCAGATCATCGTGCTGCTGGTCGACGTGTGGAGCACGAAACTGCACCGGTACCACGCGGCCCTGCACGAGTACGACGGCCGCAACGAGCCCACGACCGCGGTGATGATTCCGCGCAATCCGGAAGACGCCGAGACGAAGGCGCACAGCGGCGAGCTCAGTGACCGGGTGCGCCAGACGTTCATCAACAACGCCCTGCGCCACGACGACGTCATGTTTCGCTCCAGCATCCTGACCTACGAGGCATTCGGCGCGGATCTCCAGGTGGTCCTGGAAGTCGCGCGCAACCGCGTGTTCATCAGAGGCACCGTTTATCGCCTTCCGCCGCGGCAGGGTTTCGCCCGGCCGATCCTCGAAGGCCCGTAGCGGAAAGGGGCCGCCGCCATGACGGGCCAGATCGTGACGTTCTATTCGTACAAAGGCGGCACCGGCCGCACGATGGCCGTGGCCAATGTCGCCTGGATCCTCGCGAGCAACGGCTACCGGGTCCTCGCCGTGGACTGGGACCTCGAGTCGCCCGGCCTGCACCGGTACTTCCACCCGTTCCTGCTCGACAAGCGCCTGCGCTCCTCCTCGGGCATCTTCGAGATGATGCGCGACTTCGCCGCGACGACGCTGGACCCGACGCACGAGGACGAGGACTGGTTCGCCCGGCGCACCCAGGTGCTCGACTACGCCACGTCGCTGGACTGGCAGTTCGCGGGCGGCGGCGGGATCGACCTGCTGCCGTCGGGCCGGCAGGACCGCTCGTACGCGCGCAACGTGAGCACCTTCGACTGGCCGAGCTTCTACGAGCGGCTGGGCGGCGGGGACTTCATCGAGGCGCTCGGCCAGGACATGCGCCGCCACTACGACTACGTGCTCATCGACAGCCGCACGGGCCTGAGCGACGCGGCCGGCATCTGCACCGTCCAGCTGCCCGACGTCGTGATCAACTGCTTCACGCTGAGCACGCAGAGCGTCGACGGCGCGGTCGCGGTGACGAAGTCGATCCTCGACCAGCGCGAGCGGCGGCCCGTGCGCATCCTGCCGGTGCCGATGCGGGTCGAGGACGCCGAGCAGATCAAGCTCGAGGCCGGGCGCGACTACGCCCGTCAGGAGTTCGCGCCCTACCTGGGCGGCCTCACCGGCGAGCGGGCCAGCCGGTACTGGGGCGACGTGGAGGTCCCGTACAAGCCCTACTTCGCCTACGAGGAGATCCTGGCCTCCTTCGCCGAGCGGCCCATGCTCGAGAACTCGCTGCTGGCCTCCTTCGAGCGGCTCACCCGGGTGCTGACCGGGGGCGCGGTGCAGGAGCTGCCGGCGCTGGACGAGCAGCGGCGGCGGCGCTGGCTGCTCGAGTTCGAGCGGCCGCGGCCCAACATCTCCAACGACGTCGCCATCAGCTACGCCGCCGTCGACCGGATGTGGGCGGAGTGGATCGCCGCCGAGCTCGGCGAGGCCGGCCTGCAGGTGGTCCTGCACGACGTGGACTTCTCGACCGGCGCCAACTTCGTGAGCGAGATGGAGAAGGCGTTCGGCACCGTCAGCAAGGTGCTGGTGCTGCTGTCCGAGGCGTACGTGGCCTCGCCGCAGGCGGCGCAGGTGTGGCAACTCGTCACCGCCCGGGAGATCGCCGGGCGGCCGCTGACCCAGCCGGTCCGGCTCGACTCGACCCGGCTGCCGGAGCCCTTCACCGACCGCGTCCCGCTCGACCTGTCCCGGGCGACGGAGGAGCAGGCAAGGGAGATGCTGCTGACCGCGCTGGAGCGGGCGGCCCGGGCGCGCGGGCCGGCGCCGGAGTCGGGCCGGCGGGGGCCGCGCTTCCCGGCGACGCTGCCGCCGCACTGGAACGTGCCGCAGCGCAACGACTCGTTCACCGGCCGCAGCTCGGTGCTGGAGAAGCTGCGCGACCGGCTGTCGGCCAACGTCACCGTCGTCGTGCCGCAGGCCTTGCACGGCCTCGGCGGCGTCGGCAAGACGCAGGTCGCCCTGGAGTTCGCGTACCGGTTCGCGGCCGACTACGACCTGGTCTGGTGGATCTCGGCCGAGCAGCCCCAGCTCATCCGCTCGTCGCTGGCCGAGCTGGGCGTGGAGCTGCGGCTGGCCTCCGGCGAGAACATGAGCGACAGCGTGCGGATCGTCTGCGACGAGCTGCGCCAGGGCCGCCCGACCAGCCGCTGGCTGCTGATCTTCGACAACGTCGACGAGCCGGAGGCGGTGCGGGAGTTCATCCCGCTGGGCGCCGGCCACGTCCTGCTCACCTCGCGCAACCAGGCCTGGAACCGCGAGGCCCGGGCGATCGAGATCGACGTCTTCACCCGCGACGAGAGCGTGCAGTTCCTGACCCGGCGGGTGCCGGGGATCGACCGCACGGAGGCGGCGCTGGTCGCCGAGCGCCTCGGCGACCTGCCGCTCGCGGTCGAGCAGGCGGCGGCGTGGCTCACGGCGACCGGGATGCCGGTGTCGCAGTACCTCGAGCTGCTCGACACGCAGCTGCTGCGCATGATGGACCAGAACCCGCCCAGCGGCTACAACAAGACCACGGCGGCGACGTGGCTGCTGTCGCTGTCGAAGCTGCGTTCGGACACGCCGGCGGCGGCCAAGCTGCTGGAGCTCTGCGCCTTCTTCGCGCCCGAGCCGATTCCGACGTCGCTGCTGTACAGCTCCCGCTTCACCAGTGTGCTGCTGCCGTTCGACCCGAGCCTGCGCGACCCGATCATGCAGGGGCAGCTGATCCGCGAGATCGGCCGCTACGCGCTGGCGAGCGTCGATCCGGCGCAGACGAGCATCCAGATGCACCGGCTGGTCCAGGCGGTCGTGCAGGACGACCTGGACGAGGGGCAGCAGCTGGAGAACCGCCGGCACGTGCAGGAGAGCCTCGCCGCGGCCGGGCGGGGCGACCCCGACGTGCTGGTCAACTGGCCGATGTACGCGAAGCTGTGGCCGCACATCCGGCGGACCGAGTCGCTGCGCTCCGACAACGCCGAGGTGCGCCAGCTCGTGATCGACATGGTGCGGTACCTGTGGCGGCAGGGCGACTTCGCCAGCAGCCAGGGCCTGGCGGAGGAGGCGCTGCGGTTCTGGGGCGAGCGGCTCGGCCACGACGCGACGTCACTGCTGCTGCGCTTCCACCTCGGCAACGCGCTGCGCTCGCAGGCGCACTACAACGAGGCCTTCGACATCGACCGGGAGACCGCGGAGCAACTGCACCGCCTGGTCGGGCCGGAGCACCCGTACAGCATCATGGTCGCCGGCGGCCTGAGCGCCGACCACCGGGCCCTCGGTCACTACGACGAGGCCCGCTCGCTCGACGAGCAGAACCTCGTGCGGGCGCGCGAGGCGTTCGGCCCGACGCACGACCGGACGCTGATGCTCGCCAACAATCTCGGCGTTTCCCTGCGCCTGGTCGGCGATTTCCGGGCCGCCGAGGCGCTCGACTCCGAAACGCTGCAGACGCGGCGGCGGGTGTTCGGCGAATCGGCGCCCTACACGCTGGGCGCGGCGAGCAACTACGGCAACGACCTTCGCGCTCTCGGCCGATTCCAGGAGTCGCGGAAACTGCTCGAATCGACGCTGCAACTGCATCGGGAAGTGCTCGGCGAGGGCCACGCCGAGACTTTGCGCACGGCTAAACACCTCGCCGTGACGCTGCGCAAGCTGGGCGAGTTCCAGGCGGCCAATGCATTGACCATCGACACGCTGAAACGCTACGTCGACCTCTTCGGCCGGCAGCATCCGGACGCGCTGGCGTGCCTGATGAACCGCGCCTGCGAGGAGTCGGCGATCGGCGATCACCTCACCGCCGAGCGGACCGCCGGCACGGTGATCGACGGCTATCGGCGGATCTACGTCGCCAACCACCCGTTCCTGCTGGCCGGCCTCAACAACCTGTCGATCTTCAGCCGCCTCGCGGAGCACCACGAGGCCGCGCGCACCCTCTCCGAGCAGGCCCGCGACGGCTTCCGCGACGCGCTGGGCCCGCTGCACCCCTACACGCTGTCGAGCCAGATCAACCTCGCCAATGATCTCTACGAGGCGGGCGAGTACGGTGCGGCGGCGAGCCTCGACGAGCAGACGTGGCGGGGCCTGCTCACCTCGCTGGGCGCCGATAACCCGGACACGCTGGCGGCCGCGGCGAACCTCGTCGTGAGCCGCCGGACGGTCGGTGACACCCCGGGGGCGCAGGCCCTCTACGAGGAGACGGTGGCCGAGAGCCGGCGGATCCTGGGGGAGGCGCACCCGAACACGGCCGTCATCCGCGACGGCGGCCGGCTCAACTGCGACATCTCCCCGCCGCCGACCTGAGCCCGCGGGCGGGCGGTCACGGCGCGGACTGGAAGCGGCTCACTTGCTGGTGCCCGTCGGTTGCCTGCTCGACGAGCCGCTGGACCGTCATGGCGAACGCCGCCGGTCGCCGCACGGCCGGGTCGGCCAGCTGCGCGAGCGAAATGCGGTCGGTGGCCGTCAGCGCGGCCAGCCCGGCCTCCGCGTTGCGTGACGCGGCGGCGGCGCCCCCAAGATCCATACCCGTTCCCATCGCAACACAGAGCCACCGGGAGATTACTTCACGGTAGTCGAGCCGGTGAGGCCACACCGAAGAACCCACGTTTCCGGGAATGGTTCTCCGGTCGCGCTGGGGCACTTCAGCAGCACCGATCGCGCTCAACCCAACGACAGAAACGGTCGTTTGTGATGGGCACTGCAGGCCGCCTGGCGAGGATCTAACCACATGATGAATGCTCAACGTAAGGGCGAAACTATCTCCGCAGCTCGATCCGCATTTCGCAGCAGCGCCGCGGGACTGGCCGGGCGCAGCCTTTCGACCACCGCCCGCACGAGCTCGGGACGGTCGCGAAAAACTTGCGGCGGCATCATTCTTGCTCCATACAAGTCACTGCAAACCGGTGCGCCCGGCGCGAATCCTCCGAGTTCGGCCGCGACGACGAGACCTACCCAGGTCTCGTCGGACGAATCGCCCGAGTCCAGTCGGCCCAGATAGCCGCGAGCGGCGCGCGCCGGGTCCCCCGCGGCGAGCGCCGCGTCGGCGGGATCGTCACCCGGCCCCGGCTCGCCGTCGAGGGCCGCGCGGATGGACCGCACGAGGGCCGTCGGGCCGGCGGGGAGCGCCTCTCCGGGCGGCCGCAGCGCTCCGGTGGCCGCGATCGGGACCGCGTCGCCGGTCCGCCAGGCCGCGGCGAGGCGCTCGACCTCGTCCTGCGCCGGCGCGTAGTTCACCAGCCGCCATCGGGCTCGCTGCGCCGCCACCATGGCGAAGCAGGCGTCGGCAACGGCCGGGTCCACCGGTTCGTCGCGCCAGGCGAGCATGGTGGACCGCATTTCCTCGACGAATCTCCGGCCATTCGCGGTGAGCCGTTCGCTGCCGGAGAGCGTCCGCAGCGCCTGCCAGGTCTGCTCCCGCCAATACGCGAACTCGATCTCCGCGAAACGGCCTCCGCCGACCTTCCGGCGCATTCTCCAGAAATCGGCGACACCAAGATGCGCATAAATACCTTGGAGCATTGCCTCCGGGGGTCGAGGGTCGAGTCGCCACGGCGCGTGCAACCGCTCCGGCGAGCCTTCCTCGCACAGGTCGACAATGTCCAGAAGGGCACCGAGTTTCATGTGCATGAACTCGTGCAGCAGCAACAGCGCCAGTTCCTGTGCCGTTTCCGGAATGGACACGGCGACCGAGCCGGCGGCCAGCCGCGACGCCGCGCTGATGCCACCGCCGCCGGGCGGGCGGCGCAGGGGTACCACCGAGCGCAGCCCGATCCGCATCGCCGCGGCGTGCTCGGGATGCTCGGTGACCAGCAGCCGCCACGCCGCCTCGAGCTTCGCCGCGAACGCGTCCGCCTCGGCGTCGCTCAGCCGTGGTGCCGGCGCCCATTGGTAGCAGTCGCGGTACGGGTCCTCATCCTCGATCACGAGTGCGTAGCCGGGCTCCAGCGCCGCGCGGCGCTGCGGCCGCCACGCCGGCGCGTCGATCCGGTGCGGCACGCCGGCAAGCGACGCCGCCGCGGCCGCGATGGCGCGCAGGTGCCCGAGGTCGGTCCGGCGACGCAGGCACACGCTCGCCCACGCCGCGATGTGCGGCCGCCCGAGCACCTCGCGCACGGCGTCCGGGTGGCTCTCGTCCAGCTCGAGCAGCAGCTCGATCGCGGCCTCGACGCCGGCCGCCCTGCGCTGCGCGGCGTCCGCGCCGCCGATGACCTCGGCGACGAGCAGGCGGTGCCGGCTGAGCTGGCCCTCGAACAGGGCGCGGATCGTGTCCGGGTCGCCGTAGCCGGCGGCGAGCCGCAGGAAGCCCTCGGCCGTCATCATCGGCGCTCCGCCTCCACCAGGACGGGCCGCTCGACGTGCGTGATGAGCTGGAACAGGTCACTGCAGTACACGGACCTGTTGTCGAAACCCGATCCGGCCCGGTAGCGATGGGCGCGCAGGCCGCCGCCGCAGACGTCCGCGACCGGGCAGGACCGGCATTCCGTGGGCAGCTGCGCGGGCGCGGCCCGGGCCACGTGTTCCAGCACGTCGTCGAGGCTCTGGGCCTCGAGCGTCAGCCCCGTGCGAGCGCCGCCGTCGACGGTGGTCTTCAGCGAGTCGGCGAGCTCGTACGAGCCGTCGGTCTCCACCGTGACGATGCCCGGCAGGTCGCCCCCGATGGCCTCGGTGTCGCTGTCCCCGCCGAGCCAGCGCAGGATGATCGACTGGAACAGCCGCATCCGGGGCGGCGTCTCGGAGGCGTACCACTCGTCGAAGATCGCGATGAGCCACGCCGCGTAGGAGAGCTGGCCCGCGAAGTGCGGCGGCCGGCTCTCCCAGTTGGCGTGGGGCAGCAGGAGGTCGATGGACGGCGGCCGGAACGCCAGCAGCCCGCGGTAGACGGCCAGCGGATCGTTGCGGACGTCGACGACGGTGAGCAGGCCGGCGAACTGGCGGCGGTACCGCGGGTCCGACTGCATCAGCTCGATCCCGGCGGCGGCCCGCTCGTACGAGCCCGCGCCGTTCGGGTAGATCCGGTGCCGGTCGTTCGCGATCGCGTCGCCGTCGAGGCTGACGCCGACCCGCACGTCGTGGCGGACGAACATCTCCAGGAACGCCTCGTCCAGCAGCGTGCCGTTGGTCTGCATCGAGTAGCGGACGGCGGTGCCCGGCGGCGCCGCCGCCCGGATCGCCTGGAGGGCCGACTCGATCCGCTCGTGTCCGGCGAGCAGCGGCTCGCCGCCGTGCAGCACCACGTCGATCGCCTCGAGCTCGTGGCGCTCGGCGTGCTCGGCGATCCGGCGCGCGGCGAGCGCGACGGTGGCGCCGTCCATCGACCGGGGCTGGCTGCGCCAGCCCGTATCGACGCTGTTGTATACGTAGCAGTAGGAACACGACAGGTTACATCGACTGTTGACTTTGAGAACGACCTGTCGCACGCGCATCGGCGCATTCACTGCAGCATCCTCGCAGCGCGCACCGGCCATCTCGCGAAACCGCGCGCCGATTAGCCCGCAAGATTCTCCTCAGGAACTCGCGATTCCGGACAACTTCCGCGAAACGACGCGCCGGTGGGCGTACCAGATCAGGACCACGGCGCCCGCCGTGAACACCGCGTTGCCGATCAGGTCGACGACGACCGCGGCCGTGCCGACCGGGGACTCGACGAACGAGTGCCAGGCGTACGTGAGCAGCGCGCCGGCGCCGATCGCCAGCCGGTGTGCGTCGGACCAGCCCTCGCGGGCCGACCAGCGGGCCATCAGCGCCAGGTATGCGGCCACGTCCACGACGAACGCGGCCACGCCGACCCAGGTGGGCAGGCCGAGCAGGGTCAGGCCCATGAACAGCCCGCCGGCGACGAGGGTGGCGACCAGGACGATCCAGGCCCGCGGCGCGGCGCCGGTGCGCGGCCGGAAGGTGACGCGCAGCAGCAGGCCGGCCGCGATGAGCAGGGCCAGGATGACGCCGGTGACGGTGAACTGGCCGGCGGTGGCGGTGTACGGCCACATGGACATGTTGATCGCCGTGGTCACCGCGATGCCGATGGCGAACAGCACGGCCGTGACGATCAGGCCGGTGCGGCCCAGCCACGGGGTCGTGCGGCGCTCGCCGGAGATGACCTCCATCATCATGATCGGCGTGCAGACGCTCCAGAAGACGTGGATGCCGACCACGAACAGGGTCCACGGGACCGAGATGCCCAGCGCCGGGATGAAGCCGTCCTGCAGCAGGTGCTGGTCGGCGTAGTTCGGGTTGAACAGGGACTGGGTGGTGAGGCCCTCCTCGAGCACGCCGTAGCCGACGGCCAGGATGAGGATGTTGGGCCAGCCGAGCCCGCGGCGGCGGACCAGTTCGCGGATGAGCAGGGCGCCGCCGCCGTACATCGGGGCGAGCGCGACCACGGCGAACAGGAACGTGATGGGCAGGTTGCCCAGCAGGAACTCGGCGACGAGCGGGGCCAGGAAGAACAGCCCGGCGGCGGGAGCGATGCGGCGAATCATGCCCTTGAATCAACCGCAGGTCGGCGGGCGATACGCGGATCAGATCTCAGGCATCGCCCGGTACAAATGTCATGCCCGGCGCTGTGCCGATCGCGCCTCCTGCAGCCCGCGGGCGGCGAGGCGGTCGGCGCGCTCGTTCTCGGGATGGCCGTTGTGGCCCTTCACCCAGTGCCACTCGACCTGGTGGATCGCGACGAGCGCGTCGAGCTCCTGCCACAGGTCGACGTTCTTCACCGGCTGGCGGTCGGTGGTCTGCCAGCCGTTGCGCTTCCATCGCGGCACCCAGGCGGTGATGCCGTTGCGCACGTAGGAGCTGTCGGTGTAGAGGTGCACGACGACCGGCCGGGTGAGGCTGCCCAGCGCCCGGATCGGCGCGGTGAGCTCCATGCGGTTGTTCGTGGTGGGCGTGGCCTCGCCGCCGCACATCTCCTTCTCGACGCTGCCGTAGCGCAGGACGGCGCCCCAGCCACCCGGTCCCGGGTTTCCGCTGCAGGCGCCGTCCGTGTAGATCTCGACGTGGGTCACGCCCCTATTAGACCGCGTGCCACTTCTGGTTCGCCGTGCCGGCGCAGTCCCACAGCTGCAGCAGCGCGTCGTTGTCCGGGTTCCAGTCCTTGATGTCGACGCACTTGTTCGCCTGCGGGTTGACGAGGTCGCCGGCGGCGCCGAGCACGAACTGCTGCGCCGCGTTGCCGCTGCAGTCGGCGATCTGAATCGCCGCGCCGTTGGCGGTGGAGCCCCAGGCCACGTCCATGCATTTGTTGTTCTCGGTGCGCAGCGTGCCGTCGGCGAAGGTCCATTTCTGGTTGGTACCGCCCGTGCAGTTCCACACGATCAGTCGCTGCCCGTCGGCGAAGTTCCAGTTCGGCACGTCGATGCACTTGCCGTTCCAGTTGCTCGCAATGGACTTCGCGCCGGTGTTCTGCGTCGGGGGCGGGTTGGTCGTGCCGCCGCCCACGAACGGGCTCAGGGTGATGCCGGCCGCGCGCGGGTCGCCGTCGTGCACCAGCGACTCCTGGTTCAGCACGTCGTCGAAGGCGAAGCCGTACGCCTTCCCGTCCGCCATGTTCGCGTGCACGATCTTCGAGTAGTGGTTGGTCAGCGCGCTGTTGTAGAAGTCGGCCGCGGTACCGCCGGGCTGGGTGTCGATCGTGCCGAGCGTGCTGCGGTGCAGCGCGGCGCACAGCGTGCGGGCGATCGGCCCGACGACCTGGTCGTTGGGGGCGCCGAGGGCGCCGTCGCAGCCCCACACGTTGGCCGTCGACGGCCGGTTGAAGCTCGCCACCTGCCGGCCGGAGCCGTCGGTGAAGTTCATGACCGTGCCGCTGGTGCGGCCGAAGTACCGCACGTTCGGCTGGTTGGTGAACGGCTGCACGGTCAGCGTCCTGGTCGTGTACGCGTTCCAGGCGTTGGCGATGTACGGGTCGAGGTACGTCGCGCTGAACAGCCCGGCGTCGGCCGCCTTGCCGGGCGCGAGGACCCGCAGCACGGTGCCGTCGCCGCGGGTGACGACGGTGTTGCCCCAGCCCGCGGTCGCCCTGACCTGGTCGATGACGTTCTGCCGGCCGTTCGCGACCAGGGCGCCGGTGGTGTGCACGGCGCCGTTCGCGCCGGTGACGCTCACCGCGTGCGGCACGGCGAACATGTCGACCTGGGAGCTGTTGAGCCACAGGCCGGCGTCGTTGTACGTGAACTCGCTCCAGTCGAACAGGATGTCGTGGTTGGGGTCGCCGGCCGCCCACGGCGCCGGCTGGACCAGCCCGTCGGGGGTCAGGAAGAACCTGAGCCGCTCCCCCAGCGACATGTACACCCGCCCGGACAGGCCCCGCGGCAGCTGGATGGTCTTGCTGGCCCCGTTCACGGGGCCGGGTATCGACACGTCCGGCGCCGGCATCGGCGGGTTGGTGCCGGGCGACCAGGCGGTGAACGCGCCGCCGGCGTCCACGTAGCCGAGCCGTCCGGTGCTCAGGTTGGTGCCGAGCACGTACAGGTACACCGAGTCGCCGCGGCCGGTCGTGTTGGTCACGGTGAACGGCAGCAGGTTCGGCCCGGTCGCCTGCGCGGCCGGCATCGCGGCGATGGCGACCGGCACGGCGGCGGCGAGCAGCGCCGCGGCGCCGAGCAGTTTCGTCCTCAATCGCACGGTAACAACCCCTTCGTGAGAGCGCTCTCACGGCAGCATCGATCAGGGCGCCACAGGCGTCAACGCGATCCAACGAAACCCAACGATCTGTTAAGCGTCGATTGAGCTTCGGGGTCTTCGGGGCCTTCGGCGTCTTCGGGGTAGCAAACCGTACGTACGTCTTGCTATGGTGCCGGCATGCAACTGCCGACCGGACCGATGCGGCTGCTCGTGGCCGCACAGCTCGTCAACACGCTCGGCACCGGGATGTGGATGACGGCGGGCGCGCTGTTCCTGACCCGCATCGCCGGGCTGTCGGTGGCCCAGACCGGCGTCGCGCTCAGCATCACCGCGCTCGCGTGCATGGTGGCGAGCGCGCCGATGGGCTACGTCGCCGACCGCGCCGGCGCCCGCGGCGTCCTCGTCGCCGGGCTCGTCGCGCAGGCCATCGGCACGGCGGCGTTCGCGCTGGTCGGGTCCGTGTGGAGCTACCTGCTCATCGGGGTGCCTCTCGCAGTCGCGGACGCGGCGCAGCGGGCGGCGAAGGGCGCGGTGATCGCCGGTGCGGTGCCGGCCGACAAGCGCGTGCACACCCGCGCCTACCTGCGCTCGGTCACCAACGTCGGCATCGCCGCCGGCGCGGCGCTGGCCGGCATCGGCCTCGCGGTCGACACCCGCCCCGCCTACCTGGCGCTGCTGTTCGGCGACGCGGTGACCTACCTGGTCGCGGCGGCGCTGCTGAGCCGCCTCGACCGGGTGCCGCGCGCCGCCCGCCGGGACGACGGCCCGCGGCTCATCGCGCTGCGCGACCGGCCGTTCCTCGCCTTCGTCGCCCTCGACGGGCTGCTGTCCACGCACTTCGGCATCTTCGAGGTCGCGCTGCCGCTGTGGATCGCGCACCGCACGGACGCGCCGCGCTGGCTGATCGCGGTGCTGTTCCTGACCAACACCACGGCGGTGGTACTGCTGCAGGTGCGGGCCTCGCGCGGCACCGACGAGCCGCGCGGCGGCGCCCGGGCGGCCCGGCGGGCCGGGCTCGCCCTCTTCGCCGCGTGCGCCCTCTATGCGCTGTCCGGCCCGGCGCACCACGCGGTGACCATCGCGCTGCTCGTCGCCGGCGCGCTCACCCACGTCGGCGCCGAGCTGTGGCACGCCGCCTCCGGCTGGGGCATCTCCTACGGCCTGGCCCCGCCGGACGCGCACGGGCAGTACCAGGGCGCCTACGCCATCGGCATGCAGCTGGGCCAGATGCTCGCGCCGGTCGTGGCCACGACGCTCGCCGTCGGCTGGGGCGGCCCGGGCTGGATCGTGCTCGGCGCCGCGTTCGCGCTGGCCGGCGCCGCGATGCCGCCGGTGGTGAACTGGGCGCTGCGCAACCGCCCGTTCGTCATGGAGCCGGAGCCGGATCCGGCGCCGGCGACCGCTTAGGCTCGCGGACCGAACCGGCGATCAGGGTCGCGATGCCCAGCAGGGCCACGGTGGCGAACAGGGCGCGGGACACGGTCACGTGGTCGCCGAGGAAGCCGATCAGCGGCGGGCCGCCGAGGAAGGCGCAGTAGCCGATCGACGCCACGACGCTCACGCGCGGAGCGGCGTACTTCGGGTCGTCCGAGGCGGCGCTCATGCCGACCGGGAAGCCCAGCGAGGCGCCGAGGCCCCACAGCAGCGCGCCGGCGAAGGCGACCGGCGTGACGCCGCCGAAGATGAACAGCAGCAGGCCGCCGATGCCGAGCACGGCGATGGCGCGGTTGACCGGGACGCGGCCGTAGCGGTCCAGCAGCCCGGGCCCGAACCAGCGGCCCGTGGTCATCGCGGCCAGGAAGAGCGCGAACCCGAGCGTGCCGACGGCGGCCGGCGCGTCGTAGTCGTCGATGAGGGCGACGTTGATCCAGTCGACGCCGGTGCCCTCGGCGAAGGCGAAGGCCAGCACGAAGAGGCCGATCAGCAGGGTGCGCGGCTCGCGCCAGAAGCGCAGCGTGTGCCGCAGCCCGCCGCCTTCGGCCGGCGCCGGCTCCTGCGGGGCGTCGGGCAGGTAGTCGCGCACGGCCCACATGGTGCTCACGCCGACGGCGACCGCGGCCACGGTCAGGTGCAGCGTGACCGGGACGTGCGCGGCGACCGCGCCCGCGCCGACGAGGGCGCCACCCACGGTACCGACGCTGAATCCGGCGTGGAAGCGGGACATGATCGAACGGTTCAGGCCCCGCTCGACGTCGGCGCCCTGGACGTTCATGGCGACGTCCCACGCGCCGCCGCCGAAGCCGAACAGGTACAGGCCCACCACGACCGGCGCGACGCCGAGGTGGTAGCCCGACGCCGCGATACTCAGCGCGATCATGAGCAGGAAGGCCATCGCGCCGACCGTCCGGCGGGAGCCGAAGCGGGCGACGATGTGGCCGGAGGCGACCAGCGAGGTGAGCGAGCCCGCGGCGATGGACAGCAGCACCAGGCCGAGCCGGGACGGGTTGAGGTGCAGGGCGTCGCGGATCTGCGGGATGCGGCTCGCCCAGCTCGACATCGCCACGCCGGCGGTGATGAACGTGATGTAGGTGGCGCGCGTGGCGGCGCGGAGGTCGAGGGGAGGCGCTTCGAGGCTCGTTGGATAGGTCGCGGGGTGCGTCATGGGGTGGGTCCGATCGCTCGGTCGACGATCGCCCGGATGTCCTGGCGTGACACCGGGCTGGTCGACAGGGTTTTGTGCATGACCAGGCCCTCGATCAGGGCGTCGACGCCCCGGGCCGTGGTCGGGTCCAGATAGCGCTCGAGCACGGCGCGGCTGGTGCGCATCCACGTCTCGGTGATCTCGCGCAGGGCCGGCTCGCGCAGGGCGGCCAGGTAGAGCTCGTAGGCGATCGCCCAGTCGGGCCCGCTCGCGCCGGCGTCGCCGTCGATGAGGTCGGTGACCGCCTCGACGAGCTGCTCGCGGGTCTCGACGCCGCGGAAGTGCGCCTCGTAGATGACCGACATCCGCTCCGCGTGGCGCCGGAACGCCTGCGCGCGGAGGTCTTCCAGGCCATTGAAGTGGTACGTCAGCGAGCCCAGCGGCACGTCCGCCGCGGCGGCGATGAGCCGGTGCGTGGTGCCGGCGACGCCGTGCTCGGCGATGACCCCGATGGCCGCGTCGACGATGCGATCCTTGCGATCGGGATCGTGCCGGCGGGTCGACATCAGATCTCGCGCACGATGCGGGCCGGGTTGCCGACGGCGACCACGTTGGCCGGCAGGTCCTTCACGACCACCGCGCCCGCGCCGACGACCGTGTTGTCGCCGATGGTGACGCCCGGGCAGACGATGACCCCGCCGCCGAGCCAGACGTTGTCGCCGATGGTGATGGGCGAGCCGGCCTCCCACTTGTCGCGCCGCTGCTGCGGGTCGACGGGGTGCCACGCGGTGAGCAGCTGCACGTTGCTCGCGATCTGCACGTCGTCGCCGATCGTCACGCGGGCCACGTCGAGGCACACGAGGCCGAAGTTCGCGAAGGAGCGGGCGCCGAACGTGGTCTGGTAGCCGTAGTCGAACTGGATCGGCGTGCGGATCTCGGTCTCCTCGCCGAGGCCGCCGAGCAGCTCGGTGAGCAGCTTCCGCTTGGTCTCGCCCTCGGTGACGGGCAGTGCGTTGATGCGGCGGGTGAGCTCCTGGGCGCGCACGTAGTCGCGCGCGATCTCCTCGTCGGCGATGTAGAGCTCGCCGTCGAGCATGCGCTGCCGCATCGACTTCTCAGGGCCGGTCATGTGTACAAACGTACATTGGATGTGTACATCTGTACACCCCCGCCTGTAACGGGCCTCTGTAACTGTTACAACGGTCGCGGCGGCGCGGTCGAGTCGCGCACAACCAGCTCGGTGGCCAGCTCGACGTGCAGGGCGTCGAGCTCGTGCCCGCCCATCATGCGCAGCAGCATGGTGACCGCCATGCGGCCGAGCTCGGCCAGGGGCTGGCGGACGGTGGTCAGCATCGGGCGGGTGGCCCGGCTGACCTCGATGTCGTCGAAGCCGGCCACCGACAGGTCGTCGGGGACCCGCAGCCCGCGCTCGGCGGCGGCCCGCAGTGCGCCCACGGCGATCTTGTCGTTGAAGGCGAGCAGCGCGGTCGGCGGCTCGGGCAGGTCCAGCAGCTCGCAGGCGGCGGCGTGGCCCTGCTCCTCGTTGGGCTCGGTGACGAAACGCATCAGCTCGGCCGGCGGCAGGACGCCGACGTCGACGAGCGGCGCGATGTAGCCGGCCAGCCGCCCGTCGTTGACCGACCACTCGCGCGGGCCGCCGATGATGCCGACCCGGCGGTGCCCGAGCCCCACCACGTGGGCCGAGACGCTGCGCGCGCCCGCGAAGTGCGCCGAGGACACCGCGACGACGTCGCGCGGCGGCGCGGTGCGCGGGTCGACCACCACGAACGGGAATCGCCGGTCGCGCAGCGCCGCCAGGTCCTCGGCCGGTTCTGGCGGCAGGATGAGGATCGCGCCGCGCACACCCGCCCGCTCGGGCAGCGTCGGCAGCGGGCTGCGGCCGACCGCACTCTTGCCGGCGTTGAGCATGACGCTCATGCCGTGCAGCTCGACGGTCTCCACGATGGACGACACGATCAGCCCGAAGTAGTCGCTCAGCACATAGGGGCAGCGCACGAAGACCGTGTCGCCGCCGGCCGCGGACCCGGAGCTCGACCGCGGCCCGTGCCGCCCCAGCTTGCTCGCGGCCCGCAGCACCAGATCGCGGGTCTGCGCGGACACGTTCGCGTGCCCGTTGAGCACGCGCGACACGGTGGCGACCGAGACGCCGGTCTCGTCGGCAAGATCGCGGATCGTCGCACGTCTCGGCACGGCCGGCGGGGTCCCATCTCCTGGTTATGGATGCTTTATGGCTGGCAGCTGGGCATTGAGATGCAGCGCAGTATAAATGACACAAGGGATGTAACTTGTTTCATTATGTTTTGCTGTGTTTCGTTGACACGACGCAGCATCGGGTGTTTTCTATGTGACACCCCGCCATGCACGACGCTCACCACCAACACCGCCCCCTGACCGCGACGCACGGCCCGCCAGCCTCCGCCCGGTCACACCGCCTCCCCCGAAAGGCGATGCCCCGTGTCTAGATTCGGTGCGCCCAAAAACAAGCCCAGAGCCAGGCAGGCGGCGGTCCTGGCCGCCGTCGCGGTGGCCGCCGCGGCGGTCGCCGTGCTGCCACAGCAGTTCGCCAACGCGGCGAACGAGAGCGTCAACGTCTGGCTGACGACCACGTCGGACGCCGGAGGCCGCACCGTCACCCGCGGGCTGCAGCAGCAGAGCCCGGTCGTGTTCACGGCGAGCAGCGGCAGCGCGAACCAGACCATCACCGTCAACGACGGCGTCACGTACCAGCCGTTCGAGGGCGCGGGCGCGTCATTCACCGACACCGCGGCCTTCGACATCCGCGGCAGCGGCGCGCTGAGCACCGCGACGCAGAACGACGTCATGACGAAGCTGTTCAGCCCGACGTCGGGCATCGGCGTCAGCGCGCTGCGCAACGTCATCGGCTCGTCGGACCTGGCGCAGAACAGCTACTCCTACGACACGACGTGCTGCGACCTCAACGACTTCTCGCTGTCGCGCGACGCCGACGTCATGGCGCTCACCAAGCAGGCCAAGGGCCTGAACCCGAGCACCATCGTCATCGGCTCGCCCTGGTCGGCGCCGCCGTGGATGAAGGACAACAACGCCTACAGCCAGGGCTACCTGCAGGCGCAGTACTACAAGACCTACGCCCAGTACTTCGTGAAGTACATCCAGGGCTACGAGTCCAACGGCGTGCACATCAACTACGTGACCGAGCAGAACGAGCCCGGTTGCTGCGCCGGCTACCCGTCCATGCAGTGGCCGGTGTCGGGCCTGCAGTCCTTCGCCAAGAACGACCTCATGCCGGCGCTGCAGGGCGCGGGCCTGAGCACCAAGCTGCTCATCGGCGACTGGAACTTCGACACCTACGACACGTGGGTGGCGCCCCTGGTCAACGACGCCGCGATCCGCAACCACCCGAACTTCGGCGGCATCGCCTGGCACGACTACGGCGGCAGCCCGACGCAGATGACCACGGTGCACAACCAGTACCCGAACGTGAACATGTACTTCACCGAGCACTCCGGCGGCACGTGGGTCAGCAACCAGCAGGTCGAGGACATGTACGACCTGATCGACTACTTCCGCAACTGGGGCCGGTCCTGGACCAAGTGGAGCCTCGCCGTCGACCAGAACATGGGCCCGCACAACGGCGGCTGCGGCACCTGCACCGGCCTGATCACGGTGCACCGCGGCGACTCGCGCAGCGGCCAGGTCGACTACACCATCGAGTACTACACGATGGGTCACCTGACGAAGTTCGTCCGCCCGGGCGCCGTGCGCATCGACTCGAGCGCGAACTCCACCATCCCGAACGTGGCGTTCAAGAACCCGGACGGCTCGAAGGCCCTCATCGCCTTCAACTCCAGCGGCTCGACGCAGACGCTGAAGGTCAACTGGGGTGGCCAGTCGTTCGTGTACAGCCTGCCGACGAAGACCTCCGCGACGTTCACGTGGAACACCGCGACCGGCAACCCGACCCCGACCGCCACGCAGACCGGCGGGGGCGGCACGCGCACGGGCGCCATCACCGGCATCGGCGGCAAGTGCGTCGACGTCGCCGGTGCGAGCTCGGCCAACGGCACCGCGGTGCAGCTGTACACCTGCAACGGCACCGGCGCGCAGCAGTGGACGGTCGGCAACGCCGACAACAGCGTCCGCGCGCTCGGCAAGTGCCTCGACGTCTCGGCCGCCGGCACCGCCGACGGCTCCCTGGTCCAGCTCTACGACTGCAACGGCACGGCCGCGCAGCAGTGGACCGCCAGCGCCGGGAAGCTCGTGAACACCGGCTCCGGCAAGTGTCTCGACGCGACCGGCAACAGCAGCGCGGACGGCACCCGCCTGCAGATCTGGACCTGTTTCGGCGGCGCCAACCAGCTCTGGACGCTGCCCTCCTAATCGTCCGCCTGTTCATCCGGAGGAACCGCATGCCCCGTCCCCGCACCCGAAGAAGACTGCCGCTGCTCGCGGCGCTCGGCGCACTGCCGCTGGTCACCGCCGGCGTCATGTTCGCCAACATCGGCGCCGCCTCGGCCGCCGCCAACCCCGGCCCCGGGTTCCCGGCCCACTACGCCGCGCCGTACGCGGAGATGTGGAACAACCCGTCCACCCTCATGGCCGCGTACAACGCGACCGGCAACAAGTACTACACGCTGGCCTTCATCATCAGCCAGGGCACCTGCAACGCCACCATCAACGGCGACACCGCGGTCACCGACGCCGGCTGGAACAACGCGATCAACAGCCTGCGCGCGGTCGGCGGCGACGTCATCGCCTCCTTCGGCGGCGCGGCCGGCGACGAGCTCGCCTCCTGCAGCACGGTCGCGGCGATGCAGGCGCAGTACAAGAAGGTCATCGACCAGTTCAACCTGACCCGCATCGACCTCGACATCGAGGGCTCGACGCTCGACAACACGGCCGCCAACGACCGGCGCAACACCGCGCTGGCCAACCTGCAGGCGCAGTACGCCACCCAGGGCAAGACGCTGGCCGTGGACTACACGCTGCCGGTCAGCCCGAGCGGCCTGGAGTCCAACGGCATCGCCCTGCTGCAGAACGCCAAGAGCCACAACCTGAACGTCAACCTGGTCAACATCATGACCATGGACTACGGCCCGGCGATGGACATGGGCCAGGCCGCGATCAGCGCGGCCAACGGCCTGCACAACCAGCTCGCCTCGATCTGGACCAACAAGACCGACGCGCAGCTGTGGGCGATGGAGGGCAACTGCCCGATGATCGGCGTGAACGACACCAGCGCCGAGGTCTTCACCATCCAGGACGCCCAGGAGCTCGAGGCCTTCGCCGCGAGCAAGGGCATCCAGCACCTGACGTTCTGGGCGCTGGGCCGCGACAACCAGGGCTCCAGCGGCACGCCGCAGAGCAACTATCAGTTCACGAACATCTTCAAGGCGATCACCGGCGGTACCACGCCGCCGACCAGCCCTCCGCCGACCAACCCGACCACGCCGCCGGCGGGCTCCACGACGCCGATCCACGGCTACGGCGGCAAGTGCGTCGACGTCGCCGGCGCAAGCTCGACCAACGGCGCCCACGTGCAGCTGTACACCTGCAACGGCACCAACGCCCAGCAGTGGACGCACACCGGCAACACGTTCCGCGCGCTCGGCAAGTGCATGGACGTGACCGCGGCCGGCACCGCCAACGGCACCAAGGTGCAGCTGTACGACTGCAACGGCACCAACGCCCAGAACTGGACACTGGGCGCCAATGGCAGCCTGGTCAACTCCGGCTCCGGCAAGTGCCTGGACGTCACCGACTGGAGCACCGCCGACGGCAACCAGCTGCAGATCTGGACCTGCGGCGGCACCGCCAACCAGAGCTGGACGCTCGGCTGACCGAGTCGTGATCCCGGCCCGTCTGCTCCGCCTGGGCAGACGGGCCGGACCCGAAGGCCCGGCCGGTGCCCCGTCGAGGGGACACCGGCCGGTGTTGGTCTGGTCAGCCGTTGGCGCCGGGGACCGCCTGCGTGACGGGGAACCAGGTCGACGGCTGGCCCGGGTCGGCCAGCGTGGCGTCGTCGAGCACGCGGCGCAGTTCCGCCGTCGAGAGGCCGCCGCTGCTGTACAGCTCGATCAGGTACTTGCCGTCGCGCGTCATCCGGTAGCAGAGGTCGGCGTTGCCGGAGTTGCAGTACGCGGCCAGGCCCGGCCGCTGGTGCGTGCTGTCGGTGAAGGAGACCGGGAAGACGCCGACGCGGAAGGTCGGCGAGCCCGCCGCCGAGGCGTCCACCGTCGCCGTGAGGCCGGTGTACGCCGGGCGCGTCTTGATCAGCCGCACGCTCGACACCATGTACGGCCCGCCGTTGGGGTAGTCGTCCGTCGCGCCCACCGACGTCAGCGTGTAACCGGGCGGCGTCCACCCGAGCTTGACCGGCACCGTCGGCGTCGTCGCCGCTCCACCGGCCAGGCCGGAGGCGATCTGCAGGAACTCGGCCTTGCTGTACCCGTCCGGCGTCACCGAGGCCACGGTCGCCCACGCGCCGTCGGCGTACTGCCAGGCGAGCGCGCCCTTGGACGGCGAGGTGTCGCCGGGCTGGTAGTGCACGCCCGCCGCGTAGAGCCCCGGCCGGCCGTTGACCCGCACGGACTCGGCGCCGTTGAACCGCGTCGGCTGGAACGCGCCGGGCCGGTACACGGTCAGCAGGGCGCTGTAGCCGGGCACCGACGCGACGACCCGGTCCTCCTTGGTGCCGTCGTACATGTTCTCCATCTCGTCGCCCCGGCGCACGTACGACTCCTGGTAGCCGGGCGTGACGAGGATGGCCGAGCTGACGGTGAACGGGCCGGTCTTGTAGCCCGTGATGCCGTACGCGAACGCACCCGACGGGTACGTCAGCGGCCCGGCCGGCGCCGTGGTGGCCGCCGGCGCGCCGACGGCCTGGGGCGGCGCGCTCGTGCCGCCGAACGCGTGCGGCAGCGCGATCGCCGCGGCGACCGCCACCGCCGTGCCGGCTCCGGCGCCGATGCGCAGCAGCCGGCTCCGGGTCTGACGCATCCGCCCGGCCGCGACGACCTGGTCGACCCCACGCCGCATTGGTGGCGCCTCGACCAACGCGTCGGCCCGCGCCTCTTGAAGAAGATCCTGCATATTTCGGCTCATGACGCCCTCTCGATATGTCCGGGTACCGCGACGATGCCCAACGGTTCGGCGACATCGAGCCGCTCGCGCAGCCTGGCCAGGCCGCGCGCCGTATGTGTCTTGACGGTCCCTTCCGGGCACCGCAGCGCCTCGGCGGTCTCCTGGACACTGCGCCCCTCGAGATAGCGCAGCACCAGCACCGCGCGCTGCTGCACCGGCAGCGTGCGCAGGGCCTGCAGGACGGTCAGCCGGTCGACCACCGCCGGCGTGCCGTCGCTGGCCGGCGGCTCCGGCAGCGCGTCGCCGGCGGCGCGCTCCCGTTTCCACCAGGGCCGGCGAACCTCGTCGACCGCGGCCCGCACGACCATCGTGCGGGCGTAGCTGTCGGGCCGATCGACCCGTCGCCAGCGCGCGTACAGCTTCGCCAGCACCGTGCAGACCGCGTCCTCGGCCAACTGCCAGTCGCCGCAGGTGAGATACGCCAGGCCGCGCAGCTGGTCCATCTGCGCGGTGACGAACTCACGGAACGCCGCCTCGTCGTCACTGTTCACCGGTCGGGACTCCAATCGTCGCGCGGACTAGACGGGCGTCGGCCCCGCGCGCGTTTCAGCCTTGCCCGACTTCTTTGCATCGACAACGCGGCATGTCGGCGCGGGCGCGGGAACGCTTAACCCGTCGCGTAACGAGGACGCGACGGGCACGATGCCTGGCGTGTGGCCGTCGCCGTTCTTCGCCGCGTTGCAAGGCTCCCGCCGGGTGCTCGTCGCCGGCGCCGGTGGCGGCTTCGACGTCTTCGCCGGGCTGCCGCTCGCGCTGTGGCTGCAGAGCCACGACATTGAGGTACACCTGGGAAATCTGTCGATCGCCAACCTCTACGCCCTCGACGCGGACGCGTGGGTCCTGCCCGGCGTGGCGGCGATCGGGCCGGACACGATGGCCTACGAGCGGTACTGCCCGGAGCGCACCCTGGCCCGCTGGCTGGCCCGCCACGGCCGGCCGGCGACCGTCTACGCGTTCCCGCGCACGGGCGTGCGGCCGCTCCGGTCGGCCTATCGGGCGCTGGCCCGCAGGCTCGGGCTCGACGCGATCGTGCTGGTCGACGGCGGCACCGACATCCTGCTGCGCGGCGACGAGGCGGCGCTGGGCACGCCGGTCGAGGACGCCACGAGCCTGGCCGCGGTGCTCGGCACGCCGGTGCCGACACGGCTGGTGGCGAGCATCGGCTTCGGCATCGACGCGTACCACGGCGTCAACCACGTCCAGGTGCTGGAGAACATCGCCGCGCTGGACCGCGACGGGGCCTACCTGGGCGCGTTCTCAGTGCCCGGCGGCAGCCGCGAGGCCGCCCTCTACCGCGACGCGGTCGCGTTCGCGGCGGCCGAGATGCCCGGCGACGTCAGCATCGTCAACGGGCAGATCGCCGCGGCGATGGCCGGCGAGTCCGGCGACGTGCGCTTCACCGAGCGCACCGGCGACACGGAGCTGTTCGTCAACCCGTTGATGGCCATGTACTTCACGTTCGACCTGCCCGGGCTGGCGCGCCGGTCGCTGTACCTGGACCGGATCCGCACCACCGAGGACATGCTGGCGGTGTCGGCGGCCATCGAGCGCTTCCGCGACGAGGTCACCCCGCGTCCGCGCCGGGCCTTCCCGCACTGACCTCGATCAGCATCATCGCACCGTCTCGATCAGGTCGGTCAGCTCGCGCATGAGGGCCTCGGCGCGGGCGGTGCCGAACCGGGACTCGACGGCCCGGTGGTGCGCCGTCGCGGCGTGGTCGAGGCGGGCCAGCAGCGTGGTGCCGGCCTCGGAGAGGTACACCGCGACCCGCCGCCGATCGCTCGGGTCCTGACGACGGTAGACGACCGCGCCGTCGACCAGCCGGTCGACGGCCTTCGTGAGCGTCGGGTGCGGCATCAGCGCGGCCTCGGCGAGGTCGCCCATCGAGTGCCCGCGCCCGTCGGAGAGCGCCTGCAGGATGCGCCACTGCTCGACGGTGACCCCCTCGGCCTGCAGCGCCGCCGAGAGCCCGCGGTTCACGGCGCGCTCGGCCTCGCTCAGCACGTATCCGAGGTGGGCCCGCAGCCCGATCGCATCCACCGTTGTGCCCCCCTTTTCGCCCGCCCGCATAGGAAAGATACTCGGGCGCGTGGATGAGGTCCGGGTGATCTGCGACCCGTTGGAGGCGCGGCTGCTGCCGCCCGAGCCGGGCCGCGCCGTGCGCGTGGCGCTGGCCGTGCCGACGTCGGGCACGCTGGGCATGATGGGCCCGGCCGTGCTCAACTGCGCCCGCCTGGCGGTGGCCGAGCTCAACGCGGCCGGTGGCCTCCTCGGCCTTCCCATCGAGTTGGTACTCCTGGACGCCGGCCGCCCACCCAGGACCGTCGCCGCCGAGCTGTCCGAGCTGGTCCGCGCCGGCGCGGTGTCCGCGGTCGTCGGCACACACGCCAGCGACGTGCGCGTCGCCGCGGTCCGCGCATTGCGGGGCCGCGTGCCGTACGTCTTCACGCCCCCGTACGAGGGCGGCGAGCGCGCCCCGGGCGTGTACCTGCTCGGCGAGACGCCCGCCCGCCAGCTGCGCCCGGCCGTGGACTGGCTGGTCCGCCACCGCCGGGCCCGCCGCTGGGCCCTGGTCGGCAACGACTACGTCTGGCCGCGGATGCTGCACCGCGCCGCGGTGGCGTACCTGCGCGACGCGCACGCCCAGGTGGTCGCGGCGCGGTACGTCCCGCTCGGCGCGCTGGACCCGGCCCCGCTGCTGGACCTGCTGGCCCGCCGCCGCGTCGACGCCGTCCTGCTGACGCTGGTCGGTAGCGACCTCGCCGCGTTCAACCGCGCCTACGCGGCGTCCCGCCTGGCGCGCGTCCCTCGCCTGTGCGCCGCCCTGGAGGAGAACGGCCTGCTCGCCACGGACGGCGACGCGACCGGCGAGCTGTACGCCGCGATGGGCTACTTCGGCGCCGTGACCACGGACGCGGGCCTGGCCTTCGTGGAGCGCTACACCCACCGCTACGGCTGGCAGGCCCCGGTCGTGAACGGCCACGCCGAGGCCAGCTACGACGGCGTGCACCTGCTGGCGGCGCTGGCCGGCCGGGCCGGCACCCTGCACCCCGCCGACGTCGAGGCCCGGGCCGACGGCACGACGTTCACCGGCGGCCGGGGCCCCTTGACGCTCCGCGCGCGCCACGTCGACCAGCCGGTCTACCTGGCGCGCGCGGATGGTTTGGACTTCGACGTCCTCCACGCCTTCTGAGGCCGTTACACGACCACCCGCATCAGGATGCCGGTGCTCGTCTCCTCGACCCACAGCGCGCCGTCGGCGGTGATCACCGGCGGGATGTCCAGGCCGGGAATGAGCGAGCCGACGTGGCTGTTGGCCGGCATCTTGAACGGGTGGACGGTGCCGCTGCCGCCGAACTGGTAGTAGTACGGGCCGACCGACGAGCCGTTGACCAGCGCCCACACGTCGCCGTTGGCGGCGATGGCCGGCGGGTAGATGCGCAGCAGGTCCGGCGCCGCGTTCTCGCGCGTGTTGAGCTGGGTGCGGCCGCCGCCGTCGCTGACGTCCTGCAGGCAGGTCGTGTCGAGCCGGAGGGGGCAGTAGCCGACTTCGACGACCCGGGAGCCGTTGCCGGCGACGGCGTAGGTGCCGATGCCGTTGGCGGTGCGGTAGAGGACGGGCGCCCCGCCGCCGGAACTGATGCGCACCAGACCGACCGCGAAGCCGGCGGAGTACCCGACCGCCCACATGGAGCCGCCGGCGCCGGGGGTGAGCTCGCCGAGCACGGGGGCGGTGCTCAGCGGCGGCACGAGGAGCATCGCCCCGGCCGGGGTGACCCGCACCACCGGCGTGGTCGAGCCGGCACAGTTGACCCACACGTTGCCGTCGCCGGCGGTGTGCAGGCCGGCGACGGCCGCCGCGCCGCACCCCGCCGGCAGCGCGAACTCCGTGAACGCGCCGCTGACCGGGTTGTACCGGGCCAGCTTGCCGTTGGCCTGGGCCAGCCAGAGGTTGCCCTGCCCGTCGAACGTCGGCGCGGTGCGGAAGGTCGACGTCGTCGCCGGCGAGTACGTCTGGATCTGCAGCGTCGCCGGGTTCACCGCCTGGACCTTGGTCGCACCGACCACCCCGGCCGCCCGGGCGACGAGCCACACCCGCCCGTCGGGGCCCGGCACGGCACCGTAGCCGGCGCCGTTGGTCAGCACCTCCATCGCGCCGGGCTCGGGCGGCGGCTGCGTCGCCTTCGGCTTCACGTTCAGCGGCAGGATGACGCTCGCGGGAACGCCGGCGTCGTCGGTCACGGTGATCAGCACGCCCGCCGGGCCGGTGGCCGCGGTGTCCCTGGTCGGGACGCCGGAGATGACGCCGGTGGTGCGGTTGACGCCGAGGCCGTCCGGTAGCCCGGAGGCGGTCCACGCGTAGGGCTTGATCCCGCCGGTGGCCGCCAGCGTGAGGTTGTAGGGCTGCCCGACCGTGGCGTCGGGCAGGCTCGCGGTCGTCACCGCGAGCGCGCTGCAGACGCGCGGGCTGTCGTGGGTCATGATGCAGATCGCCAGCGCCGCCCGCTCCGGCGACTTGGCCGTGGCCCGGATGCGGGTCTTCAGCTGCGCCCACTGCTCCTGGGTCGCGGTGACCGCCAGGTCGAAGGCGGTCTTGAACAGCGCCGGGCGGCCGTAGTCGAGGTGGGAGGCGTCGTAGCGGGCGTCGTCCTTGGACAGCGACCGCGCGTCCGGGGCGTACTTGTTGCCGTGCGTGACCCGCCCGGTGCAGTCATCGCCGGCCCCGTACGCGTAGCAGCCCGTGATCAGGTCCGCCGGGAACGCCTCCGTGGGCCCGGACAGGTTGAACAGCAACGTGGTCTTGGTCCGGTTCAGCCCCGGGGGGATCAGCAGCAGCGGCTGGCCGGGCTCCTTCGGCGGGTCGACCCAGTTCGAGTGCGCGTAGAAGTCCTGCACGGTGTGCAGGCTGCGACCGAACTGCGACATCGCCAGGCAGTTCATGCTGTACGCGCCCGGCGTCGCCAGGTCGGGCTGGTGCGCGGCGACGGTGTCACCGCACAAGCCGTTGCCGCCATTGTTGCCGCCGTTCTCGACCCCGGCCAGAGCGGCCTTCGCGGCCGCCTCGACGCGTTTGCGGTGATGGTCGATGCAGGCCTGAATGGCGGCTTTCGCCACCTGCTGCGTCTGCGGATAGCCCGCGCGCCACGGAATCGTCGTCGACGAACCGGGCAGCTGTTTCGTCTGCGGGTACTGGAGGTGAATGTCGACCTCGAGCAGGAGCCGCCGCCAAAATGGGACATACACGGGGGAAGGCCGGGAACCGACGGCGGCCCGGACCTTTTCGAAGGTCTCCGGGGCGGCCGCGGACTCGTCCGGCAGGTAGTCGCCGTTGTCGCAGTGTGCCGCGGAGTAATCCTCAGCGATATTGCCGTTCAACGAGTCGGGCAGGTCGACCATGGTCTTCAGCCGGCTCAGCGCCGCGGGCTCGAAGCACGCCGGGTCGACGAGCGGCGCATCGTTGCCCTTGCAGGACAACGCCTTGTCGACGATGGCGGCGTGCTCGTCGATGCCGATGACCGACGAGAACGCCTCGGCGGACGTGCCCGTGCCCGCAACGCCCAGCGTCGTCGTCACTACACACACGGTCGCGGCCGCGGTCCAGCGGCGCCATGTTCCCATTCGCCTCACGGCGGCCAGTATCAAGATTGCCGAGGCGGTATGGATCGGCTATTCGGCGGGCGTTGTGGAACCGCCCGGGCCGACGACGGACGAAATGCGCGTCAGGAATCCGCGGCGAGGTCCAAAATGCGCTCCAGAATCTGGCGCGGCGGCAGCGGGGGCTCCTCGGCCAGGCCCTGGTGATAGAAGACCGTTGCCGGCGTCAAACCGGGCAGGGAATTCGCCTCGATGATGATGACCTCGCCCGTTTTGCGGTGCATGAAGGCATCAATTCGCCCGTATCCGGCCATGCCCAGCGCATTCGCCGTGCGGGCGATGCGGGTACGGACGGCCTCGACGGCGCCGGGCTCGACGCGGCCGAGCGGCGGGCCGGGCGGCGGCGTGATGTTGATGCCGGTGCCGCCCATGAACTTCTCCTCGAGGCTGAGGATGCCGGCGCTGGCCACCGTGATGCTCGGGTTCATCGCGGCCATCGCGCCCTTCGAGCCGAGGACGCCGACGGTGACCTCGATCCAGCCCGTGTCGCGCTCGCGGCCCCAGACCAGCTCGGCGGCGCCGGGGCCGTCCTCGACGCGCAGGTCGTCGGTGTCGATGTAGTCCTCGAAGAGCAGGTGGCGCGGGCGGGTCGTCGGCATCTCGATGAGCTGCTCGGGTGCGAGCAGCGAGAAGCCGGCGTCCTTGATGCGGCGCGCGTCGGCGTTGATGAGGTCGAGATACAGGCGCAGGTCGGACGCGTTGCCCAGCGGGACGATGCCGGCCGAGCAGCCGTCGTCGAGGGGCTTGACGACCACGCGGGTGCCGGTGCACTCGGCCATGATGTCCTGCCACAGCGCGCCGGCCGCGCCCTCGTCGACGGTCTCGGGGACGTCGACGCGGATCCGGCGCGCGGTGTGGATGCCCTCGCCGGCGAGGGTGGCGACGATCCGGCCGGTCTCGTACTTGTCCGCGCACAGCCGCGACGCCTCGGGCCCGGAGCCGTTGTAGCGGATGCCGTGCCGGTCGAAGAGCTCCTGCAGGGTGCCGTTCTCGCCGATGCCGCCGTGCAGGGCGATGAAGACCAGGTCGTGGCGGGCGAGGAACTCGTCCATGCTCAGCTGCACCGGCGGGACGACGCTCGCGGTGCGCGCCTCCGCGGGCAGGGCGAGGCGCTCGATGATGCGCTCGGCGAGCCGGGCGCGGCGCTCCTCGAGGCGCTGGCCGTCGCGGCAGGCGTAGACGATCTCCTCGACCGAGTGGCGCAGCGCGGTGGAGTACGACACCTGCCAGACCGTGCCGTCGGGCGAGAGCAGGTAGGGCATCGGCGCGTAGCGCTCCGAGCGGGCCAGCTTCAGCCACACGTTGGTGCCGCTGAGCACCGAGACCTGCCGCTCGGCGGTGGCGCCGCCGAAGAGGACGGCGACGGGCCGTCCCGTCTGAGCGCTGCTGCCGCTGAACACGGCGGGAAGTTCGAGGCCGGACCGGCGGGCGGCGGCGCGCAGCACCTCGCGCAGCACGTCGGCGTGTGCCATGCCCAGCTGTGCGGCCTGGATGAACAGGAAGCTGTTCTGCTCCATGCCGCTGATCGGGTTGACGTCGGAGACCAGCACCGTGCCGTCGGGCTGCAGCCAGCCGTCGATGCGGGCGAAGTCGCGCAGGCCCAGGGCCTTGAACACGGCCTCGGAGGCGCGCTGGATGCCGGCGATCGTCTCGTCGTCCCGCGGCGGCGGGCAGTGGTAGTGCGAGTCGTTGCTGGCCAGGTACTTGCGGCGGTAGTCGAAGATCTCGTCGTCGCCGGCGCGGTTGTGCAGCTCGATCTCGACCGGGATCAGCGCCACCGGCCCGTCCGGTCCCTCGAGCACGATCGTGGTGACCTCGACGCCGGTCATGCGGGGCTGCACGACGATCCGGTCGTGGCGCTTGCGCAGCGCGCGCAGGATGTCGGCGGCGGCGCCGCGGTCGCGGGCGACGAACACGTCGATGCTGGAGCCGCCCTTGGCCGGCTTGAGCACGAGCTTGTCGGCCTCGGGGAACGCGCCGGCGATGAGCTCCTCGGCCTCGACGTCGGACATCGAGGCGTCGACGAGCAGCGAGGGCACCGCGCCGATGCCGTGCGCGTCGAGCGCCTCCTTGGCGCGGTACTTGTCGAAGGCCGTCGCGCACGCCTCGGCGCCGGTGCCGACGTAGGGCACGCCGGCCCGCTCGAGCAGCGCCTGGACCTGCCCGTCCTCGCCGAAGGCGCCGTGCATGACCGGGAACACCAGGTCGACGCCGCGCAGCCGGTCCAGCAGCTCCGCCTCGGTGAGCGGGCGGCCCTCGTGCGCGAGCTTGAAGTCGAAGTCGGACGGGGTGTTGCAGTAGAGCAGCCCGCGCGGGATCGCGTAGGGCCGCACCTGCCGATCGAAGAAGATGATCTCCTTGAGGTCGACGACGCCGCCCTCGAGGTGGTCCGCTACCGAGCGTGCGGAGTTGAGCGAGATGCCGCGCTCCTCGGACGGGCCGCCCAGCAGCAGCGCAACGTCGACCATCGGTTCCTCTTCAGTCGGACCATCGCGAACCCGGCCACCTTACACCGCCGCCCGGTCACGCACTGTCGGTAAAGCGAACCCCCCGGTTGCCGGCATTTGCCGCGCGTCGATACCTTCTGCACATGCGCGCGCGCCCCGCCGGTACCCTCGTCCGCGGCAGGCCGTAGTGCAGAGGTCGTCACGCCACCTTGCGAAGATGGAGGACGCCGGTTCGATTCCGGCCGGCCTGCCCTTTCCACCGTCCCTCTGGCCGCAATGGCCGCGCGTCCGCGCCGAGATGCCCTCCCCCGAGCTCGTCGAACGGGCGGCCGGCCTGCGCGCGGCCGGGGACTGGCGCGCCGCCGCGGCCCTGCTGCCCGCGACGGTCGACATCGACCTGGCCGCGGTGCGCGAGCGTTTCGGCGCCGAGGCGGCCGCGGCGCTCGAGGACGACCTGCGCCACCTCTGTCTGGACCTGCTGTGGTGGCACCTGCCGCGCCACCAGGGCGGCCGCACGACGCTGCAGGCCCGGGTGAGCGCCGTTCTCGCACCGCGGTCGGGCGCCGGCACCGCACCGCTCCTGTGCGTCCGCCTTCCTCGCTCGCCGACCGGCGCGCAGCGGGTGCGCCTGGGCGTCGTCGGCCTGTCCGACCTCGAGTACGAGCGCTGGTACCTCGCCCCGCGGTACACCTGGGACGTCCGCGCGACCGATCGGCTGCACGCGATGTGGATGCAGCCTCGGGTGTACTCCCTGTTGTCCGCCGGTGACTTCGAGTCCGCCTGGCGGGAGTGCGGCATCGCGCTGAACCCCGACGCCCTGGGCAACCTGCAGGGTAAGGGCGCCCCGACCAACCCGGTTGGCGTCGCCGACCTCGCCCGGGAGGCCGCGGCGGCGTTCGGCGTGACCGAGGTGTCCACGATCCTCGGCGCCAACCTGAAGCTGACCGTGCCGGCCGACGGACCCGTGACCGCGGAACCGTTCGATCCGGGCGAGTGGCTGGAGGTGCCGGTCCGCATCCCCACTTCCTCGGTACCGCCCGAGCTCGCCCTGCTCACGGCCGGCCTTCTGACGCCGTCGGAGCTGCACCCGCTGATCCGCGCCGCACTGTTCCCGGAGGCCGCACCAACACGCGGGGCGCCTCCGCCCGAGCCACCCCGAAATATCGGATATTTCCGGGCCAAGTGCCACGGCGAGTGGCATCGGATGTCCATCCAGAGCGGCGCGCTGCAACTGCACGACCACGACGAGGTCGAGCACACCCGCGAGGCCGCCCTGCGCGCCCTCGGCGGCGCCAGCAGCGGCTGCTTCGCGATCGAGGAGTTCTGGCACCGCGGGCGCGGGCGCCTGCCCCGAGCCCTGCACGAGCACCGCCGCGCGGTGATCCACCGCCTGCAGCACGGCGACACCGAGTACCTCCTGGCGGGCCTCGCCGACGGCACCATCGACCCGCTGATGCGCGCCGGCAACGGCTGGTCGCTGCTGCACATGGCGATGTGGCTCGACTACGAGCGCGTGCTGCCGGCGCTGCTGGCCGCCGGCGTGCCCGTCGACGCGCGGGACAACGTCGATCGGACCCCGCTGTACGTGGGCGTCATGAACGGCGCGGACCCCGAGCTGCTGCGCCTGCTGTGCGAGGCCGGCGCCGACCCGCGTGCCGAGACCGTGCACGGCGTGAGCGCGGCCGCGGTGGCGCGCAACTATGCCGACGACCGGGACCTGAGGTTCATGAACGGGCGATAGAGTGTCGGCCATGTCGGACATGTACGAGCTGCTGGTGACGCTCGCGCTGAGCCCGGCGATCCCCGACGACGAGCTGGCCGAGCTGCGCTGGCACCTCGGCCAGGGCCCGAAGCCCGACGCACTGCCGCTCACCGGCGGCGCGCCGGGGCCCGCGTTCCCGCTCGGCGACCCCGAGGACCCCGACGGCGAGTGGGACACCGACCCGGAGCCGCTGTTCGCGCACCGCGGCGCCGGCCGGAAGCTGCCCGGCGCGCTGGTCGCCGAGCTCGTCGAGCGCGACGGCCGGCCGGGCTGGGCGCTGACCCTGCGCCAGGAGATCCACCCCGACGAGTTCCCGGCGATCCGCGCGCTGCTCGGGCGGGTCGCCCGCCACGGCGAGTCCATCGGCTTCGCCGGCTTCGTGCGCTTCTACGAGGACCACGCCGTGCAGCCCCTGCTGGTCGAGCCCGGCCGCATCGAGCTGCCCGCAGCGTTGCTGGACTGAGCCGCGGCCCGCGGGAGTGTGGGGCTCCCGCGGGCCGCGACCGGTCACTTGTAGGTTCGGGTCACTTGTAGGTGATGTCGGACGACTTGAAGTTGCAGTGGCCGTCGCCCATCCCGTCACCGAGATACTTCGGCTCGCTGCCCTTCGCCACGCCCGTGTACTCCGCGCAGATGTGGATGCCGGAGGAGTTCTGCACGACCACCCGGGTCAACGTGGCGGTGTCGCCCCAGTTGGTGTTGATGCCGACCACGTACTTGGTGCTGTCGAGCAGCACGTTGTCCACGGTCACGTGGCGCTCGTAGTGGTTGGTGCAGTTGCCGCAGCCGCGGTACAGCTTGCCGATGCTCTTGGCGTAGAAGTTGCTGATGTGCACCGTGCCGCTGCCGTTGTGCTGGAACACCTTGTCGGAGGCGGACTTGGCGCCGCCGCCGATGACGTACGAGTCGCCGTTGGTGCCCAGGAACGTGGCCGCGTCCTCGCCCACGTCCTCCCACCAGACGTTCTGGATGGTGCAGCGGCCGAGGCAGTGCACGCCGTCGCCGGCGGGCGAGCCGATGATGACGTTCTTGAGCGTGGCGCCGTCGGCGAGCTCGAACATCGGGTCCTGGCTCTCGCTCTGCCCGCCGTCGCCGATGCAGCAGTAGCGCTTCATGCCGCCGTCGAGCGTCCCGCTCACCTTGATCGTCGCGCTGACCGAGGCCGAGCCGCTGGCGGAGGGCCAGGCGCCGGTCGGGGTGCTGCCGCCGCCGGACGTCGGGGTGCTGCCCCCGCCGCCGGATCCGAGCTTGACCAGCTGCCACTGCTGGTTGGCCCCGTCGAGGTCGGTGTAGCCGGCGATCTTCGCGCCGTCGGCGGTCGACCACTCCCAGACGTCGAGGACCTTGTTGCTGTGCCGGTTGACGAAGCGCACGTACCCGCCGGACGAGTCCTGCAGCCGGAAGTGCTGGGTGGTGGCGCCGCTGTCGGCGTTCTGGACCAGCTGCACCCCGTCGGTGGCGTTGGGCAGCTCCAGGACCTTGCCGCTCATCACGGACTTGATCTTGTAGTACCCGCCGCCGGCGTCGACGAACTTCCACTGCTGGACCGCCAGGTCGTTGCGCGTCCACTGGTTGATCGGCGCGCCGTCGCTGGTCGCCCAGTTGTAGACGTCGATGACCTTGCCGCTGTTGTGGTTGACGATGACGTAGGTGGCGTTCGTGTCCACGGTGGCCGCCGACGCCGCCGTGGTGACGACCAGCGTCATCCCGCCGACGGCGGCGATGCCGGACGCGGCGGCGAGCGCCAGTCGCACCCCGCGCCGCGCAGTTCTGGTTTGCATGTACCACTCCTAGGAAAGCGCTTTCCTGCGGAACCTAGGGAGGTTTCGAAACTGCGTCAACCGCGCCACGGATTGTTACGGTCACATCGACGGATATCTCTGAAACTTTCAGCCGGACAAGCGGATCGGGGTGGATGTTCGGCTCGCCGGTACGGTCCGAGCGGGGCATCCCACCTGCCCGGTCGCTGGCCGTATGGTCGCGATGTGAGTGGGGGCTATCGGCTAGGAATAGATTTCGGCACGTCGAACACGGTCGCGGCGCTGGCCGGGCCCGACGGGCCGGTCCGGCCGCTGCTCTTCGACGGCTCCCCGCTGCTGCCCTCCGCGGTCTTCGCCGGCCCCGACACCGGCCTGCTGGTCGGCGCCGACGCGGTCCGCTCCGCCATCGGCACGCCCGCCGGTTTCGAGGCCAACCCGAAGCGGCGCATCGACGACCGGGCGGTGTGGCTCGGCGAGCGCGAGTTCCCGATCGAGCACCTGGTCGCCGCCGTCCTGCACCGCGTGCACACCGAGGCAGGCCGGGTCGCCGGCCAGCGGGTCACCGACGTCGTGCTCACCCACCCGGCCGCGTGGGGCCGCCCCCGGCTCGAGGTGCTGTCCGCGGCCGCGCAGGCCGCCGGCATCGCCCCGGTGCGCTTCGTGCCCGAGCCCGTCGCCGCGGCCCGCTACTTCGCCACCGTGCTCGGCCAGCGCATCCCAGCGGGGCGGGCGATCGTGGTGTACGACCTGGGCGCCGGCACCTTCGACCTGAGCATCCTGCTGCCGACGCCCGGCGGGTTCGACGTCGTCGCCTCGGCGGGCCTGCCCGACGTGGGCGGGCTCGACCTCGACGCCGCCGTCGTCGACCACGCGCGCACCGCGACGGCGACCGCGGTCGAGGCCTGGCGCCGCCTCGACTGGCCGCAGACCCCGGCCGACCAGCAGGCCCGGCAGACCCTGTGGCAGTCGGCGCGGGCGGTGAAGGAGCAGCTGTCGCGGTACGCGAGCGGCGATCTCCACCTCCCCCTCGTGGACCGGCAGGTGCGCCTGACGCGGGAGGAGTTCGAGAAGGCGGCCCGGGTGCAGCTCGAGCGCACGGCGGCCACGACCCTGGCGACGCTGCAGGAGGCGGGCATCCCGCCGGAGCGCGTCGGCGGGGTGTTCCTGGTCGGCGGCTCGTCGCGGATCCCCCTGGCCGCGACGCTGCTGCACCGGACCCTGCGCATCGCGCCGACCGTGATCGACCAGCCGGAGCTGGTGGTGGCCGAGGGCGCACTCTGCGACCGTCCCGTCTCCACCGCCCTCGCCGCAGCCCCGGCGACCCCGACGCCCGGCCCGGTGACCCCGTTCGGCGCGACCGCCGCGGTCAGCACCCCGCCCGCGCCCGTCAACGCCGCGCCCACCCAGGTCAGCGCACCGCCTATGGCCCCGGTATCGCCGGCCTGGCTGGCTGCCACCCCCGCCCCGGTCGCAGCCGCGCCCGTGAGCGCACCGTCCCCGGTGCCGGCGCCGGTCTCGGCCCCGCCGACCTCAGCGCCTCCCGCCTTCGTCACCACGACCCCACCGGTGCCGATGCCGCCGACCTGGCACGGCGCCCCGCCGCCCGCGCCGGTCCCGGCCCAGTTCGCGCCCGCGCGGCGCTCGCCGACGAGCACGATCGTCCTGGTCGCCATCGTCGCCGCCCTGGTCGCCGCGGGCGCCGTCCTGGCCGTCACCCGCCCCTGGCAGCCGGCCGCGAACACCTCGAGCAACGCGGGCGGCGGGAGCGGCGCGAACACGGCGCCCACCACCGTCGGCGGGGCCCAGCCAACCACGCCGGCCGCCGCCGTGACCACCCCGGTCGCGGCCGCGCCGCCGGTCGCCGAGCTGGCCTACCCGTCGAGCTGGGCCGGCACGTGGACCGGGTCATATGTGCAGGACAACAACAAGGTGTACCAAATGCGGATCGACATCACCGCGGGCTCCAAGGTCGGCCAGGTGCGCTACGTCGAACCCGGCTGCCAGGGCACCCTCACGGTGCTGTCGATCAACGGCGACGTGATCCGCGCGCAGGAGGCCATCACCCTGGGCCGGTGCACCCCGACCGGCATCTTCACCATGCACCTGGGCCCGGACGGCGGCCTGGAACTGGCCTACCGCCCGGACGCCGCCACCTACAGCGCGACCGCGACGCTGCACCGCTGAGCCCCGGGGGGATCAGCCCATCGTCTTCTGGCCGTCGATCGCCTCGCGGATGATGTCGGCGTGGCCGGCGTGCTGCGCGGTCTCGGCCACGATGTGCTGCAGCGTCCGCCGGTGGCTGCGGCGCGCGCCGGGTGCGAACCACGGCGCCGGCGGCAGCGGGTGCTCGGCGTCGAGGTCGGGCACGGTGCGCACGAGCTCGTCGGTCTCCTTGGCCACCCGCTCGTGCTCCTCGAGCAGCCCGGCCAGGGTCTCGCCGGGCAGCATGCGGAAGCCGTTGGCGTAGGTCTCGTAGGCGGCCGGGTCGTCGGCGACGGCGACTGCCGCGGGGCCCTCGACGATGAACCGGGCCCACTGCCGCTCGACCTCGGTGACGTGCTTGATCAGCCCGCCGATGCAGAGCTCGCTCACCGTGCTGCGGTGCGCGGCCTGCGCGTCGGTGAGGCCCTGGGCGGTGTGGCGCAGAAAGAACCGGGCGGCGCCGAGCGACTCGAGCAGGTCGGCGCGCTCGCGGGTGATCGTGGTCATTGGGGAAGCCCTCCTGGTGTCGTTGACAGAATTGACGGTACGGAGGGATGCGGTCAGGTAGTGGCCTTATTTGACGCCGATCGGACGATCCAGAGGGCGGATCCGTACATGGCCAGCCCGACGGCGATGAACCCGGCGGCGACCGGATAGCGCCAGCCCGCCGGCATGTACGTGGCCAGGAACCAGGAGTGGCGCAGCATGCCGTTCGCGACGAACACCGCCGCCAGGATGCCCTGCGGGATCAGCGGGACGGCGCCGAAGCCGAAGCACCACCCGGCGATGTTGCGCCTGGTGCGGCTGAGGTCCTGGAAGGAGCGCTTGGCCGGCGACGTGGGCTTGCGGCCGGTGCGCATCGTGTCCAGCAGCTCCGGGGCGTGCGTGGCCAGCCGGCGCTCGGCGAGCAGGCCGAAGCCCCACCAGCACAGGACGCCGGTGACGACGCCGACCGCCACTCCGGCCCAGCCGAAGAACACCGCGACCAGGCCCGCGGGGGCTCCGGTGAGGATGACGAGGACGAACATCAGGTACGCGAGCCCGGTCAGGCCGCCGTCGTCCTCGCTGGTGCGCAGCGGGTTGCCGGCGCGGCGGTGCGGGTCGGTGGCGGGGACGAGCGCAAGGACCGACACCAGCGGTACCAGACCGGCAGCACCGCCCAGCAGAGCCACCAGCAGCGCGAGGACCAGCGGCCACGGCCCGCCCGTGATGGCGGTGAACCCGACCGTGAGCGCGACCGCGACGAGGCCCTGCGTGGACAGCCAGGCCAGCTGCCGGCCGCGCACGTCGCTCGCGCCGGCCATCATGGTGAGCCACAGCGCGGTGCCGTCCGAGCCGTACAGGTTGCTGGACATGCCGGCGGCCATGACCACGAAGATCGGCCCGGCGTAGGGCAGCATGCCGTTCCAGCCGATGAGCAGCGGGCTGGCGGCGAAACAGACGCCGTACGACAGCGCGAAGGCCAGGTAGTGATTGCGGACCAGATCGCGCGACCAGGTGCGCAGCTCCTTGGCGACGACGGCGCCCGCTGCGGTGCCGGCGGTGATCGGCCGCCGCCCGCCGCCGGACACCCGGGTCGCGCCGGCCCGGCGGCCCAGCAGCGCTGCCCACGCGGCCAGGAGCAGCAGGTCCAGCGCGGCCAGCGCCGCGAGCGCCCACCACTGGCCGCGCACCGCGAGCAGGCCCCACCCCGACGGCAGGTACCACACGGCGGCGGGCGTGCCGGTCTGCCCGAAGGCGACCATGAACACCCAGATCTGCCCGAGCCCGGCGACGATGGCGCCGTTGAGCAGCCCGGCCGCGATCGCGCCGGCCCGGGTGCGCAGGGCGAGCCCGACCAGCGCGACGACGACCTTGCTCAGCAGCACGAACGCGGCCAGCTGCAGCCCGATGGCGGGCACCGCGACGAGCGCGTTGACGGCGCCGAGCCGCGCGCCGGCGACCGCGAGCCCGATCAGGGCGCCGAGGCTGACCAGGGGTGCGACGCCGACGAACGCGCCGGTGAGCAGCCCGGCGGCCAGGCGCCGAGGCGGCAGGCCGAGGGGCGCGAAGTACTCCGGGCGCAGCGTCTCGTCGCCGCCGCCGGTGAAGACCGGGCCGAGCACCCAGCCGAGCAGCCAGACCGCGTAGCCGGCGGCGAGCAGGTCCGGCCCCAGGAAGGCCAGGTACACGGTGCCGGCGGCCAGCACGGCGCCGATCGCCGCGCCGGTGCCGGTGGTCTGCGCGCGCTGCCCGCGGTACGCGTGGCGCAGCATCGCGACCTTCATCCGAACCATGGTCATCGCGACAGCCACGACAGCTCCTTGAGGTTGTTGGTCCGCTCCCCGCCGACCAGTCCGACGAACGTCTCCTCCAGCGACCGCACCCCGCGCACCTCGTCCAGCGGGCCGGCGGCCACGACCTTGCCCCGGTCGACCACGGCCACGTGGTCGCACAGCTGCTCCACCAGCGCCATCACGTGGCTGGACAGCACGATCGACCCGCCGGCGGCGACGAAGCCGCGCAGCATCGTCTTGATCGCCGCGGCCGAGACCGGGTCGACGGCCTCGAACGGCTCGTCGAGCACGAGCAGCCGCGGCCCGTGCAGCAGCGCGGTGGCCAGCCCGATCTTCTTGCGCATGCCGGTGGAGTACTCGATGACGAGCGTCCTTCCGGCGTCGTCGAGCTCGAGCACGGCGAGCAGCTCCTCGGCCCGTGCGGCCACGACGTCGCGCGGCAGCCCGCGCAGCAGGCCGAGGTAGGTGAGCACCTCACGCCCGGTCAGCCGCTCCGGCATCGCGAGCCCGTCGGGCAGCACCCCGACGAGCGCCTTGGCCTTCGCGGGCTCGGCCCACACGTCGGCGCCGAAGATGCGGGCGCTGCCGGCGTCGGGGCGCAGCAGCCCGACCGCCATGGCGAGCGTGGTGGTCTTGCCGGCGCCGTTCTGCCCGACGAGCCCGTAGAACGAGCCGCGAGGCACGGCGAGCCCGATGCCGTCGACGGCGACCTTGTCGCCGAAGCGCTTGGTCAGCCCCTGGATCTCCAACGCGTGTTCCATGCCCAAGACGCTACGAATCGAGGGCCGTCGCCGGATCGGGGCTGAATACCGGGCCGGGGTGGGGCTAGCTACACCATGCACCGTCCTTGCGGTGTGTAATCTGCCCGACACTCATAGATAGATCGTTATGTTTCTATTCCTGCCATGATGAGACGACTGGCCATCCTGGCCTCGCTCCTGCCGGCCGCCGCCGCGGCCGCCGTCCTGACCACGGCCGCGCCCGCCAGCGCGGCCCTGCCGGACAAGGTCGCGTTCGTGCAGTGGAACGGCTCCGCCACCGTTGCCACCGGCACGCTGCCCGCGACCACCACCGTCGTCACCGGCCCCGTCGGCCGGTATCGCGTCCTGTTCCCCGGCGCCGCCGCCGCGCGGGGCGTGGTCCACGTGACCGCCATCAACGACGCACCGTACTGGTGCCAGGCCAACACCTGGGGCCCGGCGGGCCTCGACGAGGTCGTGTACATCGACTGCTACAAGGCCGGCGGCACCCCCGCCTTCACCGCCTTCACGGCAATCTTCGAGAGCAGCAGCCCGCCCACGATCGCGATCAACGGCCGCTTCGGCTACGTCGACGCCCAGCCCACCGGCGCCCTGGTCAGCCAGTTCAACTCCGCCGGCGCGGTGAACTCGGTGACCCCGCTGGCCGTCGGCCAGTGGCTGGTGAAGATGCCGAACCTCAGCACGCCCGGCCCGGTCGACGGCAGCCTGCAGGCCACCGCCGTCAACGTCGCACCGGCGCGCTGCAAGGTCGCGAAGTGGAGCTCGTCCCCGGCCGGCCAGCAGATCCTGGTCTCCTGCTTCGGCCCGACGGGCGCGCCGCTCAACACCCGGTTCACGCTGACGTACCAGTACCAGCAGTCGCTGTACGGTGCGGGCTGGCCCCCGAAGTACTTCGGCTACCTGTGGAACGCCCCGCCGCTCGGCCCCGCGTCGACGAACTTCAACTCCGTCCTCGGCCCGGCGGTCAACACCCTGACCCCGGCCGGCACCGGCCTGTCGCTGGTCCGCTTCCCGCAGCTGGCCGTCACCCCCGCCACCGTCCAGGTCACCGCGACCGGCCCGGCGCCGGACTTCTGCAACCTGCTGACGTCCTGGTTCTACATCGGCACGGACATCGTGGTCCGCGACGTCGCCTGCTACACCAACGCCGGTACCCGCATCGACTCCGGCTTCCTGATCAGCGCAAACTCCGCCTTCTGAGGTTTCAGCCGGGCCGGGGTGTCGCGGCGGACCCCCGGCCCCGACCGCGAACCCAGGTCAGGAGGTTAGAAGGGCCGAAGCCGGGCATTCGCCGAGTGAACGGTGGACCGAGCGGAAGGGGGCGCCTGCGGTGATTCTGGTGTTGCCCGGGCCGCAGGGAGATGGTGAGCCCTGGCGAATGATCCAGCGGACCGAAGGACGGTCCGACGTACTCGCGCACGTGCCGCGGCCGGGGCGGTGGCAGCCGGCCGTCGAGCGGATTCGGGACATGAACGGGGAACTGGACGTCGTGCAGGTGGCGGACGGGCACTTCCGGTGGCTGTTCGAGGACGAGTGCGGCGCGCTCATCGCCGCGTCGCCCGCGATACACCGGGATGCGTGGAGCTGCCGGCATGCCTTCACCGACACCCGGCGGGCCGCCCGTTCGTTGCTGGGCGACCCCGTGTGGCAGTAGCCGCGGTCAGCACCGCCAGCAGCGCGGTGCCGGCCGTGACGGCGCCGACGATCGGCCACGGGAACGTGATCGGCAGCGGGCCGGCGAGGCGCAGCAGCGCGAGCCACAACCCGATGACCGTTGCCGCCAGGCAGAGCACGGCGAGTACCACACCCACGGCAAACGCGACGAGGACCTCCAGGGTCGTCGCGCGCAGCACCTGCGGCGCGGTGGCGCCCAGCAGGCGCAGGGTGCGGTGCTCGCCGGCGCGGTCGGGTGCCGCCATCAGCAGGGTGTTGACCAACGCCAGGGTCGTGTACCCGAGGACGATCGCCAGCACCACCAGCAACCCGGTGCGGCTCGCCGAGTTGCCGGGCTCCGCAGCCGGCGCGGTCGCGATCCTCGCGTCGTGGCCGGCCAGCAGCGCGGCCAGCGACGAAGGCGTGAACGTGGCCGGCATGAGCAGCGACGCGGCCAGGCCGACCGTGACCAGCACCGGCGCGGCGATCGCGGCGGTACGCCGGGCCGAGGCCGTCGCCGACGTCGACGCGACCAGCGCCGCCGCGCCTCGCAGCCGCGACAGCGGCGCGGTGAGCAACCGCGCGACCGGGCGGACCAGCGCGGGCGCGAGCAGCCCGGCGCCGGCCACGAGGAGCATCACGACCGGCATGTACGTCTTGCGGTTCGTCGCCGAGCCCGGATCCCCGATCGCCGTGGCGGCCATCATCGCCAGGGCACCGAGCAGCACCACGATCCCGAGCAGGCGGCGGGTGAGCGGCATCGCGCGGTCCTCGACGGCGGCGTCGTGCAACGCCTCGCCCGGGCGCATGCGGCCGGCCCGCCACGCGGCCGCGACCGCGCCGAGCAGCGCGACGGCGGTGCCGGTGCCGAACGCGGTCCACCCCGGCCAGGAGTGGTCGCTCGGTGCGGTGATCCAGCTCGGCGCCGCCCAGGGCAGCAGCCGCCGGCCGAGCGCGGGCCCGGCCAGCGCCCCGGCGGCGGAGGCGACGACGGCGACGAGGAGCGCCTCGCTGTACACCATCCGCCGGATCTGACCCGGGGTCGCGCCCGTCGCCCGGAGCAGGTCGAGGCTGCGGTTCGATCCGGCGACCGCACCCGAGCCGAGCATGCATGCGCTCGCTTCGCGGCCTGGGCCGACGCTGCACGCCGCCCATGGTCGGACGCGGTGCTCGCGCGGTGTCGTGCCCTGCTCGAGGCCGACTGGCGCACGCATTTCGAGACCGCATTGACCCACCATGCCGTCGACGGACGGCCATGGGAGGCTGCGCGCACGCACCTGGCATTCGGTGAACGCCTGCGCCGGGAACGCCACAAGAATGAGGCCCGCACGCAATTGCGCGCCGCCGCCGAACTCTTCGATCGTCTAGGCGCGGCCCCGTGGTCCGCCCGCGCCCGCGCCGAGCTGCGCGCCGCCGGCGAGCAACCGTCGACAACGCCCCCGCCGGGCGACGCACTGTCGGTGCTCTCTCCGCAGGAGCTGCAGATCGTACGACTGGTCGCGGCCGGCTTGACGAACCGCGAGATCGGCGCGCAGCTCTTCATCAGCCCGAAGACGGTGAGCTACCACCTGTATCGCGCATTCCCGAAGCTGAACGTCGCCAGCCGGACGCAACTGGCCCGCCTGGACCTCAGCTGACCCGCTTCCCAGCATTGTGTTTCCGCGTTGCCGCGAAACCGGCCCGCTCCGCAGCGGAAATCGCATGATCGCGGAAACAAAACGTCGCCGGCGCCCTCACGGAGCACCACCGAACTCGACGAGTGCGTCCCCGGAAATGCGTCAGGGCCCCACCGAATGGTGGGGCCCTGAGCCAAAATTTGTCCGGCGGCGTCCTACTCTCCCACACTCTCTCGGGTGCAGTACCATCGGCGCTGGAGGGCTTAGCTTCCGGGTTCGGAATGGGACCGGGCGTTTCCCCTCCGCTATGGCCGCCGTAACACTAT
>NZ_BAABAT010000034.1:0-118269 GCF_039537565.1 Dactylosporangium darangshiense
CCGCTCGTCGGCGATTGCGGCCCCTGTGGGACCCCTCGATAGGTGCGGCAATGCAAGCAGTAGCCGTTCGCATCAACGCCCATGCCGCCGCAGGTTGGACACGGCTGCACGTCTGCCTCCAAGATTTCGGGGGGATCGGCCATTGGATGCGGCCGACGAGGAAGATCAAATAGCGACCGTAGCTGACCGGATCGACGTGCAGAATCGACCGTATAGCCACATGCATGACGCGCACTGGTCAGAGTTCCGACGGCCCCCTTGCGTTTAATCTGCGGCTCGCCAGCGGCATGTACAGCAGCGGAATACAGCAACCGACCGGACCGAGCCCAACCTGGTCCGACCCGTAGTCGTTGCAACGCAACGGGGCCGACCGCACTGGACCCAATCGCCGGGAATCGAAGGTTGAAGGCTTCTCGATCCGATCGGGCTGCAGTGCGCCGAACGGCGTCTGGTTCCGCCCGAGCGACCTAGCTGCCGCCTGGAAGCAGGTTTATCACCTCCGATGGTTGCGCAACCCAAATAGCGCCGGTTCGGCTGATGTCTTGTTGGTTGAGTGGCCCTACTGTTGCTGCGCGTGGCGGATCTTCATCTGGGCATCGATTACGGCACGTCCAACACGGTCGCGGTGCTGCGGTGGCCGGACGGGCGGAGCCGGCCGTTGCTGTTCGACAGTTCACCGTTGCTGCCTTCGGCGGTGTTCGCCACAGTGGACGGCCGGCTGTTGGTTGGCCGTGATGCGGAGCGGGCCGCCCGCGCCGATCCGGCCCGGTTCGAGCCGAACCCGAAACGTCGTATCGATGAGCTTGACGTGTTGCTCGGCGACCGCGTCTTCACGGTGACCGATCTGGTCGCGGCAGTGCTGGAACGGGTGGGCACCGAAGCCCGGAGGATCGCCGACAGCCCGGTCGACCGGGTCACCCTCACGCACCCCGTGGCGTGGGGGCCGACACGGCGCAAGGTGCTCATGGACGCGGCACAGCGGGCGGGGCTGCCAGCGCCGGTGCTGCTGGCCGAGCCGGTCGCAGCAGCCGCCTACTTCACCACCGTGCTGGGCAACAGGGTCGCCGTGGGACAGGACGTCGTGGTCTACGACCTTGGTGCGGGTACCTTCGATGTGAGCGTCGTGCAGCGAACCGGCGAGGGATTCGAGACGTTGGCCTACCGCGGGTTCGACGACGTCGGCGGTCTCGACCTGGACGCACTGGTCGTGTCGCATGTCGGAGCGGTGCTGGCCGACTCGGCGCCGCAGGCGTGGCGGGCCCTCGACGACCCGACGGACGCGGACGGGCGCCGCCACCGCTTGCAGTTATGGCAGGACGCGCGTGAGGCCCGGGAGACACTGACCCGCGAGTCGACCGCGACGATCTACGTGGCTGCGGCCCAGCGCGACGTCATCCTCACCCGGGAAGAGTTCGAACACGCCGCGACCGACGTGCTGAACAGGACGATCGCGACCACGCTGGCAACGGTTCGGGAGGCCCGCGTCCGGCCGGACGGCGTGGCTGGCTGGTTCCTCGTCGGCGGCGCTACCCGCACACCGCTGGTGGCCACGATGCTGCATCGGGCGTCAGGCCGACCCGCCACGGCCATCGAGGAACCACAACTCGTCGTTGCCGACGGCGCGGTCCACTCGAGCCCCACGGACCCCGACAACGGCACAATCCCCGCCTCCGCCCCCCGCCAAACCCAGCCACCGTGGGACGCTGCCGACCACCCACACCAACCTTCGATCACCGCCCCTGCGGCGGCACCTGCCCCGGAGGCGGCCGTTGTGTCAACGGCGCCGGCTGCGGACAGCCTCGACGATCGGACGACGCGGCCTGGTGCCGCGGCGGAGATCACCGTCAACCCATCGCAAGATGCAAACCTCGATAGCGGCGTGGCCACGACAGAGACACCGCTGCCCGACGACACCGCGACTGGCGATACGTCCGCGGTCGCACAGGCGCCCCGCATCGACAGTCTCGACGTTACGACGCCACCACTGGTCCTCGCTGACATCTCCGGACGGTTCCCCCGACGCGGGCCGCTACGCTCGCGTCGCTGGCTTGCCGTCGGCCTGATCGCCATCGTCGTTGTCCTCGCCCTGGCCAGCCTTCCATTCCTGACCCGCCCCGGCGACGGCACCGAAGCAGTCGACGGTCCACCGAGCAATTCCGCCCAACCGTCAGCTTCTTTCAGCCCTTCGAGCCCGTCCCATCCCACCGGCTCGCCCGGCTCGAGCGCGTCCATCCGGACACTCACCGCCACCCTCACCGGCACCGGCACCGGGCTGCTGTCAGAGGTGGCGTTTAGCCCCGACGGGCGCACCCTGGCCACCGCCGGCCAGGACAACACGGCCAGGCTCTGGAACATTACTGATCCGGCCCACCCCACACCCGCCGCGACCCTCACCGGCCACACCGACATCGTGTCCTCGGTGGCATTCAGCCCCGACGGGCGCACCCTGGCCACCGCCAGCAAGGACGAAACGGCCAGGCTCTGGAACATCACCGATCCGGCCCACCCCACACCCGCCGCCACCCTCACCGGCCACACCAACAGCGTGTTCTCGGTGGCGTTCAGCCCCGACGGGCGCACCCTGGCCACCGCCAGCCAGGACAACACGGCCAGGCTCTGGAACATCACCGATCCGGCCCACCCCACACCGGCCGCGACCCTCACCGGCCACACCAACAGCGTGCCCTCGGTGGCATTCAGCCCCGACGGGCGCACCCTGGCCACCGCCAGCGAGGACAACACGGCCAGGCTATGGAACATCACCGATCCGGCCCACCCCACACCCGCCGCCACCCTCACCGGCCACACCGACATCGTGGTCTCGGTGGCGTTTAGCCCCGACGGGCGCACCCTGGCCACCGCCAGCAAGGACGAAACGGCGAGGCTATGGAACATCACCGATCCGGCCCACCCCACACCCGCCGCCACCCTCACCGGCCACACCAACAGCGTGCTCTGGGTGGCGTTCAGCCCCGACGGGCGCACCCTGGCCACCGCCAGCGGGGACGGCACGAGGCTATGGAACATCACCGATCCGGCCCGTCCCACACCCGCCGCCGCCCTTCCCACCGGCGCCGCATTCGGCGGGGCGTTCAGCCCCGACGGGCGCACCCTGGCCATCGGCAGCGGGGACGGCACGGCCAAACTGTGGAGGTGAGACGACAGCACAATCCTCGGCGACATCGTGCCGAGCCATTCCGTCCGACCGATTGAGCTGCGTTCCGGTAGCCGCCGGGAGCCTCCCGTCGCACCACTGCACGGCCCCACAGCGGCGCGCCGGCCCGACCGGACAGTGGTGACCGGGGCTGAGCCATGCTCGCGGTAGCCCTGCGCACTGCACGCCGAGTCGGGTCGACAACCAGGGGCGCAGGTAGGCGCGCACATAGAATCGCCGATATTGCGAATGACCACGGATCCGAATACCGGTCACGTCCGAGCGCCCCGACGGTAAATACGCGGCCAACTGCCACAAGGCACGAGGTCTCCAGACCGAGTTTGCCCAGGTGAACGCCTGAATACCCACGGGAACAGGCACCGCTCTCCTAAAGCGGTGTTCCTGCACCGGGGCCGGCTGTAGGGTTCCCGCCAGCCGTGTCGGAAGGGGCGAGCATGGGCGTCAAGGCTGATGAACGTGTGGTGTCGATCCCTCTGGAACAGGCGATCAAGTTGGCCCGAGTCCTTGAGAGTGTCGTGATCTCGCTGGACTGCATCGGCTCGCGGCAGCCGGGTGGTGACGCCGACGCACGCATGCTCGACCAGTACGTGAAGGACTGGTTGGTCGCCCCTCAGCTTTCCCGGGCGCGAATGATCGTCTGGGACGCCATCGGGCAGGTCATCGGCGAGGAAGCGACGGAGGAGATCGCCGAAGCGGTGCCCCGCTTCCCGCAGCCCGTGCCGGACGAGGTTCGACAGCTTGCGGAGGAGCCGCGGCGGTGGAACGAGGAGGTGCAGGGGCTTGACGACTAGGGCGACAGCAACGACGACAGCAACCGCTCCGAACAGCAACCATCGACCCCCACCGTGGCAAGACACACGGGCCTGCGCGGCGCCCGCTCAACCGCCACCGTGATCGTGCCTCTTAATCTGCGGGTTGTAGGTTCAAGTCCTACGCGGCGTACCAGTCAGTCTCATTAGCTCGCTTCGCTCGCGGCGGGGGAGCTCCGCTCCACCCACACCCCCTCAAAACCTGCACCGTTGCGATCCCACGGCCATCAGGGTTCGACGGCGGGTTGGGCGCTTGGCTGGTATCAGTTGACGTCCACACGGCAGGGGCGAGCGCTCGAAGACCGAATCGGTGCCGAGCCAAAGCGCGACACTGGGCAGGAACGCCACGCCGGCTCGATCTCCCCCGGTGCGTCATCCATCCGGCCGGCCGCCTCGTGCTGCACGACTGGCAGCGCATGACCGCACGTGTTCACCGTGACGGCGATCTGGGAGTGACCAAGGATCTCCATCACCACCCGAGGCGACACACCACCGCGCAGCAGCAGGGTCGCGCACATGTGCCGCAGGTCATGGAACCGGATCGGGCGCACTCCGGCCCGCTTGATCAGCCGGGCATAGGTGGTGCTGAGGTTGCGCGCCTCAAGTACCCCCCGGTGGCCGTGGTGAACACCAGGCCAGTTTCGCTCCCAGTCGTCACCCGCCGCTTCCCGCTCGGCCCGCTGCACCGCCGGGTGCCGAGTGAGCGCCCCAACAACGAGCTTGGGCAAGGTGACGGACCGCCGAGAACTCCGCGACCTCGGTGGGCCGTAGACGACACCTTCGCCCCGCACGCGCTGCAGCGTTTGCACGATCCGATGCTGCCGTCGAGTTAGGTCGACGTTGAGCGGGCGGCTTCCGGTGCGCGAGGATCGGCTCTCGTGCGACGGGTTGAGGTAGAGACGCTCTTGGACGACGCCGGTACAGCTGGCGAGGCTTGCAAGGCTGCGTTGCGTCTCAACGCCGAGGTGACAGTGTGGGACAAGCAGGCGCCAGCGTTCGGCATGCGGTCGACCTACCGGTTCAGACACGCTCTGATGCAGGAGGACTGGGTCAGCACCGTTGGATATGAGGCGGGCTCAAGCAGTTGGCGGACTACGGCGATCTACCCATACGGCTCGGGCGAGTGCGGCTCAACGCGCCGGGATGCTGGTTCCTGCTATTCCTCGCGGCGGACGAGGCGCGGCTTGTCGCCTGCCTAGGGCACGGTGATCTAGAAAGTCTGTGGGGGCCGGGCAACAGCCCAGCCGTTCTCGATGGTGGGGCATATGAGAGGCACGAGCAGGCATGACAGGGACGTCTTACCTGCAAGAGCAACGCCACGCGACCGCAAGTGTTGGACCCCACCGCGCGCCTAGTCACATATGTCGGGTCTCAGGACCTGCGCGACAGATCGTTATCAGGACACGGATGACACTTCCGGCAAGACGACCATCGGTCACCGACAGGCAGTGAGGGCTCTGGGGCCCACTACACCCTGCAGGACTGCGGGTAGGGTTGTCTTCCCTCATGGAGGTCGCGCCCGTGGTCTGGAACGTCTATCGGTCGACAGTAACCCGCTACACCAGGCAGGAGGCCGGTCTTGCCTACTTGGCGGTCGCCTTGTTCGCCGATTCCACCGAGGGCAGACGGTACATCGAGTTTCAGCTTGCCGATGAGGAAGATCGCGACTGGGGCTACTGCATCGTTGACGGCCCACCGACCAAGTTCCAGCCTGGCGACGGTGTCGAGGAGCTGGTGACGATGATGACCAGTCACGCAACCCTGTATGGCGGTCTGCTCTCCGTCAGCCTCGATGGCATGGGTCTTGTGCTTACGTTCGATGACGAGGCCCAACGTCTATTTGAGTGGCCCCGAGAACTGACGCTGCGTCTCGGCATCACAGCGGACGAACTCAACGCGTTGCGCGAGGGCCTTCCCGAGGTGCTCGCCGTCGGTCCAGGCGGCAAAGTCCCCACGATCACGCTCTAGCGCCGGGTTGTGTCACGCACCTCCTGATAACGAGTACAGCAACCGACCGGACCGAGTCCAACCCAGTCCGGCCCGCAACCGTTGCGGCGCAACGAGATCGACCGCACTGAACCCCATCGCCGGGAATCCCTTGGTCCAGGGTCGAACGACAGCAACGCGCCATTGCTCCTACAACAGGTGACGCCTAACCCGCACGCGGTTGGCCCGCTCCGATCCGTATTGGCGGCAATCCGTTTGGCGGCCGAGCTAGACCCAGCTTGTGACGGGTCATACCCCGGCAGAGAGCCGTTCTCGCAGGTCGTCAGCACACCCGGAGCGCGTACGCCATCCGGCCGATATTCGCGCAGGACAATCGGTGTCACGATGTCCGCCTGCTCTTTTGTGGGAGGACCGCATCGTGGGGTTGCCGGAGCTGTGGGCGCGGATGTCGAAGCCGCAGCGAATCGTGTCGGCGGTCGGGCTGGGGCTGACCTCGACGCTGGTGCTCTGCTGTGGTGGCGCGGTCGCGCTCGGCGCGATCGTGGGGCCGACGCCGTCGAAGTCACCGGCACCACCCAGGTCGAACATCGTTGTGGTGACGACGCCGGATCAGCAGCCGGAGACGCCGACCGAGTCGCTATCGCCATCCCCGTCGGAGTCGCCGTCGCCGACGGCCGTGCCGACCACCCAGGCACCGCCGGTGCCGACCACCCAGGCACCGCCGCCGGTGCAGACCACGACGAAGGCAGCCCCTCCTCCGCCACCGCCGGTGCGGACGACCACGAAGGCCGCGCCGCCCCCGGCAGGGCAGCCGACCCACTCGGGCTACATCACGCCTGGTGCGTTCTGCAAGGTCGCGGAGGAGGGCTGGATCGGGTACAGCGCGAGCGGCAAGGCATACGTATGCCGGGACGTCGACCACAACGGGCATCCACACTGGGTGCTGCCTTGACCTTCACGGTGGGAGTGCCCGCGGCCCGGTTCCCGAGGAGGTGGACCAGGTCGCTCGCCGGCCACGTCCACCCAGGCGCCGTACTCGCTCTCAGTGGCATCGTTCATCAGGTTGCCGATGCTGCCCTTCATTCGACGCGCTGAGCTGTCGCGCCGACAGCAGCGATGACAGCAACCGCCACGCACGATCACGACCGTGGCCAACACCGGCTCACCGCGCAGCCGCTGCACTGAGCCCTCCGACCGTTGCTGCGGTCGTGCCTCTTAATCTGCCGGTTGTAGGTTCAAGTCCTACGCGGCGTACGCGATCAAATCGGCGGCCCCTGCTTCGCGGCGGGGGTCGCTTGCCGTTGTTGATCGCGTGTATTTCGCGCTCGCTGCGCTCGCTCCCCATTGGGGGAGCTTCGCTCCACCCAACCCCCTCAAGACCTGCAGCGTCATCCTCCCACGGGCATCAGGGTTCAACTGCGTTTGAGCGCTTGACGGGCGTCATCCGACGCCCACGCGGCAGGGCAAGCGCGCGGGAACGCAATCGCTCAGAGACCGAACAGTTCGTCCGAGAACGGCGCGTCAGGCGGCAGCGTCCCGGCGGCCATCCAGTGCGCCACGACGGACAGCGCAATCTCCTCCACCACGAAGCACGCGGCCGGAATCTCAAGGAAATCATCGAAGCACACCTTCAGATTGCCGCCAGCGCGATCGACGCGCGTCACCGTTTGCCAAAACTCGTCGTCGGTGTGCACGACCGCCCAGCCGCACCGTTGGGGCCCATCTCCGCTCCATCTACCGCAAGATCGAAGTGAGGACCCGCACCGCGGCCACCCGCTACGCACTCGACAACAACCTCACCTGACGAGGGCGGCCACGTCGCCAACCTCGCGCCCGATCTCCTCCCGCGTGCCCGGATCCCAGTGCCTGGCATAGGTCGCACTCACCACGACGTATCGGCCCGATGCTCGAGGAACGTCGGATGCTGTAGGTTTCGGCTTCCGGTCGTGGTCGAAGGAGCGTCATGCCTCAATCAGAGTCCTCCCCAGCGGCCGCCGCGAGGTGCCGGGGTCGGCTTCTAGCGTCCTATTCGATGGATGCGGCACAGAGCTCCGACTGGCTCAGGCAGTTCCTGCACACCCTGGCGAAGAACGCGGCCTCGGCGGCAGAGGCAGCCGGGGCGGAGGTCAGCTTCGTTGACGCTGCCCGTCCGGCCGGCGATCCGGCGGAGCTGGTGCGCGACGCGGACGGCGTCCTCATCCTCGGCGGCGCCGACCTGGATCCCGCCACCTATGGACAGCAGCGCCGGGTGGAGAACCTCTACGGCCTCGACGCCGCCGCCGACGCCTTCGAGCTCGGACTGGCCCGAGCCGCGCTCGACTCCGGTCTGCCGATTCTGGGAATCTGCCGTGGCATGCAGATACTCAACGTTGCCGCAGGCGGGTCGCTGATCCAAGATTTGGGCCGCGGGACGATGCACAACGTTGAATCGGACAACTCAACGATGACAACGCATAGCGTCGAGATCATCCCGGGCACACTGTTGGGCGGCATCTACGGACCTGTGGAGCTGCAAGTCCGCTCCGGTCACCACCAGGCCGTCGATGCCATCGGTGCCGGCCTGCTGGTCAGCGCGACCGCCTCGGACGGGATCGTCGAGGCCTTTGAGGGCACCGCAGGCTGGGCGCTCGGCGTGCAATGGCACCCCGAGGACCCCGATGGCGATCCTGAGCAACTCGCCACGTTGATGAGGGCATTCACCACGGCGATGGCCGCAACGCGACGGGCTTAGCGCTCGATCCGCCACAGGCGGACGGTGCCCTCGCCGTCGCCCGTGGCCAGCCACTTGCTGTCGGGGCTGAACGCGACCGCGCGCACACCCCTCTGGTGCTTGTTCAGCCGGGTGATGATCGTGGCGCTGCCGGCGTCCCACAGTATGACGTCGGTGTTCGCGAGACCGGTCGCGATGAGGGTGCCGTCGGCGTTGTATGCCATCGACTGGACGACGTCGGGCGTGACCGCCAGCGCCTCGCCGCGCGGCGCGAGCGTCTTGACGTCCGCGAACTTCACGCGGGCGCCTTCCGTCGATGAGATCGCCACCGCCAACGTCCGGCCGTCCGGACTGAACGTCAGCGCCGTCGGCTTGTCGTTGACGATCGGAGCGCCGACCGCCGCACCGCTCGCGGTCGTGAAGATACGCACCTCCGCCCCGTCGGCCGCGGCAACAAGGTCACCGCCGGGGGCGAACGCGGCGTGTGCCGCGTTGGCGCCGTCCTGCGCCTTGATCGACAGCCCCAGCCAGGTGTCCCGCGTCCGGTCGGACTCGAAGCACAGGTAGCCGTCCCTGACGTACCCGACGGCGACGAAGGAGCCGTCACGCCGGAACACGATGTCGTGGACGCCGCCGGGAATCCCGACGTTCTTGAAGGTGGTCATGCTGAAGCTGACCGGCACGCGATCGCGGCTCGCGTCGGCGAGGTTCACCTCGGTGATCGTGTTGAGGTCGCCGGCGATCAGCGCGTGGCCGTCCGGGCTGAACCGCACGCTGGTGACGTCGTCGTTGTCGTGCTCGCCCGTGAGCCGGGTTTGCGCCGCACCGGGCTTGGCCACGTTCCACAGCCGTACGGTGCCGATGCCGCCGGCCGCGAGCCGTTTGCTGTCCGGGCTGAACGCGAGGCTCGAGACGTCACCGCGGTCGCTGTCCATCTCGGCGACCAGCTCGAGACCCCGCACCGGGCCGTCGTGCGACGCTCGCCAGAGCACGGCGCCGGCGCCGCCCGCGACGGCGAGCACGGCCACGGCGGCGACAGTGGCCACCAAGGGGCGCCGCCGCCGTGACCGCACCGGCGGCGCGGACCTCGGCATCGATGGCGCCGCCGGAGGGACCACGGGGGCCGTGCGCGGCGGCGCCGGCGGGGACGTCGGAGGCGACGAGGAGAACGGCACCACCGGCGTCCCGGGCGCGGCCCGCCACGGGTCGTAGGGTGTGGCGGGCGGTACGGGCGGCCGGTCCGGTTCCAGGGCAAGGGCGGCACGCGCCGTATCCGCCGCGCCAGAGGACGCGGCCGGCCGCACCAGCGGCTCGGGCAGCGGATGAGCCGCTGCTTGTGCGGGCGCGGCGGCGATGTACAGGCTGCCCGAGGCGACCACCAGTTCGGGCGCGTCCACCACGGTCGGAGCAATCCGCATCGCACGGTGGAGCAGGGTTGCGGCCAGCGGATCCCGGGCGCCACCGCCGACGACGAGCACGCCGCCCACCGTCTCCGGGCTGATCCGGGCCTGGGCCAGCGTCGACAGCGTCACGTCGACGGTGCGCTCCAGGAACGGGCCGGCGAGCGCCTCGAACTCGGTCCGGCTCAGGTGGATGGTCGCGTCGAGGAGTGGCAACCGCAGGTCGCCGGTGTCGTGCCGGGACAGGTGCTCCTTGACCGCCATTGCGGCCCGCCACAGCTGTTGCCGGGCCTCCTGGTCGGCCGGCGACTGGGGCCAGTCCAGCCGGCGCCACACGGCCGGGTCGGTACCGGAACTGTTGCGGGCCATGCCCACCACGGCCGCGTCGAGGTCAAGGCCGCCCGCGTCGCCGAGGCTCGCCGCTGCGATCACCTTGTCGGCGGTACCGTCGAAACGCACCGCGCTGACGTCGAACGTGCCGGCGCCGAGGTCGTAGACCACCAGGCACTTGCCGGGCGGCAGGCGGTTGCCGAGCACCCGATTGCAATACGCCGCGGCGGCCAGGGGCTCGGCGACGAGCCGCACGCTGCCCAGGCCGGCGCGGGCGGCGCTCTCGGCGAGGACCGCCAACCGCGCCGGCGACCACGTCGCCGGGTGGGTGAGCACCACTGTGGCCGGCAGCCCGCCGGCAACGTCGATCGCCTCGCTCGCGACGCGGCGCAGCACCGTCGTGATCAGGTCGACGACCGGGACCTCCCGCGCGCCGAGCAGCACGGCCCGCTCACCGATGCGCAGCTTCGGAGTGGGTTCGAAGCCGGCCGGGTAGGCGATCGCGGCACGCTCGGCGGCGGCGCCCGTGAGCAGCCCGCCATCCGGCGTCGCGAATACGCCGGAGGGCAGCAGCGGGGAGGCGTCGAACAGCAGCGGCCGGGGAGGCCCGTCACTGCCGGCCAGCATCGCAACGGTCGTCGAGGTGCCGAGGTCGATGCCGAGCACCGCGTCGGTGATCGTCACGCGCCGACCGTACGGATCAACATCGCCGGACGGTAGCAGCGGAACGGACGATGACCGATCATCCGGCCGCGCCCGGCTGGCAGCTCAGACGGACAACAGCCGATCGAGCAGGCGGTGGTACTGCAGCACGGAGTTGCGCATGTCCGCGATGCTGTCGGGCGCCGGCGCGCTGCCGCGCTCGAGCTGCTCTTCGCGGCTGTGGACGCTTTCGGCGAGGGCCTTCACCGCCTCGTCCACCAACTGCCGAGCCTCGGTGACGCTGCCCGGCGGGTCCTGGACGAACCGGCTCTCCACCTTGTGCCAGCGCCGCCGGAAATCCTCGGACTGCGTGGTGTCCCAGATCCCCGGCTGCTGCATGGCGGGGTACTGCGAGCGCATGTCAGACGCCGCCCCTGGCTGGTGGGTCGGCTGTTGCGCGTCCGGGTCGTCCGTCCCGTAGACGCCGCCGCCGGCGGGTGCCGCATAGACCGGGCCGCCTGCAGCATCGACATCTGTGGGTGGTGGTGGCTCTTGGGAGGGCGGTGGTGCCGCGCTGGCCGCCGCCGGATCGATCGAGCTGCCGTCTTGCATCGCGACTCCGCCCGTCCTGCTGACGCCGCGGAGCCGCCGCCCACGCCGACGCGACGAACGGTGGAATCGGCCGTACGCCGCAGCCGCGACACCGGCGAGGATCAGCAGTAGCAGGACGATGGCGAGCAGGGCTTCAGTCGATGACATGGCGAAATCCCTTCCAACGCAAGCAGCTCAGACGCTAGCTCGGGCCGGCTCGGGCCGGCCTCACCTACTCGATCCAGGCCTCTTGCCTACCCTCAAGGGTGGGTTGTTCCGGCGCTCCGCGATGTGGGATGTGGACGGGCCACGGGCCCCCGACGGGTCATGACCACCTCGACGGGTGTCACCTTCAACGTGGCCAACGCCCGTCGGAAGAACCGACCAGTCGCGGCGGGCATGGCTTCGACGACGGCGGCCGTCGCGAGGGTCGGCCGCCGTCGCGGTTATCTACCTCCGCATGCTGCGGTTCTTGCTTCCGTCGTTGCCGCCGTTCATTCGGGCAGGCGGAAGAGCCGGTAACGGCCCACGGTCTCGAAGCCGATGCGCCGGTACACCGGCTCGCCCTCGCTGCTCGCCTGGAGTGTGGCGATGCGCCGGCCCGACTCCCGGGTGATTCGCAGGGCCTCCATCGTGAGGGCGGTCGCGATGGCCCGTCGCCGGTAGTTCCGGTCGGTCGCGATGCAGTACAGAGCGCCCCTGTCAGTGGCGAGCGCCAGCGTGCAGGTGCCGACGGTCCTGCCGTCGACGACGCCGGCGAGCCGGACCACGCTGGAGTCGGCGTGGCGCATCTCGCGGTCCACAACCGTGTCGAGGTCGCCGTCGGTGAATCCGAGCGGCTCGGCGTATGCCCGCACGTAGTCGTACATCTCGGCCCGGTCGGTGACCACGCGGATCTTCAGGCCGGACGGCGTCGGCACCGTGCTGGTGACGGTGGCCACGTCGACCGCCATGACCGGCATGTCGACGGTCAGCTCCGCCCCGCGTGCGAGCAGGCCCTCGGCGGTGCCCTCGTCGCTGTCTGCCCCGACCCACCAGCTCCATCGCGTGCCGGCCAACTGCTGCCTGGCCTCCGCGATCGCCTCGTCCAGCCCCCTGTTGCGGATCCGCAGCACCCCGTTGAGGAGGGGCTGCTGGATTTCGGTGCGATACATGGGCAGGTCGGTATCGGGTGAGCTGCCGGCCCAGCCGCTCCAGTACGACCGGTTGGCGGTCAGTTGCGGCTGCAGGTCGTGGATCGAGTTCGTTTGCATACCCCCAGGACTGCGGTCGTGGCCCGAAAGTTCGGTTGCCGAGGCGACATTCTCGGTCGCGACCCGGGTAGGCGACCTTGGCGCGGTTTCGGTCCCCGCCAACCGAACTCTTCGCCCGCGGGCCGCATCCAGTTGATGGACCGCGTCCTCGCTTCCCGCCGGAGGGAAGCGCGCGGATGGCGCGGAGTCGCATGGCGATCGACAGGTTGGAGAGACTGTGAGCAATTGGGGTAGCGACGGATGGGTCGTCCGCTCTGGTGCGGGGCAACGCGTGGCCCTCGGCGGTCCGCATGTTCCGGAGGTGCTGCTGAGGGGCCGGGATGTTGCCGACGCTCTCGGCGTCTTCACCTTCGACCACGCGGTCATCACCGAGAACCCGCCGCACGCGCACAATGGCTTTGCCAAAATCGCTTATGTACTCGCCGGCGACTACGAGTTCCGGGTCGGCAACGCAACGTTCTCCGGCGGGCCGGGCGACATGGTGGTCATTCCGAAGGGTAGCCAGCACACCTTCACCACCGCGACGGGCGGCAAACTGCTGTTCGTGTGCTCACCCTCCGGCAACGAGGAGATGTTCCTCGAGATGGGCGAACTCGGCCCCACCGCGACGGGTGACCAGCTGAAGGCGGTCAGCGAGCGGTTCGAAACCGTCGGCTTGGCCGGAGACGACGCGTCCTGGCGGCAGGTCCAGCCCGGGCGTGAGGGCGGCTCGTAGGTCGCCGATCGTTCCAAGGTCAGCGTCCACATAGGACGAACGAGCTGATCGCGCGGGCAGGACACCAAGGCGTCACCGGGCGCGCGGCTGTCCCGGGCGGGCGGCGTGGATGAGGCGTACCTCCCCCACCAGGCCGGCCTTCTCGCGCAGCAGCCAGGTGGCGGCCGGTGGGCAGTGGTCGGGGTCCTCCGGGGGGTTGATGAACTCGTTCTCCCAGATCGTGATGCCCGGCCCGGCCACGACGTTGACCAGCCGGTACCGCACGCCGCTGTTGTAGTCGCTGCCCATGGCGGCGAAGATCGAGCCCAACCCGGTCGAGACGGTGCCGCTGGGCCATCGCATGGCCATGTCGGCGGCCCAGCGTCGGTCCAGCTTGTGCTGTGGCACGCCGTTGGCGACCGCGGACAGGATCGCGGCCGCTTCCTCACGCCGCTCGGCGGTCAGCGTCGAGGCGTCGTGGTGGCGGTCGTCACGCACGCGAGGAAGCGTGATGGTCAGTTGCCGCCGCACCTCGCTCAGCCGGCTGCGTACGGTCCCGACCGGCACTCCGCAGAGCGCGGCGATGTGTTCGTAGGAGTTGTTCTCGGTGAAGTAGCGCAGCATCGCCACCGGCTGCAGGGTCGGCGACAGTTGCCGCAGGCCGTGCCAGATCCAGTCGCGCTGGGCGCTGCGCTCGATGTACGCGACCGGGTCGTCGAGTTCGGAGGCGTGCAGGTCCTCACCGGCTGTGCCGACCGGGACGGGCTTGCGGGCGCGCAGGATCGTCCGGCAGTTGTTGCGGACGATCGCGTGGAGCCAGGCACGGACGGCGCCGGCGTCGCGCAGCTCGCCGATGCGGGCGAGCGCGGTGATGGCGGCGTCCTGGCACGCGTCCTCGGCGTCGGGGCCGTGGCCCAGGAGGTGGATGGCCACGGCGAGCATGCCCGCGTAATGGTGCTCGAGCAGCAGCGCGAGGCTCTGTTGGTCGCCCTGTTGGGCCGCGTGGACCATCTGCTCCGTCTGAGCGTCGGCGCCGGACAACGGGTAGCGCAACAGCATTCCTGAAACGTTAGCGGCACACCCAGGACCGGCCGGGGGGCTGATGTCCGCGGTCAGGCCGATGCTGCCGTCATGTCCGGTTACCCGGCCCGGCTCGCGAAGTGACCCGCGCCACCTCAGACCGCCACGACGGTGACGTCGTCGAAGGTCACCCCGGCCCCGTTGCTGGCGAAGCCCAGGCCGCCGGTCCGGCTCAGGGCGCCTCGCGCGTCGTCGTAGTTCACGAGGTCGTAGCCGTCCACGGTGACCGAATAGTGGCGGCCCTTCGCCTCGACCGTGACGTCGTACCAGGTCGCGTTCGAGATCTCGTGGGGTTCGGTTGTCACGGGGTCGCCGCCGTCCGCGCCGCCGCGGCCGTTGAGGTGCCCGTCGCCCACGGCGACGCTGTTGTTGGCCTCGTCGAGGAACACGCGGACGTACCGCCCGTCGGCGCCCCGCAGCAGCAGGTCCGATTCGCCGTCTTTGCCCATCTTGGTCCGGTAGTGCACCACAACGTCGGGCGGCAGCGTCAGGTCGAGCATGACGGTCGGCCAGCCGGCCACGTCGCCGAAGCCGGTCATGGCGCTGTCACCGATGCTCCAGACGCCGGTGACCGGGTGCCAGGCTTTGGCCAGGTCGCGGCTGTCGAAATCGTCGTGGAGACGCTGGGTGCCCGACGCGGACCAGGACCACTCGGGGGTGAACGACGGCCCGGATTCGGCGCCGGATCCGCCCGAGTCGCCGAACAGCTGGGCCGCGGAAACGACGATGGCCACCAGGACGAGGATCACGAGGAAACCTGCCGCGATGCCGGTGGTCGAGCCGCGCCGCCCGCCGCCGGTGTCGGGCACTGCCGGTTGACGTACGGGCGTCCGCACCGGCGGCGGTGTCTGAGCCGGTGGCGGCGCCTGGACCGGGTACGCCGTCGCGACCGGGACCGCGGGCTCGCCGGTCGGCGGCGTGACGCTGGTCGGGATCGGCGCGCTGACCGTGAAATCCGGCCCTGGGGGCATCGGCGGGCTGACCGGGATCGCCGGGCTCACCGGCATGGCGAGGCTGACCGGGTCGGGGGTGCCGCCGTAGAGCGCGCCCTCGGCCACGACCAGCTCCGGGTGGTCGAGCACCGTCGGCGCGATGCGTAGCGTCCGGTGCAACACGGTCGCCGCGAGCGGCAGCCGGGACGAGCCGCCGACGAGGTAGACGCCGCCGACCATTTCCGGCGGTACCGCGGCCTCCTGCAACACCGCCAGGGTCCGCGCTGCGGTCCGGTCGAGGTGGGGGCGGGCCAGCGCGTCGAACTCCTCGCGGGTCAGGCGCACCTCCGCGTCGACGAGCGGCACGTGCAGGTCCACCGCCGGGTGCCGCGACAGCTGTTCCTTCGCCGCCTTCGCGCCGGCCCACAGCTGCTGACGGGCGCGCTGGTCGGCCGGGTTCTGCGGCCAGTCCAGCCGGCGCCACTCGGCAGCGGCGGCCCCGGTGTGTGCGCGGGCGTGCGCGACCACGACCGCGTCGATGTCGAGCCCGCCGACGTCGTCCAGGCCCGCCGTTGCGAGGGTCGCGAAGCCGTCCGCCTCGGCGCGCAGCACGGTCGCGTCGAACGTGCCGGCACCCAGGTCGTACACCACGAGGCAGCGGCCGGTCGGCAGCCGGCGCTCGGAAGTGGCGGCGAAGTACGACGCGGCGGCGACCGGCTCCGGGACGAAACGCACCGGAGCGAGGCCCGCACGGGAGGCCGCGTCGGCGAGCGTGGCCAGGCGGACCGGGCCCCACGTCGCCGGGTGGGTCAGCGCAACCTCGTCCGGCGCCCGCCCGGCCACCCGCCGCGCCTCGCCGGCGATGCGGACCAGCAGGGCGGCGATGAGGTCGACGACGGCGACCGCCCGGTCGGCCAGCCACACCGAGCCCTCGTCGATGCGCCGCTTGGGGTTGCGCTCGAGTCCGGCCGGGTGGCCCGCCGCTGCGCGCTCCGCGTCGAGGCCGACGAGCAGGGTGCCGTCGGGCCCGGCGTACACGGCCGAGGACAGCAGCGGCGAGGAGTCGAACAGCAGCGGTACGACCCGCCCGGACGGCTCGCTCACGAGAGCGACCGTGTTGGATGTACCTACGTCGATGCCGAGCCGGTATCGTCCCGCGTCCACGCCTCACCCTACGAAGCGCCCACGCTGCCGTCCAATCCGCGGGAGTTGGCAGATGGCGTGTCGCGCATTCACGGGAGTCCATCCCAGGACAAGCCCGGTTCCGCGGTCGGCGACCGTGGAACCGGGCTTGTGCTGTTGTGTCAGCCCTGGACGATCTGGAACTTCGCGGGGGCGACGTTGTTGTTGCGGAACGGGTAGCCGCGGCCCTGGTCGTCCTGCGCCGACGAGTAGACGCTGCCTTCGCTCTGCTGCGGCGCGGCGGGCGCGGTCACCTTCAGGGTGAAGACCTTCGAGCCGCCCGCCGGGATGCTGCCGCTGAGGCAGGGCACCGGCAGCTCGTCCGGCTGGATCGTGCAGCCCGAGACCGCCTGAACCGTCCACGTGTCAGGCACCCCGAACGCGATACGCAGCTTGCCGGGCGTGGCGAACTGCGCGTTGTTGTGCACGGTCACCGTGAGAGTGCCGGCCCACGTACCCGAGCCCGTCGCGGTCATCGTCAACTTGCCCGCGGCAACGGTCACGTCGGTGATGTTCGGGTTCGGCCCGAACGCGGTCGGCCCACCGGTCTGCGCGAACGCCGTGCCGTTCCAGCCGTAGGTACGCCACTGGTGCTGCGACGCCTGCGCCATGTCACAGCACGGCCGGTACTCACCCACATCAACCCTGACCTGCCCGCCGTCGCCGGCCTGCACCTGCCAGATCGTCTCAATGTCGGTACCCTGCCGGCCCTCACTACCGGCACTACCGACAACCTGCCCCAGCGTGACGATCGCGCCGGCGGTGTCACGGTCGAAGACGAGCACCTTGTAGTCCGACCCCTGCGGGCTGCACGACAACAGCATCACCGTCTCCTGCGCCCCGTCATGGTCGACGTCGACATACACCGGGTCGCCCTCCAACCTGAAACTGCCGGTGCTGCCCGCCTTACCGCCGCTGAGCTTCACCGGACCCGTCGGGCAGCCCGCATCGAAACCCTTCGGCCACGACGGGATCGACAGCGTCGCATTACCCAGATCGGCCTTGCTGATCCGCCCGTCCGGCGCCGCGGCGGTGCTGCTCGCCGCCGTCGACGGCGCCGTCGGCGACGGGGTCTCGACCGCGCTGGTCGAGGCTTCCGGCGTGGCCGGCGGCCCGTTCGAGTCGCTGCCGGCAGCCGCATACGCCGCCACCGGCGTCGCAATCGCCAACGCCGCGATCGCGCTCGCCGCGATAGTCCGCACCTTGCGCCGATGCTGCACCGTAGCGCGTGCCGCAGCGGTACCGGCGGGCTTGACATAGGAGGACGCCTCGCCGCGGAACTCGGCGAAAGCACTGGACAGCAGGTCGTCGTTGTCGAAATCAGGCACGGCGGGACTCCTTGTCGGTGAGCTGGACAGCGAGCGCGGTACGCCCGCGATGAAGCCAGGACTTGACGGTGCCTTCGGCGACACCCTCCTGGCGGGCAATATCACTGATCGGCAGATCCGCGAGATAGTGCAGAATCACCGCCCGGCGCTGCTGCTCCGGCAACCGCGACAACGCCTGCGCAAGCGCCACCCGGTCCGGGCTCGGCGCCGCCACATGCTCCTCACGATGCCGGCGCGCGAACGCCATCGCCGTACGAGCCCGCCGCCACCGGCTGGTCGCCAAATTCCACGCAACCCGACGCACCCAACCCGCCGGATCACCCAACTCGGCGACACGCTTCCACCGCGCCAACGCACGACAGAACGCCTCCTGCACCACATCCTGCGCCGCAGCCATATCACCGGTATAGGCAAACAACTGCACCGTCAGCGGCCGGAAGTACGCCGCATAAAACTCGTCGAACCCCCCAGCGCCGGCAGGCGGTCCGCTGTCCGACGGACACTCCACGCTGCCCCCGTCAAGCAAGGTGCTCACACTGCCCTTCCTCCCCATCAGCGACCGACCAACCGGCCGTACGGCGACAACACGCCACAGCGCGACAAGAGGTTGCAGTGAATCTTTTGTCGCCCAGGCGACAGTTCCGCACCGACCGACCATGACCGGCCACAGACGCATTCCGGGCACTCGACGCCGCGGGCGTCGTTTGCGTACAAGACGGCCGCGGTGGCCGCTTCCTAGCATGGGCGGGCTCGCTCCGGCCGCGGTTCGTCGGTGTGGCGTTGCGGCCCGCTCGTCGATCTAGCCGGCGACCTCGTCGCCTGACTGTGAGGAGAACGGCACATGCGTGATCTGGTCTATACCGGGTTCATGTCGCTCGACGGCGTTGTGGACTCCCCAGGCGGCGGGCCGGGCGAGGAGCACCGCGGCGGTGGCTGGGTGGTCAAGGACGTCGAGTTCCTGCCCGAGGCCTTCTCGCTCAAGGGCGAGGAGCTCGAGGATACGACGGCGCTGATGTTCGGCCGGCGGAGCTACGAGGTGTTCGCGCCACTCTGGCGCGACTCGGACGACCACGCTCCCTACAAGGAACTGCCGAAGTACGTGGTCTCGACCACGCTGTCCGACGACGCCCTCGTCGAGGGATGGGGTCCGACGACGATCCTGCGCTCGACCGACGACGTCGTCGAGCTCAAGAAGAGCGAGGGTGGCGCAATCTTCATCCATGGGAGCGCGGAGCTCGCCCGGCGCCTGTCGGACGCAGGCCTGATCAACCGGTACAACCTTCTCGTCTTCCCGGTGCTGCTCGCGGCCGGCAAGAGCCTGTTCAGCAAGGCCGACAAGGACAAGCAGGTCCTGAGCCTCCGGGCGTCCGCGGCCTACCCGAACGGCATCGTCAAGCTGATCTACGACGTCGTCGGCTGATCCAGATCCAGGGCGATCGCACCGCCGATACCCTCGCGGAGTTGTCGCGCCGTACGCCCGACGTACCGGCGCAGCGCATGGGCCAGGTGCGGCTCGTCGAAGTACTCAAGCCTGGAGACGACATCGGCGACCGGGACGCCGGCAGCGAGGAGCGTCGAGGCCTTCCGTGCACGTTCGATCCGCCATACGGCGCCCTGCGTGAGCCCGGTCGCCGCTCGAAACCGGCGTTCGACGGTGCGTCTCGTGACTGCCGGGCGGTTGCCTCGGCGGACCTCGGTAACGAGCGGGTCACGGACCACGGCTCCGGAGCGGACGAGACGGTCGACCAGAGCCTCAGCGTCGTCGGGGCCGGGCGTCTCCCAGCGGATGCCGTCCAGCCGAAAGGTCCTACGCGTGGCGTCGGGGAGGTTGACGCCCCCGTCGACCAGGGCCGGCGTGGGCACGGCCCGCAGCGACGTGCCCACGGCGAACTCGATGCCGACGAAGGACGCGCCCTCCGGCACCGGCGCGGTGCCGGTCCTGGTCTCGGGTCCGGAAATGCCCGCGTAGGCCGTGCCCTCGCGCTCCCAGAACACCAGGCCCCAGCACACCGCTGCAACGGAGGTCATCTCCGTGACCTGCTCGCTCGTACAGGTCCACACGGTGTCGACCCACGGCGAGTCGGACGTGCGCGTCTCGAACCGCAGTCCCACGGGAGAAGGATAGGCACAGTTCGCCACTGTGGTGGTGCCGATCCACATGCCTTATCGGCTGGCCCGATGGACGAATGCGGGTGGCAGGTTGGTCCAGACGCACGGGGTGCGCGACACGGTCCGGAACCGCGCGCGCAGCTCGGCGGCGAAGTGTCTGGCCGGTGGCGTCCACGCGGCGTGGCTGTAGGCGAACGTACTGAAACCGCCGCCGGCGGCCAGCACCGTGGTGACGGCGTCGAGGATGCGGCGTCGCGCGCCGTGCGGGATGACGGTCCACGGCAGCCCGGAGACGACGGCGTCGACCGGGGCGTCGACCATGCCGGCAAGGTCTTCGGCGGTACCGGTCACGATCCGGACGGGCCGGCCCCGATACCGGGCGGCGAGGTGCGCGGCGAGGTTCGGGTTGCGCTCCACGGCGACGAGCTGAGCGCCGGGTGGCATCCGGCGCAGGATGACGTCGGTCACGGCGCCCGTACCCGGGCCCAGTTCGACGACGGTGTGCGCCCGTTCGAGGCCCAGGCCGTCGGTCAAGGCCCGGGCGAGCCGCGGCGAACTGGCCGCGACCGCGCCGGTCAGCCTGGGATGGAGCAGGAATTCCCGGAAGATCGACATGTGGCGACGGTATGGACGGCAGCGGTCGTCAGGCGTCGTCCCGGCGGCCCGCCGGTGTCCTGCCACGGGTGGACGGCGGCCGGACCCGGCGGCCGTATCGTGGGAGCGGTGCAAGGGCTATTGGGCTGGTCGGGCCGCTATCCGTGGCTGGCCGAGGCGGCCCTCGTCGCGGTGCTGCTCGCGGCGGCGGCCGGGTTGCCCGACGGCCGGTCATGGTGGGTGCGGCTGCCTTTGCTGCTCGTGCTGGTCTCGACGGTGTTGTGGCGGCGGCGGCACCCGCGGGCTGCGGCCACCGTCGCCGTCGGTGCCGCATGGGCCGGGCTGCTCGGCGGGGTCTGGAAGGAGCACCTGCCGCTGGCGCACGTTGCGTTGCTCGTCATGGTGTACACGCTGGTGGTCCGGGGCCGGCGAGGCAGCGCCGCGGTCGTCGCGCCGCTCGCCGCCGGGTTCTTCACCGCTTGGGCGCTGCGCTGGTATCCGGGCGTCGACGCCGGTTGGGGCGCCGCCGGGTTCTGCCTGTTGGTCGGCACCGCATGGTTGCTCGGCGAATACGTGCGAGCCCGCCGGGCGTACGCGCAGGCGCAGCGACGGGCGGTCGCCGCCGCGGCGATCGCCGGGGAACGGGCCCGGATCGCCCGGGAGCTGCACGACGTGCTCGCACACAGCGTCGGGGTGATGGTCGTCAACGCCGAGGGTGCCCGGCTCATGCGGCATACCGATCCGGCGGTCGTGGATCGGACGCTCGACCTGGTCAGTAGCACGGGCCGGGCCGCGCTGAAGGAACTGCGCCGCCTGCTCGATGTGTTGCAGCCTTCCGGTGAAGGCGTCCTGCAGCCGCCCGGCGAAGGCCACGGCCTGCCTCCCGGGGAACCGGCCGACCTGCGTGACCTGGTGACCCGGGCGGGAGCCGGTCTGGCCGGGGCGCAGCTGCGCATCGCGGGCACCGCCGACGGCGTGCCGGCGTCGCTGCTCGGCCAGGTGTACCGCATCGTCCAGGAAGCATTGACCAACGTGCTCAACCACGCCGGCGCTCGCGCCTCGGTGGACGTCCTGCTGGATTTCGGTGCGCCCGGTCGCCGCCGCACGGTCCGCGTCGAGGTCGTCGACACCGGCGGGGACGGCGGTGGCCCGGGACTGCCGTCGTCCGGTCGCGGTCTGGCCGGCATGCGGGAGCGGGTGACGGACGCCGGCGGCACCTTGGAGGCGGGGCCGGTGCCGGGCGGATTCCGGTTGGCCGCGGCCCTGCCCGTGTACGGCTCCACAGCTGCTTCTCAGCCGGCCACAGCGGACTCTCAGTGCCGCGACGACACGATGGGGCGGTGGGGGCACGGGTACTGATCTGCGACGACCAGGAGCTGATGCGGGTCGGGCTGCGCATGGTCGTGGACAGCCAGCCGGACCTGATGGTGGTGGGCGAGGCGGCCGACGGACCGGCCGCCGTGGCCCTTGCCGCGCAGCTGCGACCCGACGTGGTCATGCTGGACGTCCGCATGCCGGGCCTGGACGGTGTCGCCGCGACGGCCCGAATCCGCGCCATGGTCCCGGCCGCCCGCGTTGTCGTGATCACCACGTTCGACCTGGACGAATACGCGTTCGCGGCGCTGCGGGCCGGTGCGAGTGGCTTCGTGCTCAAGGACGCCCCGGCGGCGGAGCTGCTGGTCGCGATCCGCGGGGTGCTGCGCGGCGCCGCGATGGTGGCGCCGTCGGTCGCCGGGCGGCTGGTCGACCGGTACGTGACCGGCACCGCTGACCCGCCCGCGGACGAGCGCTGTGCCGCGCTCACCGACCGCGAACGCGAGGTGCTCGGCCTGATCGCCCGCGGCCTGAACAACGCCGAGATCGCCGCTCGGCTGTTCCTCGGCGAGACCACGGTGAAGACGCACATCAACCGAATCCTGACCAAGCTGCGCTTGCGCGACCGGGTCAGTGCCGTCGTGTTCGCTTACGAGACCGGCCTCGCCCGCCCCGGCGCCGGACCTTAGGAACACCAGGCCGCGGTCCGCGCCGGCCGGCCATCGCGTGGCCGGCTGCTACGGTGCGGGCATGTGGGCTCCCGGGTCCTGTCCAGCGCGGCGGCCGGTGCTGATGGCGACGTTGCCGGTGCCGGACGCGTGGCACGAGTCGTACCTGCCGCCGGCGGTCAACGGGGGCCTGCTGCTCGCCGCGGGAGGGTCTGCGCCCGCCGAGCCGGCCCTGGTCGCCCTGGTAGCGCTCGACCTCGTCGCGGCGGCGGAGCGGTTCCGGGTGTCGATGCCGTTCGCGGTGCGGGGCGTGGAGGGCAGCCAGGTGGGCCTGCCGCGCCCTCTGCCGGACGACCGCATCCTGTTGCCCGTGTACCGCTGGGACGAGTCGTTCACCGTGTACCTGATCGACGCGGACGGGCGCATCCTGCGCGAGGACGATCTCGCCGCGGGCCGCGAGGTCGAGCTTGACGTGTACGGCGCCGACGTCGCGGTCAAGCTGTGGCAGGAGCCGCTCGCAGTGGGTGCCGGCGCCTACCTCGCGTCCTGGGTGTACCGCGCCAGATCGTGGCACCTGCAGTGCCGGGACCTCGCGACCGGAGCGGCCCGCTGGGAGGCGCCGGAGCGGGTCATTGCCGTGGCCGGGGACGTTGCCGTCACCGAGACCGAGCCCGGGGGGACCTGGGCCGATGGAGCGATAGTCGGCCGGGCGGTCGCCGACGGTACCGAGCGATGGCGGCTGCCACCGGCCCCGATCTTCCCGGAACGAGCCCGCACGTTCGGCGCCATGGCGGGCGACACGCTGGTGCTGGTGGACCGCGGGCGCCGGCTCGCCGCGGCCGCGGAGCGCGAGGAGGCGATCGTCGCCCGCGCGGTGGAGCTCGACGTGGAGCCCGACCGGGTCGACTTCGACGACCTGGCCCGAGCCTGGGAACGGGACCATCCCCCGCCCGGGGAGGACCTCGTGGGGTACGACCTGGCCGGTGGGCACGAGCGTTGGCGGTGCCCGGTGGACGGCGAGGTCGTCTCGGTCGCCGCTGGACCCGCGACCCTCTACGCCGTGGCCGTCGACGCCGCGCGGCGCTGCCGGCTGGAACGGATCCGGCTGGACGGGCAGCGCCGGTACCGCGACGAGCCGATCGCCCTCGACATCGACGCCGGCGACGAGCCGCCGGCGATCGCGTACGTCGATGAGGTCCACCTGTTGCTGGCGGGTGCCACCGAGCTGGTGTGCGTGTCGACGCCCGCACCGCGGATGGTCGTGTGGCGCCTCCCGCTGCCGGACAGTCCGCTGGTACCCCGGCCGAACCCGGGCGACCGCCGGATCCTCGCCGCGTCGATCGCCGTTACACAGCGCCGCGTCGCCGTCCGCGGCTTCGATTCGGTACGCATCTTCGCCGCGTAGCCCACCGTCCGCCGTCGGCCGTCCTGAACGGGGCGGGGCGGATCCAAAGGGACGGCTGAAACGCCGGCTCACCGTGTGCGCGGGCCGGACACACGGCTGAGCCGGCGCAGCCGCGGACCGCGCGCGGACCTCGCGAACCCGGCCACCGCCGCGACGCAGATGAGCCCGACCGCGGGCCACCAACCGAACCGCCACACCGCGTCGCCGACCGCCACGGCGACGTCGGCGGGTGCCGGCGGCGGCGTCCAGAGCCCGCCGGTGTCGCGCCAGCCCGACCAGTACCGGACCTCGGCGACCGCGTGGTAGGCGAGGTACCCGCCGGCGGTCAGGCACAGGCCGTACGCCGCGCCGGACAGGTACAGCCGCCATCGCGGCGGGCACAGCGCCACCGCCTCCCGCAGCCCCGCGCCGGCGAACACCAGGCCGGTCAGCAGTACCGAGACGCCCAGCGCGACCGCCATCCACAGCGTCACGGCCGTCCAGCCGTCGGCGCCGAGGACCCGATGGGCGATGTACAGCACCGGGTCGTCCGCCGGGCGGGCCACGTCGACGGCGATGCCGGAGAGCCCGGCCGGTGCGTCGCTGCCGGGCTTGGCGTACCAGTGGGTCAGCGCGGCACAGCCGAGGACCGTGCCCGCGGCGAGCGCCATCGCATACCCGCCCGGGCCGCTCGGCCCGAGGGCGTCGACGGGCCGGCGGGTGGCGAGCCCCCGCACACCCAGCACGACGACGGCGAGCCCGGCCGCGGCCGCGACCAGCGGCAGCCATCACCGGCGAGCAGGCGCTCGCCGTCGTCGCCGGTGCGGCGACCGGTCTGCTCGCCCTGCACCGCATCGGGCTGGTGCACCGCGACCTGACGCCCGACAGCATCTACCTCGACCGATCCGGGCGATCTGTACTGGCGAACTTCGCCAACGCCCGCCCCGGCACCGAGGCGGTGCTGGCCGCCGACGGGTCGGTGGAGTACTTCAGCCCCGAACAACGCCGCGGCGAACCGCTCGACGCCCGCTCGGACCTGTTCACCCTCGGCGCCATCCTGTACGAGCTGATGACCGGTCAGGTGCCGGCGGTCGCCGAGGACGCACCGCCGGCCGGACCCGACGAGCTGCATCCGCAACTGGTGAGCCTGATCGAGCGGGCACTGTCGGTGGACCCGGCGGGCCGCCCGCAGAGCGCCGAGGAGTTCCTGGCCGAGCTGGGTGAGGCGGCCTCCGCCGCGTACGGGGCGGACTGGATGACGCTCGGTGGGGCCACCGGCGCGATCCTGGCCCCCGGTGGTGCGATCGCGGTGGCCAGCGCGCTCGGCGCGGGCGTCGCCACCGCGGGGACCGGGCTCGGCGCGCTGGGCGCCGCCGAGTTGAGCGCCGCGACGGCGCCGGTGGGACGGGCGTCGCCGGTCTCACCGCGGTGACCACCCAGACCACCGTCACCTCGGTGTCGACCGGCTCCGCCGGCGGGGCCCTGCCGCCGCTGGTCGGCGCCGCCACCGCTGTCGTGGTCGGCGTCGTCGTCGCCGTTGTGCCGCAGACGCCCGCCGTCGCGGCGCACGAGGTGATCACGCAGGAGTCGGCCCGGGTCATCCTGCTCTCCACCTGGGGCGAGGCACGCGGCGGTACCGACGCGCACGTCGTCACGGACGCGCGCCCACCGCTGCTGGCACTGCTCGGCATCCCGGGAGCGGCGAACGCCGAGCTCAGCGAGGTCGAGATCGGCGTGCCGCCCGGGCAGACCACGTACCCCGCCTACTTCATCGCCACCGCTCAGCTGAAGCTCGCCGACGGGTCCACCGTCTACATCTACGCCCGGTTCACCCGTGCGTCGGCCGACCAGCCCTGGATGATGTCCGAGCTGATCCAGTCGAAGGTCGCCGCCAACGTTCCCAGTCCCAAGATCAATGGGGACGGCACCCTGCCACCGCCGCCCGAACTGATCGCCGACCCGGCGTCCCTGCCGAAGCGGTACGTCGACTGGGGCCAGCGGGTGGTCGACAGCAAGGCGCTCGGCAGCGACGACGTGCTGGTCCTGCTCACGATCGACGGTTCGTTCCTGGCGGGGATCCCGGGCTTCATCGGGGTGAACAACGGCGTCTTCTACAACGCGCTCACCTGGAAGCAGGGTGGCGGTCTGACCATGCAGCCGGTCTTGCTCGACGACGGCACCGCCCTGGTGCGCTTCACCGCGAGCGCCGGCCAGACGCTCTACAACTCGCCGGCACCCGCGAGCCGGCCCTGCATCACCGGCAACAGCCAGGTCTCCGTCGAGTTCGGCTTCCCCGGCGAGATCCACGTGATGATGCCCGGCGCAGGCGCTGACATCACCGCCGAGGACCTCGTGACCCAGGCCGCCGCCGGTTGTCCGAGCTCCGTGAAGGACGCGGCGATGAACATGTCGAACCAGCAGTCCCGCTACCTGGACACCTCCGGTCACTGGGTCGGCGTGCGCAACCACAGCCTGGGCACCCTCAACACCACGAACACGTTCACCCAGGCCACCTACCTGGTCGCCAGGGAGCAGGTGGTGGTGCTCGCCAGCGTGATGGCCCTGCCCGGAGAGAAGGACGTCCAGGGGCCCCTGACGACCGCCGAGCAGTACCTGCAGGCCGTCCTCGCCTCCCTGGACAGCGCGGCGTAGCCGCCGTCACCGGCGTGGGTCACGTCCGTGACCCACGCCGGCTGGACGTTTGCCCCGCGGAGGGTGAGGCCAGGTGAATTCGGCATGGCGGATAGCAGGTACCCGCGGGTGCGGAAACCGGCAGCCGGGGAGTGCCGGTGGCGGCGAGGCCACCCTCATCGGTACGAGAGAACGTGGAATCAACACCCCACACCCCACTGCGAACCGAGGTGATCCGCCATGACGACCCACGTGGTTGACCCAGTGCTGTGCATGGCGCTGTTCGTCTCCGACGCCTCGCAGACGTCCGACCTGGACAACGGCACCATCCGCGACGTCGTCGCGCGCACCCTCGAACAGCTCGGCCCCAACGAGTGCTACGCCCGCGCCGCGGAAGTGTTCGGCGACCGCCCCGAGACGGCGCTCGGCCGGATCACCTGGGCCCGCGAACTGTGCTCCCGGGCAATGACCCTCGCCGCCGTCTGACCGGCGACGCGGCGGCCGCGCTCGCCCTTCGGCCCGATCGTCGCGCACGTCCGGCCGCCTCATACCACTGTGCCCGTTGGACGGCGGCGACGTCAGGGTAGTGCGCCGCCGGCGTCAGCCTGACCCGTCTGTCCGCCGGGTACGTCTAGGTGGTACCCCTAGAAGGAGGAGGGGTCGGTGATGCAGGCACGCCTGGCGGATTGGCTGGTGCGGGCGAAGCCGCCGCCGCTGGCGCTGGGGTTCACGGCCGGGGCGCTGTTCGTCGTGGTCGAGATGCTGCTGGCAGATGCGCTCGGATACATCGGGTTGCGCAACGGCTCGGTGGTGATCTTTCTTGTCGGCTTGGTGGTGGTGTCCTGGATTTGGGGCCTGTGGCTCGCGGTGGCGGTAACGGTGGCCAGTGCCGTCGCCTACAACGTCTTGTATGTCCCACCCGTTCGCCACCTCGAGACGGAACGCACGCGGGACTGGGAGGCATTGGGGCTATTTCTGCTCATGGCGGCGTTGGTGGGCTGGATGGCCCGGCTGGCCCGCGCCCGGGCGGTCGAGTTGGCCGAACGCCGCCAGGAGGCCGAACTGCTCGCCGAGGGGGGCCGCCTGCTGCTGGGCGCAGCCGATCTGCGCTCGGGACTGCCGAAGGCTTCGCGCCACCTGGCGCGAGCGCTGCAGCTGCCGTACGCGGCGATCGAGCTCGACGCCCTCGCGGGCGACGAGTCACGACTGGCGCTGCCGCTACGGTGCTCGCCCACCGGCGCCCTTCTCGTCCCGGCCGACCTGCCGGAGCCGATGCTGCGACGGTTGCGTGAGCGGGTGGTGCCCGATCTGGAGAGACTGCTGCTGGCCGCGATCGAGCGCGAGGCAATGGGCAACTCCCTGCGGGCAAGCCGCGACGAGCTGCGGGCGAGCCGGGACGAGCTGCGTGAGCTCGCAACGGAACAGGCGAGCCTGCGGCGCGTGGCGGTAATGGTCGCGCGCGGCGAGCCCCCAGGTGAGGTCCTGCGCACGGTTGCCGCGGAGACGACGTCGCTGCTCGGGGCGGACGCCACGAGGCTCATGCGCCACGAGGCGCCCGGCACGATCAGTGTCCTCGCCGAGTACGGCATGGAGAGCCCGCTGGGCCGGCGGCTTCCCGTCGCAGGCAGTGTCGCGGAGCTGGTGCAGCACACCTCCCGCCCGGCCCGGGTGGACAGCTACGACGACCGCCGCGGTCTCCTCGCCGACGTAGCGCGCGAACAAGGTTTCCACTCGTCGGTTGCCGCGCCGGTCATGGTCGAGGGCAGCGTGTGGGGCTCACTGGTCGTCCTATGGAGGCGGCGAACGCCGTCACCACCTGGTACCGAGGAGCGGCTGGCGCAGTTCGCTGAGCTCCTCGCCAGCGCGGTCGCGAACACCGAGAGCCGGGCGCAGCTCAGCACGTCTCGTGCGCGGGTCGTCCTGGCCGCCGATGAGGCCCGCCGCCGGATCGAACGCGACCTGCACGACGGCGTTCAGCAGCGCCTCGTGTCGCTTGGTCTCGAGCTCCGCGAGGTTGAGGCTCTGGTGCCGGGCGAGCTCGACGAGGTCAAGGCGCGGCTGAGCCGGACGACCGAAGGCCTGGCCAGCGCGTTCACGGACCTGCAGGAGATTTCGCGGGGCCTGCACCCGGCCATCCTCTCCCAGGGCGGCCTCGTACCCGCATTGAAGGCGCTCGCCCGCCGCAGCCCCGTCCCGGTCAGGGTCAACGCGGGCCACAAGCGGCGGCTGCCCAGCTGCGTCGAGGTGACCGCGTACTACGTGGTGTCAGAAGCGCTCACGAACGCGGCCAAACACGCCCACGCGTCCTTGATCGACGTGGACGTCAACATCACCGCCGACGGCAGAACCCAGCGGGAGACCCTCACGCTGATGATCTGCGACGACGGTGTCGGGGGCGTCGACCCGGCCCGTGGCACCGGGGTCGTGGGCCTCGTCGACCGGGTCGAGGCGCTGGGCGGGCAACTGCAGATCTCAAGTCCGGCAGGTGCTGGGACGACACTGCACGCCACGCTACCGACCGACATCGACTGCGCGCGGCTGCTCGACACTGCGCCGGAAGACGTCGATTGAGGACTCCGCAGGCGTGCGCGCTGGACCCTCCCGGGCCCGCCGCCGGACCTATCGTGATCGGATGACCGTTACAGGGTCGTTCAGGGGGTACCGCCGGGCCTGGCTGCGCGGCGACGTGCTGGCCGGGCTGACGGTGGCCGCCTACCTGGTGCCGCAGGTGATGGCCTACGCGACCCTGGCCGGCCTGCCGCCGGTCGTGGGGCTGTGGGCGATGCTCGCGCCCCTCGCGGTGTACGCCGTGCTCGGCTCGTCCCGCCACCTGTCGGTCGGCCCGGAGTCGACGACCGCGCTGATGACCGCCACGGTGGTCGGCCCGCTCGCCGCCGGCAACCCCACCCGCTACGCGGCGCTGGCCGCCGCGCTCGCCGTGGTCGTCGGGGTGTTCTGCCTGATTGCCGCCCTGGCGCGGCTGGGCTTCCTCGCGGACCTGCTGTCGAAGCCGATCCTGGTGGGGTACCTGTCCGGCGTCGCGATCATCATGATCGTCAGCCAGCTCGGCAAGGTGACCGGGATCCCGGTCCACGGCGACACGCTGGCCGAGCAGGTGATGAGCGTCGCCCGGAACATCGACCGGATCGACTTCGGGACCCTGGCGTTCTCGCTCGCCGTGCTGGCCGTGCTGTTCCTCGTGCGCTGGAAGCTACCCAACCTGCCGGGGCCGCTGCTGGTCGTGCTGCTCGCCACCGCCGCGGTGGGCGTGTTCGGGCTGCGGGGGCACGGGATCGCCGTGGTCGGCACGGTGCCCAGCGGGCTGCCGACGCCGGCGCTGCCCAAGGTCGGCGACCTCACCGGCCTGCTGCTGCCCGCGGTCGGGCTGGTAGTGGTCGGCTACACCGACACGGTGCTGACCGCGCGGTCGTTCGCGGCCCGGGGCGGCTACCGCATCGACGCCAACCGGGAGCTGCTCGCCCTGGGCGTTTCCAACGTCTCCGCCGGGCTGCTGAGGGGCTTCCCGATCAGCAGCAGCGGCAGCCGCACCGCGCTCGGGTTCGCCGCCGGCGGTCGCACCCAGCTGGCTTCGGTGGTCACGCTGGCGACGATCTCCGGGGTACTGCTGTTCGCCGCGCCGCTGCTGGAGCTCTTCCCGATCGCGGCGCTCGGCGCGCTCGTCGTCTACGCCGCGGTACAGCTGATCGACGTCGCCGGGTTCCGCCGCCTGGCCGCGTTCCGCCGCAGCGAGCTGCTCCTGGCCCTCGCGACGCTCGCCGGCGTCCTCGTGCTGGACATCCTCTACGGTGTGCTGCTCGCCATCGGGCTGTCGGTTGCCGAGCTGCTGCACCGCGTCGCCCGGCCGCACGACGCGATCCAGGGCCTGGTGCCGAACCTGGCCGGCATGCACGACATCGACGACTACCCGCAGGCCACGACGATCCCGGGGCTGCTGGTGTACCGGTACGACTCCCCGCTGTTCTTCGCCAACAGCGAGGACTTCCGGCAGCGGGCGCTCGCGGCCGCCGACAGCGGCCCGACGCGGTGGTTCGTGCTCAACGCGGAGGCCAACGTCGAGGTCGACAGCACCGCGCTGGAGGCGCTCGACGCCGTGCGGCAGGAGCTGACCGATCGCGGTGTGGTGTTCACGATGGCCCGCGTCAAGCGCGACCTGCAGGAGCAGCTCGACGCGTTCGGCCTGACCGCGTCGATCGGGCCGGAGCGCATCTTCCCCACCCTGCCGACCGCCGTCGCGGCCTACGAGCAGTGGCGGCGGCACCAGGACCAGCAGCAGTGAGCCCGGGCCGCTCATAGCGGCCCGGGCTCGTGGCAGGGTGGGCGTCAGGCGTTTGCCGGTTCCTTGTTCCCGCTCGGCTCCGGCACCGCGAAGCCCTGGCTGCGCGGGGTGCGGGCGGCGTGGATCAGGCCGGCGGCGCCGAGCAGGAGCAGCAGGCCGGAGGCGAGGTAGGCGACCAGCGCGGCCTGTGCGGCCTTGGCGCCGAACTCGCTGAAGCCGTACGAGGTGAGCAGCAGCCCGCGCAGGGTCTCGCCCTTGAAGACGGTCTCGCGCTGGGCGTTGACGTCGGTGAGCTGCTTCTGCAGGTCGGCCGCGGCCGGGTCGTTCGCCTGCTGCGCGGTGGCGAGCTTGGCCTTGAGGTCGGTCTGCACGTCGCCGAGCTGGGCGTAGGTCTTGCCGCCGGCGATCGACTGCAGGTGCAGGCCGATGAACTCGTTGGCGTAGCACTCGGCCTGCTTGCCGGTGTTGAGCGGCTGGCCGGCGTACTGGACCAGGCACGCGGACTGCTTCTCCTCGGCGGTGAGCGTGTCCGCCGTCTTGAAGGTGATCTGCTGCTGGGCGAGCTGGGTCTTGACGTAGTCGTTGGCGAAGTTCGCGTTGCTGGTGAGGACCACGCCGGCGATCAGGAGCAGCCCGGCGAGCGCCACCAGGCCGATACCGACGATGATGTCGAGCGTCTTGCGCTTCATGGTTGCCCTCCGGGCTTGAACGTTGTGCGTCTTTGTTGACGCCTTGAGCTTCGGGCACCGGCCCGCGTGATCCACAGAGGACAACCACCCGCTTCGACGGGACCATCGGCACGGCCGCGGGGACCCTTTCTGCCCTGCCCGGGTGCTTTGCGTTCGCGCACGCTCCAGGCGAGTGGACGTCATCGACACGCAGGGAGGTCGCCCGGTGGGCAAGCAGCGGCGCAATCGCAACCGCATCCTCGGGGCCGGCGGCGGGATCGTCATCGCCGGCCTGCTCGTCGCCATCGTGATCGCGCTGGTCAACGCCGCCGGCGGCAAGGCGGAGACCGCCGCCACGCCCGGTGCGCCGGGGGCGCCGCTGTCACCCGCCAACGCCACGCCGGCCGGGGCCGTCGCGATCGGCCGGGCCGACGCGCCCGTGCGGCTCGAGGTCTACCTGGACTACATGTGCCCCTACTGCGGCCGGTTCGAGCGGGCCAACGCCGACGAGGTCGGCCGGCTGGTCGCCGCCGGCACCGTGCGGCTGGAGCTGTACCCGCTGTCGTTCCTGGACGGCCGGTCGGCCGGCACCCACTACTCCACGCGCGCCGCCAACGCGGTCGCCACCGTGGCCGACCGCGCCCTCGACAAGGTCCTCGCGCTCAACCGGGCGCTGTACGCGCAGCAGCCCAAGGAGGGCGGCGCGGGGCTCACCGACGACCGGATCGCCGCGCTCGCCGCCGAGGCCGGCGTGCCGCAGGACGTGGTCACCGCCTTCGGCGCCCGCACGTTCGAGCCGTGGATCGCGCGGCTGACGGAAACGGCCTTCGGCAGCGGCGGCGTCACCGGCACGCCGACCGTGAGGATCAACGGCAAGGTCTTCAAGGGCGACCTCTACACCGCCGGCCCGCTGACCGACGCCGTCACCGCTGCCCGGGGCGGGTGAGCGCGGTCAGGCGCCGAACAGCGCGCCGCCGTACTTCAGCACGACCGCGAGGGCCAGAACCAGCAGCCAGATCGTGACGGCGATGGCGTCGAGGTCGGCGTCCAGCGCCGAGCGCAGCGCCGCGTCGGCCCGGGCCGGGAGGTACAGGTTGCCGTCGCGGATGTTCACGCGCGTCAGCGTTGCGAAGACGAGCGTCGTGGACACGGTGACCAGCAGGCACCACGGGCAGAGGGCTCCGATGTCGAACATGGCTTCGTAGAACAGCCAGTACGCGAAGCCGGTGCCGATGGTGTACACGCTCTGGGCGGCGAACATGAACCACCGCGGGAAGCGGACGCCGCCGAGGCTCGCCACCGCCAGCGTGATCACCACCGGCTCGGCGACCAGGCCGAGGAACGCGTTCGGGAACCCGAGGAGGCTCGCCTGCCAGGAGCTGCCGACCGTGCCGCAGCTGATGACGGCGTTGATGTTGCAGGACAGGTCGGCGTTCGGGTCCCGCGCGAGGCGCAGCGCGTCGATCGACAGCACGAACGACGCGGTCAGGCTGAGGCCGGCGGAGAACAACATGGTGCCGAAGAGCCACGCGTTCGAGTGCCGCAGCCGCTTTCCGCGCGCGAATAGGCCCTGATCCATGCGTGCAGCCTCACCGCGCGCGTCCCCGCCGCCCAAGGGTCATGCGGCACGTTCCGGCGGGACCCACGTCCCGCGCGAGGGGAAGCGCGGGGGACCACTCGGGTCCCCCGCGCTCAATTTCAGGCGTACACCTCGAACTCGAACAGCGAGTAGCCGTACGCGGTGCCGCGTGCCGTGCCGTTGATGCGCACGTAGCGGCCGGTGGCGCCGAGGGCGGTGTTGTCGTCGACCCCGCCGTCACCGTTGGTGATGGTGCGTACCGTCGTCCAGTTCGTGCCGTCCGTGGACGTCTGGATCGTGTAGTTCTTGCCGTACGCCGCTTCCCAGGTGAGCTTCACCCGGGAGATCGAGGTCGACTGCCCCAGGTCCACCTGGATCCACTGCGGGTCCGAGAACGCGCTGGACCACCGGGTGGTGGCCGAGCCGTCCACGGCGGCCGACGCCGGCGTGCCGGCGTTCTCCACGCTCGACGCCGTCGCCGGCTTGTTCAGGGCCAGGTTGCCCGGCGGTGGCGGTGGCGGTGCGGAGCCGCCGTAGACCTCGAACTCGAACAGCGAGTAGCCGTACGCGGTACCGCGGGCGGTGCCGTTGATGCGCACGTAGCGGCCGGTGGCGGCGAGCGCGGTGTTGTCGTCCACGCCTCCGTCACCATTGGTGATCGTGCGTACCGTCGTCCAGTTCGTGCCGTCGGGCGACGTCTGGATCGTGTAGTTCTTGCCGTACGCCGCCTCCCAGGTCAGCTTCACCCGGTCGATGGCGGTCGACTGGCCCAGGTCCACCTGGATCCACTGCGGGTCCGAGAACGCGCTGGACCACCGGGTGGTGGCCGAGCCGTCCACGGCGGCCGACGCCGGCGTGCCCGCATTCTCGACGCTCGACGCCGTCGCCGGCTTGTTCAGCGCCAGGTTTCCGCCCGGGGGCGGTGGCGTGCTGCCCGTCGTGAACGTGAAGTCGTCGATGTCGAAGAGGGATCCGGTGGTACCTCCCGTGAACACCAGGTACAGCTGGTGCGAACCGGCCGGCGGGGTCACCGTGCCGGTCACGTCGGCCCAGGTCTCCCAGCCGCCGGTCGGGGCGACCTGCACCGTGCCCACGACCGGGCCGGTCGGCGAGTCGGTCCGCAGGGTGATCGTCCCGCCGATGCCGGCCGAGGCGACGCGCGCCGAGAAGCCGGTGGCGCCGGCCAGGTTGTACGGGTTGAACGCGATCCAGTCGCCGTTCTCGATGTACCCGACGGCGTTGCCGCCGTGCGCGCTCGGCTTGGCGGCGAGCTGGATGCCGCTCATCGACCCGTAGTGTTCGGCCTGCCGGGTCAGCGGCTGCAGCACGTGCTGGTCCTGGACCGCGCTGCCGGTGACCGGGGTGTACTGCGCGTTGATCACCCCGAAGATGTTCGCGGACGTGTCGTGCTCACCGTCCACACTGGTCTGTATCGTCCCGGTGCAGCCGTTCTTGCTGGTGATCGGGTGACCGTGGCTGTCGTGGCCCAGGATGTAGCTGACCGTGACCCGGTTGCAGTCGACGGTGCCGGTGTTCGGATCGGTGACCCGGACCTCGAACGGCACCGCGTCACCGAACTTGAACAGGGATCCGTTGACCGGCGTGACCAGCGTGACCGACGGCCGGCCGACCCCGATGACCGTGCTGGCGGTGGATATCCGGCCGCCGGTGTCCCGCACCGTCAGCGTGGCGGTGTACTCCCCGTTGGCGGCGTAGGTGAACGTCGGGTTCGCCGCCGTGGAGTCGGTCGTGCCGTCGCTGGTGAAGTCCCAGGCGTAGGTGATCGCGTCACCGTCCGGGTCGTTGCTGCCGGCCGAGCTGAACTGCACGGTCAGCGGCGCCGCGCCGGCGCTCGGGGTGGCGCTGGCCTGGGCGATCGGTGCCCGGTTGCCGCCGCTGTTGTACTCGATGCGGTAGAGGGCCGAGTTGGCGTCGCCGCCGAACCAGCCGGTGCCGTAGTCGAGCACGTACAGGGCGCCGTCCGGCCCGAACTCCATGTCCATGATCGCGGTTCCGGTCCACGGGAACGCATCGATCGCGCCGGCCGTGCCGTCGCCGTTCAGGGTGACCGCCTTGATCCACCGGCTGGTGAACTCGCCGAGGAAGACCTTCCCGTTGTAGGAGGACGGGAACTTCACATCGGAGACCAGCGCGGGGTTGAAGTTGTAGACCGGGCCACCCATCGGCCCGCCGCCGCCCAGCTCGGGCCGCCACGGCCCCTGGCCACCGTACGGAAGCCAGCCCGGCTTCGACGGCGGGAGGGTGGTGATACCCGTGTTGTTCGGTGAGTTGTTCGTCGGCCCACCGGCACAGTTGAACGGGCCGGCCGACGGTCCGTTGGGGAAAGTGAACTCCTGGTAGGGGGTGTTGTAGTTGGAGCAGTACGGCCAGCCGAAGAAGCCTGGCCCGGTGATCCGGTCGAACGCCACCGTGCCGGCCGGCCCACGCTGCGGGTCGGCAGTGCCCGCGTCGGGGCCGTAGTCACCGAGGTAGACGACCCCGGTGGCCTTGTCGACGCTCATCCGGAACGGGTTGCGGAAGCCCATGGCGTAGATCTCGGGCCGGGTCTTCGCGGTGCCCGGGGCGAACATGTTGCCGGCCGGGATGGTGTAGCCGCCGGTGGCGCCCGGCTTGATCCGCAGCACCTTGCCGCGCAGGTCGTTGCTGTTGCCGGCGGTGCGCTGCGCGTCGAACGCGGGGTTGTGGTCGGGCCGCTCGTCGAGCGGCGCGGAGCCGGCCGAGTCGAACGGGTTGGTGTCGTCACCGGTGGACAGGTAGAGGTTGCCGGCCGCGTCGAAGTCGATGTCGCCACCGACGTGGCAGCACTGCCCCCGGCTGGTCGGCACGTCCAGGATCGTCACTTCCGAGGCCGGGTCGATCGTGTTGTCGTCCCGCACGGTGAACCTGGCGAGCTTGTTGGAGCCGTTGAACGGGGCGAACTGCGCCGCCGTACCGGTCGCCGGTGAGTCGCCGGCCGGGGTGCTCAGCGGTGGCGCGTAGTAGACGTAGACCCAGTGATTGCTGGCGAAGTTCGGGTCCGCCTTGATGCTTTGCAGGCCCTCTTCGTCGTGGCTGTAGACCGTCAGCGTCCCCGCCACCTTGGTGTTGCCGTTGACGTCGGTGTACCGGATGACGCCGTCACGGGAGGTGTGCAGCACGCCGCGGTTGGGCAGGACGGTGAGGCCCATCGGCTCGCCGACCTCCGCGGCGGTCTTCGCGAGCGTCACCTGCGAGAACGTGCCGGTGGGCGGCGGGTTGGTGCCGACCGAGCAGTTCCCGGTGCCCTGGGCCGCGTAGCGGATGCCGCCCAGCAGGTGGGTGCGGAAGTTGGCTTCGCTGTAGCTCTCGATGGTGTGGCCGAGGCCGGTGTACCACGAACGGCCGCCGTCGTACGCACGGCACCACGAGATCGGGTGGTCGCCGTTCATCGTGCCGCCGGTGTAGCTGGTCTCGTCGAGGTTGGCCAGCACGTGCGTCGTCGCGCGCGGGTTGGTGCGGTAGTTGTACAGCTCGTCGGTCCGGTTCCACGTCGCCGGCAGGCCGGCCGTCGACGGGTGCGTCGTGTCCTCGATGCGCACCCGGACCGGCTGGATCGCCGGGTGGCTCGAGAAGTAGGCGCCGACCAGGCCGCCGTACCAGGCCCAGTCGTACTCGGTGTCGGCCGCCGCGTGGACGCCGACGTAGCCGCCGCCGGCGCGGATGTACCGCTCGAACGCGGCCTGCTGGTTGGCGTCGAGCACGTCGGCGGTCGTCGACAGCCAGATCACGGCCTTGAAGCGGGCCAGGTTGGCGTCGTTGAACTGCGCGGCGTCCTCGGTCGCCTCGACCGTGAAGTTGTTCTGCGTGCCGAGTTGCTGGATCGCGGCGATGCCCGCCGGGATCGAGTCGTGCCGGAACCCGGCGGTCTTGCTGAAGACCAGCACCGAGAAGTCGGCGGCGAACGCCGGGGCGACGTTGATGCCGACCCCCGCGAGCACGACGGCGACGCAGAGCAGCACTCTGCGAAACATGATGGGGTGTACCTCTCCGGTAGAAGACCAACGAACGACGTGCGCCGATTCACGTCCGGAGCGTCACCCCGTCGCCTCGCCGAAGGCATTCGGGGTGCGTTGGGCCGATCGCCGTGAGCGGCGGCGGTCGGCGGGTCGTATCCTCCTCCCACCTCAGAGAGCGCTCTCTCATTGAGGTGCCGCCTAGTTAAGCAGAGACGACCGTCATTGTGAAGGGGTGACGTGGACAGCGCCCCTATCCACTTGGCGGTTTGTCCAGAGAGCGCTCTCCGTCCGTAGCGTGCCGGTATGGGCGGCACCACGGCAGGATCCGCCTTCCCGGCAGCCCGTGGCGCGACGGGCATCGGCTGGAGTCGTTCCGGTGGGGCGGGCGCCTCGACAACTCGGGGCGGCTCCGGTTCCGCGCCCTCATCGACGGCGTTGCGCTGCCCCGACGGGCTGGACGCCGCCGAGGGGCGGCCGTTGGGGGCAACGGGCGCCGATCGGTGGTGATAAAGTTCGTACATGCGTTCGAATCTGCTGTTCGACCCGGTTGCCAACCTCAAGCGGACGCCGTTCGGGCTGCGGGTCATCCGCGGCGACGCGGCCGTCGGGCAGGCGTGCTGCGACCCGGCGACGTTCGCCGACGTGACGACGCTGGTCGATGGGCACGCCTCGGGCGCGCCGCCGGTGGACGAGCGGGCCCGGGCGCTGCTGCGGATGGTGTGGCCGAGCACGGTGGCGCAGGCCCGGCTGCAGTGGGGGCGGCGGGTCGCCGGGCCCCGGCGGGTCGACGAACTGGTGGCCGGGGTGGTCGGGGTGCCGGCGGCGATGTTGCGCGCCGTTGTGGAGCAGTCCCGGGACGTGCAGCGAGGGTGCGCCGATGACGTTGCCCGTGCAGCGGCACCGCTGGCTCTGCTACGAGAGGCGGTCGCGGGTGTGGTGCGGCGGCGGGCGGGTTCGGCCGGCGAGCCGGGGCGGACCGACACGGTGCTCGACGAGCTGTTGTTCTGGCGGGGGCTGGGGCGCGAGCGGGTCTCGCTCGACGAGGTCGCGGGGCTGGTGGCGGCGCTGATCGCCGCGGCGTGGGATGCGGCGCACGTGCCGCCGGGGCGGACGGTCGGGTGGTTGCGGGTGACGACGCAGGCGGTGCTGCTCGACGGGGAGACGATCCCGGCCGGGGAGCGGTGCCTGCTGCTCGTCGACGCCGTCGAGCCGGGCGATCGGCCGGCGCGGGCGGCGCTGCGGACCTTGCGGTGGCTGGCGCCCGGCGCGCCGGACGGGGCGGGGGCCACGTTCGCGCGGCTGGTCGTTGACGCGATCGCCGGCGAGGCGAGCGGGACGGCGGCGGCCTGACAAACCCGGCCACAGCGCACTGCCGCGCATCTACAGCGGACGGCCAAGGGCGGCCGAGGACTGAAAGCAGACGGCCAAGGACGGACAGCGGGCGGCCAAGGACGGAAGGCAGGCGGCGGAGGACGGAGAGCGGACGGCCGAGCACCGCTGCCACACCGCGGCGCGCGCGTGCGAACGCCGTCAGGCCGGCAGCGCCGCGCCGGGCTGCTCGCGAGAGCACCACCATGTCGTGCGGCCGCCGACCGTGCCGCGGACCATCCGGGCGCCGCACCTCGGGCAGGAGCCGTCGGCGTGGCGGGCCGGGATGACCGACAGGGTGTGTACGCCGCCGCCGGCCACGGCCTGGTCCAGCGCGGCGCGCAACGACCGGCGCAGGCGGTCGACCTCGGCGCGGGTGAGCTCGTCGACCGGGCGGTTCGGGTTGAGCTTGGCGCGCCAGAGTGCCTCGTCGGCCAGGAGGTTGCCGACGCCCGCGAGCGCCTCCTGGTCCAGCAGGCGGGCCTTCACGGGGGCGGAGCCGCGGGCCATTGCGGCGCGGAACTGGGGCAGGGTGATGTCCAGGGCGTCCGGGCCCAGGCGCTCGACCGGCGGGTCGAGGCGGACGCGGCCGAGGCGGCGCGGGTCGACGAGCATGACCGCGGTGCCGTCGGTGAAGCGCAGGGCGAAGCGGGTGAAGCGGTGGTCGCCGCGGGCCCGGCCGCGCTGCCAGTAGTCGCCGCCGTCGATCTCCTCGCCGCCGCGGTCGACGAACACGATCTTGCCGGACATGCCCAGGTGGATGCCGAGGGTCGGGCCGGCCTCGGCGTCGTGCAGGCCGGAGGTCTCGCACCACATGCTCTTGCCGCGGCGGTTCGCCTCGGTCAGGCGGCGGCCCACCAGCGCGGCACGCATCTCGCCGGGGAGGTGCGGGCGGCAGACGTACGTGTCCGAATCGTCGACGTCGGCGATGGTGCGGCCGAGCGCGTGGCGCTCCAGGACCAGGCGCGCGGACTCGACCTCGGGCAGCTCGGGCATGGGACTCCAAAAGCATGAGGAGACGGATCAGCGCAGTATGACCCGGTCAGGATGCCAGCCGCCCTTGCCTGCGAGGATGGCGGCGTGGAGGAACTGCCCGTCGCCGCCGTGCTCGGGGACGTCGTCGCGGCCGTGCGGGGCGGGGCGGGGGTGCTCGTCGCGCCGCCGGGCACGGGCAAGACGACGCTCGTGCCGCTCGCGCTCGCCGACGCGGTGGCGGGGCGGATCCTGGTGGCCGAGCCGCGGCGGATCGCGGCGCGGGCGGCCGCGCGGCGCATGGCCCAGCTGCGGGGGGAGCGGGTGGGGCAGAGCGTCGGCTATTCGGTATGCGGCGATCGGCGCGTCGGCCGCGAGACGCGGGTCGAGGTGGTCACCACCGGGCTGCTGGTCCAGCGGCTGCTGTCCGACCCCGACCTGCCCGGCGTCGGCGCGGTCATGATCGACGAGTGCCACGAGCGGCACCTGGACACCGACCTCGCCACCGCGTTCCTCGTCGAGGCGCGCGAGGCGCTGCGGCCCGACCTCGGGCTGCTCGCCGCGTCCGCGACCGCCGACGTCGAGCGCTTCGGGCGCATCCTGGGCGCGACGCTGGTGGAGGCCGAGAGCCCGCTGCACCCGCTCGAGGTGCGCTGGGCGCCGCCGCGCCGGGCGCCGATCGGCGCCGAGCCCGCGTTCCTGGACCACGTCGCGCAGACCGTGCGCGCCGCGTGGCGGGAGACGGGGCACGACGTGCTCGTGTTCCTGCCCGGAGTCGCAGAGATCGAAGGTGTACGCCGGAGAATCCCCGAAATCCCCACCGTGCCCCTGCACGGACGGCTCCCGGCGGCGATCCAGGACGAGGCGCTCACCTCGCGGGGCGAGCGCCGGGCGATCCTCGCCACCGCCGTGGCCGAGAGCAGCCTGACGGTGCCGGGCGTGCGGGTCGTGGTGGACTCGGGGCTCGCCCGGGTGCCGCGCACCGATCTCTCCCGCGGGCTGGGATCGCTGGCGACCGTGCGGGTGTCGCGGGCCGGGGCGGCGCAACGGGCCGGGCGCGCGGCGCGGGAGGGCGCCGGCGTGGTGTACAAGTGCTGGTCCCCGGCCGACGACGAGCGCCTGCCGGCGCAGCCCGAGCCCGAGGTGCGCACCGCGGAGCTGACCGGGTTCGCGCTGGCGCTCGCCTGCTGGGGCAGCCCGGGCGGGCGCGGGCTGGCGCTGCCGGACGCCCCGCCGGAGGCCGCGATGAGCGTGGCGAGCCAGACGCTGCGGGCCCTCGGCGCGGTCGACGGCGACGGGCGGGCGACCGAGCGCGGGCGGCGCATCGCGCGCGTGGGCGCGCACCCGCGCCTGGCCCGGGCGCTGCTGGACGGCGCGCCGATCGTGGGCGCGCGCAACGCCGCCGAGGTGGTGGCCGTGCTCGCCGAGGACTCCTACCCCTCCGACGACGTCGCGGCGGTGCGCCGGGCGACGGACCGGTGGCGCCCGGAGGCGGCTCTGCTGTACCGGATGATCGAAAATCCGGTCGAGCGCGAGACGAGCGCCGACCGCGCGGCCGGCATCATCGCCGGGCTGGCGTACCCGGAGCGCATCGCCCGGCGGCGGCGCGACGCCTACCTGATGGCCGGCGGCACCGAGGCCGAGCTGGCGGCCGGCTCCCCGCTGCAGGGCCACCCGTGGCTCGCGATCGCCGCCGCGGACCGCCCGGCCGGGCGGGTCAACGCGCGCATCCGGCTGGCCGCCGCGATCGACGAGGACATCGCGCGCGAAGCCGGTGCCGCGCTGCTGTCCACTGTCGACGAGGCTTCGGCTTCGGGCGTACGCCGGGTCGAGCGCCTCGGCGCCATCGTGCTCTCCGAGCGCCAGGTCGCCGCCGCGCCGGCGGAGCTCGCCGCGGCCGCGCGCCGGGAGCGGCTGCGGCGCGAGGGCGTGCCGTGGACGCCGCTGCGGTACCGGATGGCGTTCCTGCACCGCGCGATCGGCGCGCCGTGGCCCGACGTGAGCGACGAGCCGCTCATCGAGTCCATGCTGGACGGTTCCGACGTGCACACCGCGCTGCAGGCCCGGCTGCCGTGGCCGGCGGCGAAGGACCTCGACCGGCTCGCGCCCGAGCGGCTCGCCGTGCCGAGCGGCTCCGCGGTCCGGCTGGACTACGCCGACCCCGAGGGCCCGGTGCTCGCGGTCAAGGTGCAGGAGATGTTCGGGCTCGAACGAACACCCGAGGTGGGCGGCCGGCCGGTCCTGCTGCACCTGCTCTCCCCCGCCGGGCGCCCGGTGGCGGTCACGCGCGATCTCCCCTCCTTCTGGCGCACCGGCTATCCGCAGGTACGCGCGGAGCTGCGCGGCCGCTACCCGCGCCACCCGTGGCCCGAGAACCCGGCCACGGCGGCCCCGACCCGGCGGGCCAATCCCCGCCGTTGACCACGGTCATCCTCGACCTCACCCGCTCGGCACCGACCGGGCCCGGACGCTGGAGGCAGGACGAGGGAGGCTGCGTATGAGAGACGACCTGCCAACGCTGGCCGCCGAGGCGTACGGCTACGGCTATCCCCTGCTGCAGGACCTGCAAGCCGTCAACACCGCGACCGTCTTCAACGCGTTCACGCACCAGCGGAGCGTGCCCGACACCCCCAACGCCAACCCCGACATGCTGTACTCCACCGCCCAGCTCGACCTGTCCGGCGGCCCGCTGTGGCTGCGCGTGCCGGACACCGGCGGTCGCTACCACGTGGTCCAGTTCATCGACGCGTGGACGGACAACTTCGCGTACGTCGGCAGCCGCACCACCCGCGACGAGGAGCGCGAGTTCCTGCTCGTACCGCCCGGCTGGGCCGGCCGCGAGGCCCCCGCCGCCGAGGTCATCCGCGTGCCCACGATGATCGCGACGCTCATAGCCCGTTTCGGCGCCGGCCCGGGCGTCCACGCGTTGCAGGACGCGTTGGCGATCGAGCGGATGTACCCCCAGATCCCACTCGACGGCCTCCCGCACCCGCAGGCGGGCATCCCCGACGAGCTGGTCTTCCTGGAGACGCTGCGCCGCAGCCTGTCCGCGTTCCCGCCCTCCCCGGCGGAGCGGCGTTACCAGCGCCGTTTCGAGCCGCTGGGCCTGTTCGACGGCGGCAACTCGCCCTACGCGACCATGCCCCGCGACCAGCGCAACGCCATCCGCGAGGGCCTGGAGCGCGGCCGCGAGGACTTGGAGGAGGCCGCGACGACCGACCACGCGGCCCTGGTCAACGGCTGGACGAACGACCTGCACGCCTTCGACTACAACCTGGACTACTTCGAGGTCGGCACGGTCGACGCCCCACAGTGGACGGTCCCCGACCGCGACACCGCCCACCGCCGCCGCGCGGTGGCGGCGCGGACGAGCCTGTGGGGCAACCACGCGTACGAGGCGGTCTCCCCCACCGTCCACAAGGACAGCAACGGCGAGCGCCTGACCGGCGCCCGCGCCTACACGCTGCACCTGAACCCACCCCCACCCTCAACCGCCGGCTGGTCCCTCTCCGTCTACGACACCGCAACATCGCGCCTTTTCCCAACGTCATCGCACGCGTCTCTCGGCCCGGGCGATCTCCGCCCGAACGAGGACGGCTCGATCACGATCCACCTGCAACACAACGAGACGAACGCCCCGAACTGGCTCCCGACACCCGAGGGCGAGTTCCACCCGGTCCTGCGCATCTACTCCCCGACCGACCAGTACCTCCGCGGCGACTACCAGCTCCCCGCCCTGACCCCCACGTAGGAAACACCCTGCGACGGAGCGCAGGAGCCGCGCGAAGCGCCCACAACGACGACAGCCGGCAAGTGAAATCCTGGCGTACAACGCATGCGCATTCTCGTGTGAGTCGGGGGCCGTATCGCACCATGTGCGGCGTGAGAATCGCGCACTTCTGTGACAGTCATCCGGGGCGCTCCGACGGCGTCGCGACCTCGGTGGCGGCTACGGTGGGGTTGTTGCGGGCCGCTGGGCACGACGTGCAGGTGTACCAGCCGGCGCCGCTGCTGCGTGGGCGCGCCGAGCCCTGTGGGGTGCGGTCGGTGCCGGTGCCGCTGCGCAACATCCGGGTCGGGCTGCCGCATTTCTCCGGGATGCGGCCGGTGCCGCACATCGTGCACGTGCACACGCCGGGGCCCGTCGGGATCGGTGGGCTGCGGTACGCGCGGGCGCACGAAGTGCCGGTGGTGATGACCTGGCACACCGATCTGCTGGCGTACTCGGCGCACTTCATGGAGATCCAGCTCGGGGCGGCGCACGCGGCGCAGCGGCTGGAGCTGGGGTGGACGATGCGCGACTACCTGCGGCTGGCGCGCTCCGGCAACGAGCGGCGGGCGCAGCTGGTGCGGCTCGGGCAGGAGTTCATGGACCGCACCGCGGTGGTCATCGCGCCGTCGGCCAAGACGGCGGCGGGGCTGGCCGAGTTCGAGCGGCTGCCGCCGGTATGGACGGTGCCGACCTCCATCCAGCTCGCCGACTGCCCGGTCGGGCGCGCCGAGCTGCGGCGATCACTGCGGATTCCGCAGAGCGCGCCGGTGGTGCTGGCGGTCGGGCGGGCCACCAAGGAGAAGGACCCTGGGCTGCTGCTGAGCGCATTCGCGCGGCTGCTGCGCCGGCTGCCCACGGCGCGGCTGGTCATGGTGGGCGTGAAGCAGAACCGCTTCAACGTCATCCGGATCGCTCGGCAGAACGGGGTCGCGCACGCGCTGCGGCTGATCCGGCCGGTGCCGCATAGCCGGATGGCGGCGTACTACGGCATGGCCGACGTCCTCGCGTTCGCCTCGACGACCGACACGCAAGGGCTGGTGATGATCGAGGCGGAGGCGGCGGGGCTGCCGGTGGTGCTGGCCGACGCCGCCCTCGCCGAGCGGCCCAACCAGAAGTCCATGCGGTTGAGCTCGGCGCCGGACGCCGACTCCTTCGCGGCCGCGCTGGGGCGGGTGCTCACGGACCCGCAGCTGCACCGCGAGGTGGCCGAGGCGGGGCGCGCGGCCGCGGACTCGTACTCGTCCCAGCACTACCTGGGGCACCTGCTCGCCGCGTACGACTTCGCGCGGGCTCGCACCGCCGAAACGACGACGGTGCGAGCCCAGTAGAGCGGCAACTCACGGTGCGGCCAGCGCCTCCGTCGGCGCGAGGCGGGCCGCCCGCACGGCCGGGTAGAGGCCGGCGATCGCGCCGATGACGAGCGTCGCGGCGACACCGCCGGCCGTCGCCCACGCGGGGACGACCGCCGGCCAGTCGCGCGTGGTGGCGTAGAGGGCGGTCACCGCGATGCCCGTCATGACGCCGCCCACGCCGCCAAGGGCCGACAGCAGCAGCGACTCGGAGAGGAACTGCAGCAGGATCTGGCTCCGGGTGGCGCCCAGGGCGCGGCGCAGGCCGATCTCGGCGCGGCGCTCGAGCACCGAGATGACCATCGTGTTGGCCACGCCGACGCCGCCGACGAGCAGCGCCACGGCGCCCAGGCCGAGCAGCAGGCCGGTGAAGGTCTTGTCGGTCGCCTGGCGCGCGGCGAGCGCGTCGGAGGGGCGCGAGACCTTCACCTCGTTGGGCGCCTGCGGGTTGGCGGTCGCGGCGAGCACGGACTGGACCGCTTCGACCGAGGCGTCCTTCGATCGGGTGTACACCGTCGTCGGGTGCCCGTCGAAGCCCACGTAGTCCTTGGCCGCATCCCAGCCGATGAGCGCCGAGGAGTCCAGCTCGGGCGCGAGGGGCACCTCGTCGAGGATGCCGATCACGGTGAACCAGCGCTGGTGGATGTACACCTGGACGCCGTCATTGACGCCCGCGATGCCCAGCCGCCGGGCCGCGGCGGCGCCGAGGACGACCGCGGGGTAACGGCCGGTCGCCCCGTTGAGCCAGACGCCGTCGGCGACCTTGCCCCCGACGGTGCCGAGCAGGCCGAGCTGCGCGGCGCGAAGGGTGATCGCGTTGGTCTGCCCCACCGGGATCTGGTCGGAGCGGTACACGTGCACGTCGGTGACGCGCCCGACCGCCGCGACCTGGGTGACCGGGCCGATCCGGCTGATCATCTCGACCGACTCGTCCGGCAGGGCGGCGTTGCCGCCGAAGATGTCGTTGCCGGGCGCGACGGTGAGCATGTTCGTGCCGAGCGCGGCCAGCTGCCGGTCGAGCTCGGCCCGGCTCGACGAGGAGATCCCGACGACGGCGGTCATCGCGGCGATGCCGATCGCGATGCCCAGCGCCGACAGGAACGCCCGCATGGGCCGCGTGCGCAGGCCGGCACCGCCGACCCGCACCACGTCACTGAGGAACAGCCGCGTAGGCTGCAGCGCCGTCATCCGAGACCACCTCCCCGTCGCGCATGCTCACCTGGCGCGGCAGGCTCGCCGCGATCTGTTGGTCGTGCGTGATGACGAGGATCGTGGTGCCGGCGTGGTTGAGCTCGCTGAGCAGCTGCATCACGCCGGCGCCGGACGCGGAGTCCAGGTTGCCGGTCGGCTCGTCGGCGAGCAGGATGGCCGGCTCGCCGACGACCGCCCGGGCGATCGCCACCCGCTGCTTCTCGCCGCCGGACAGCTCGTGCGGCATGTGGTCGAGCCGGTCGCCCAGCCCGACCCGCACGAGCGCGTCCTCGGCCCGGCGGCGCCGCTCCGCGCGGGAGGGGCCCGCGTAGAGCAGCCCGTCGGCGACGTTGTCCAGCGCGGCCTGGCCGGGCGCCAGGTGGAACTGCTGGAAGACGAAGCCGATGAGCCGGGCGCGCAGCGCCGACAGCTGCCGGTCGCGCAGGCCGGCCACCTCGTGCCCGTCGATGCGCACCGTGCCCGACGACGGTCGGTCCAGCGTGCCGATGAGGTGCAGCATCGTGCTCTTGCCGGAGCCGGACGGGCCGACGATCGCGACGAACTCCCCCGCCTCGACCGTCAGGCTGACGTCGCGGACGGCGACGACGCCGCCCGGGTACTCCTTGCGCACGGACTCGAGCTCCACGACCGCGCTCATCCGGGCATCCCCACGACGGTGCCCTCGGCGATGCCGTCGCCGGAGACCTCCACCTTGCCGGCGGCGAACAGGCCGAGCTGCACCGCCACGATCTTGGTGGCGCCGTTCTCCACGACCTGCACGCCGTAGCCGCCCTCCGCGAGCGCAAGGAGAGCCTGCACCGGTACCGAGAGGACGTTCTCCTTCTTGCCCGCCGTGAACCCGACGGTGACGGTCATCTGGTCGAGCCCGTCGAACGCCTTGGGGTCGTCCGGCGTGATCGTCGCACGGTACTTCGTCTCCGCCGGGCTGTTGCCCTGCGCCGGCTGGATGACCGTCTGCACCGTCGTGATCTTGGCCGGCACGCTCTTGCCGTCGGGCAGCTTGACCGTGACGGCGCTGCCCGTCTTCGCCAGCCGCTGCTGGGCCACCTCGAGGTCGACGGAGACGACGGGTGCGGTGTTGGTGTACGCCAGGATCGCCGACCCGGCCTGGTCGCCCACCTCGGCCTTGTGCTCGTTGACGCGCACGGCGCCGAGCGCGTAGACGACCCGGCCCGCCTCCACCGACCCGGTCTTGGTCAGCCCCAGGTCGCCCTGCCACTTCTTGACGGCGGTCGCCGTCGACGCCGAGTACTTCTCGTCCACCGTGAAGCCGGTGTACCCCAGCGCCGCCAGGTTCTGCTCGAGCTGCTTGACGTCGGGCCCCTCGTCGCCGACGGCGAGGTTGCGGTACGACGGCAGGGTCCCGTACAGCAGTACCACCGGCGTGTTGTCGACCCGGTAGATCGCCTGTCCACGCTGGACGGTCGCGCCGACCGCGGGCACCTCGGTCAGCGTGCCGTTGCCCCGCCCGTTGAGGGTGCGGGTGTCGCCGTGCCCGAGCGTGCCCGATTCGTTCTGGGTGTCGACCAGCGTCTGCCTGGCGACCTTGGCCGTCTTCGGCGGCAGCGTCGAGTGGGCGCCGTCGGCGTTGCCGCCCTTGTCCGGCAGCCCGAACCCGGCGGCCGCCGCCGCGCCGACCGCGGCCACCGCCGCCACGCCGAACACGACCCGGCCGGCCCGCCCGCGCCTCCTGCGGTTGCTCATGCCGAGTCGCCCCCCTTCTCGGTGTGCTGCTGGGTCTGCGGGCCGCCGTCGCCGCCGCCGGGGGGCTTCGGCCGGTACTGGTCGCACGCATTCTCGGCGTCCTTGAACTGCTGGCTCTGCGGATCGATGCCGAGCTTGTCGCCGTCGATCATCATGCCGCCGTCCTCCTGCGGGTCGGGGAAGTTGTCGATCCCGTGCTCGCGCATGCACTGCGCGAACTTGCGCAGCTTCTCCTGCTCGGCCGGGTCGAGCTTCTGCGGCTGGCCGCCGTTGGGCATGTACTGCTTGCACGCCTCGTTGGCCGCGTCGACCTTCGTCCTGTCGGTGCCCTCCGGGATGGTCATGCTGATCCCGCCGCCCTCCATGTTCGGGTCGTCCATGGGGATGCCGTGGTCGCGCATGCACTGGGCGTACTTGAGGAACGCCTCCTGGTCGTCCTTCGGGTTGCGCGGCGCGTTGCTCGCGCTCGCGCTCGCGTTGGGCTTGGCCGTGCTGGCCGTCGCCACCCCGTCGTTGCCGTCCCCGCCACGCGCGCAGCCGGCGAGGGGCAGCACCAACAGCAGGGCCGCGGCGAGCCCTGTCCGGAATCGCATGATCTCCTCCATCCGATCGCGGCGGCCGGCCCACGCCGGCCCGCTCTCGAAAGCAGTCAATCCGGGGTCGCGTCACCCGGCCGTAACCGCAAATGTTGACGGCGAAGTGACACCGCGGCGCGGGACGATGGGGTCATGCGGATTCTGGTGGTCGAGGACGAGCAGCTCCTGGCCGAGACGGTCGCGCAGGGGCTGCGCCGCGACGCGCACGCCGTCGACGTCGTCCACGACGGCGGCGCCGCGCTCGAGCGGCTCGACGTCAACGACTACGACGTGGTGGTCCTCGACCGCGACCTGCCGGTCGTGCACGGCGACGACGTCTGCCGCGAGCTCACCCGGCGCGAGTCCGCGGCCCGGGTGCTCATGCTGACCGCGGCCGCCGACATCGACGACCGGGTCGCCGGCCTCGCGCTCGGCGCCGATGACTACCTGCCCAAGCCGTTCGCGTTCCGCGAGCTGGCGGCGCGCGTGGCGGCGCTCGGGCGGCGGGCCCGCCCGGCGGCGCCGCCGGTGCTGGAACGGGCCGGGATCCGCCTGGACCCGCACCGCCGGGAGGTGTACCGCGACGGGCGCTACGTCCCGCTGTCGCGCAAGGAGTTCGCCGTCCTCGCCGAGCTGCTGCGCGCCGAGGGCGCCGCGGTCTCCGCCGAACAGCTGCTGGAGAAGGCATGGGACGAGCACGCCGACCCGTTCACGCACACCGTGCGCATGACGATCCTGAAGCTGCGTCGCAAGCTCGGCGACCCGGCGGTGGTGCTGACGGAACCGGGAGTGGGGTACCGAATCGCATGAACAGGATGACCATTCGCACCCGCCTGACCCTGGTCTACGGCGGAATGCTCCTGGCCGGCGGCCTGCTGTTGATCGGTATCACGTACCTGTTGGTGTACCAGCGGCTGGGCGACAAGCTGTTCATCGGCGCGCAGCGGTCCGCGGAGCAGCCGCCGCCGGGCGTGGCGATGACCTACACGCAGTTCGAGGGCGAGGTGAAGAACAACGCGCTGGACACGGTGCTCACCCAGGGCGGGATCGCGCTGGCGGTCGTGGTCGTCGTCGGCCTCGCGTTCAGCTGGCTCATCGCCGGGCGGCTGCTGCAGCCGCTGCACCTGGTCACCGAGACCGCCCGGCGCATCTCCGGCGCGCCCGACCGCGGCCTGCACGAGCGCATCGCGCTGGACGGGCCGTACGACGAGGTGAAGGAGCTGGCCGACACCTTCGACCTGATGATCGCCCGGCTCGACAAGTCGTTCGACGTGCAGCGCCGGTTCATCGCCAACGCTTCGCACGAGCTGCGCACCCCGCTGACGGTCAACCGCACGCTGCTGGAGGTCACCACCGAGACGCCGGAGGCCTCGCCGGAGCTGCGCCAGCTCGGCCGGACGCTGCTGGCCGTCAACGCGCGGCACGAGCGGCTCATCGACGGGCTGCTGCTGCTCGCGCGCTCCGAGAACGCGGTCGTCGACGGCTCCTACGTGGACCTCGCCGACGTGGTGGTACACGTGGCCTCGCAGGTGCCGTCGGAGAACGTGAAGGTCGCGGCGATGCCCGAGGAGGCGCCGACGACGGGCAACGCGGTGCTGCTCGAGCGGCTCGTGCACAACCTCGTGGAGAACGGGGTGCGGTACAACGTGCCGAGCGGGGGCTGGGTGCGCGTGGAGAGCGGCACGCGCCCCGACGGCGTCTTCGTGAGCGTGAGCAACACGGGGCCGGTCGTGCCGCGGTACGAGATCCCGAATCTTTTCGAGCCCTTCCGCCGGCTCGGACCGGAACGTCCCGTTGCGCCCGGCGCGGGGCTGGGCCTGTCGATCGTGCGCGCGGTCGCCGCAGCCCACGGCGGCCGCGTGTTCGCCGACCCTCGCGACGGCGGCGGGCTGACCGTGACGGTGATCCTGCCCACCGCCGCCGCCGGGGGCGAATTCCCGACATAACCGCTGGCGGGCGTGCGGCAGACTCATGGGATGTCCGCACCGCCGTCGTCCACCGCCGACCTGCTCCGCCTGATCGACTCCGGGGCCCGCGTCAAGTTCCTGTACTTCTGGGGCCACCACCCGAGGGCCGACGGTTCGGTCGGCCCGAGCTGCCTGAGCCAGTGGTGGCCGGCCGCCTTCGAGGTCGACGGTGTCGGGTTCGCCTCCGCCGAGCACTACATGATGTGGCGCAAGGCGATGCTCTTCGGCGACGAGTCCGTCGCCGCGCGGGTGCTCGAGGTGACGCATCCCAACGAGGCGAAGACGCTCGGCCGCCAGATCGCCCGCTTCGACGAGGCGACCTGGGTCCGCGAGCGGTTCGACATCGTGGTCGCCGGCAACGTCGCGAAGTTCGACGCGCACGATGACCTGCGCGCGTTCCTGCTCGGCACCGGCGACCGAGTGCTCGTCGAGGCGAGCCCGATGGACCGGATCTGGGGCATCGGCCTGGCCGCCAACGACGCGTCCGCCGACGAACCCGTCCGCTGGCGCGGCCAGAACCTGCTCGGCTTCGCCCTCATGCACGCCCGCCACCGCCTGGCCGGCCGCTCGTGAGCGCCACGCAGCGCGGCACGCGGAACGAGATCGAGCCGCTGCCGGGGTGGATCGCCTGGCCGATCCGGGTGCTCGCGGTCATCTTCGTGGTGCCGTTCCGCCTCGCCTGGGACGCGCTGGCCTACGTGGGGCGGTTCATCGGCAAGTACGTGCTCAAGCCCTTCGCCGAGTACGTGCTGTTCCCGGTGCTCTACTACCTGATCTGGGTTCCGCTGCGCTTCCTCGCGGTGTACGTACTGTGGCGGCCGCTGGCCTGGGTCGCCGTGCACCTGCTGTTCCCGGTGTTCCAGGCCCTGTGGGACGGCCTCGTCTGGTTCGTCAAGGCACTCGGCCCGTTCTGGCGGCTGCTGGGCCGGGTCCTGCTCGAGATGGCTCGCGCGGTCGCGTTCGTGATGACGCTGCTGTACCGCTATCTGCTGCGCCCGATCGGCCTCGCGCTCCGGTTCGTCTGGGTCTGGATCGTCACGCCGGTCGGCCGGGCCGTCGCCTGGGCCTGGAAGCACTCCGTCGTGCTGCTGTGGCGGTACCTCGTGGTGATCCCGATTTCGTGGGCCTGGCGCTATCTCGTGGCCATTCCGGTGTCGTGGGTCTGGCGGACGGTGGTGGTCCCGCCGGCCAGGTGGGTCCGCACCGCGGTGCTCCACCCGATCGCCGAGACCACTCGCCGCGTCCTCGCGTCCCTGGGCCTGCGTTAGCCGACCGGCGCCGGATGCGGCGCCGGCTCGGCGGCCCGCTCGACCTCGACGCGCGGCAGGAGCCGGTCCAGCCAGCGCGGCAGCCACCAGTTCGCGCGGCCCAGCAGGGCCATCGTCGCCGGCACCAGCACCAGCCGGACGACCGTCGCGTCGACCAGGACCGCGGCCGCCATGCCCACGCCGGTCATCTTCACCGTCACGTCCGGGTCGAGCGCGAAGCCGACGAACACCGCGACCATGATGGCTGCCGCGCTGCTGATGACCCGCCCGGTCGCGGACAGCCCGCGCACCACGCTGCCCTGCGCGTCGCCGGTGGCGAGCCAGTCCTCGCGGACCCGCGACAGCAGGAACACCTCGTAGTCCATCGACAGCCCGAACAGCACGGTGAAGAGCAGGATCGGCACCCAGCTGGAGACCGGCACGGCGTGCGGCAGGCCGACCGCGCGGGCGCCCGCGTCGGTCTGGAACACCGCGGTCATCACGCCGTACGCCGCCGCGACCGACAGCAGGTTCATCACCGCCGCCTTGAGCGCCACCACCGGGGCGCGGAACAGCACGGTGAGCAGCAGCAGCGACAGCCCGGCGACGAAGGCCACGACGATCCACAGCCGATCGGCGAGCCGGTCGGAGATGTCGGCGAACACCGCGACGAGGCCGGTGACGAGCACCCCGTCGGGCAGCACGTCGGCGCGCAGGTGCTCCAGCAGCTTCGTCGTCGCCTCGTCCTGCGGCCCCGTCTTCGGCTCGACCGCGATGACCGCGGCGTCGCCGTTGACCGCCGGCGGCGCGACGGCGGCGATGCCGGGCTCGGCGCGCAGCCGCGCCACGAGCGCGTCGACGTCGGTCACCTTGCGCCGGTCGACGGCGAGCAGCAGCGGGCCGTTCGCGCCCGGGCCGAACTCGGCGGAGACCAGGTCGTACGCCTTGCGCGTGGTGTTCGACGCCGGCTGGCTGCCGGCGTCCTGCGGCCAGGTGCGCATGCCGAGCATCGGCGCGGCGAGGACGGCGAGCACGGCGAGGGAGCCGAGCGCGGCGAGGATCGGGCGCCGTCCGACGCCCGCGGCCCACCGGGCGGTCAGGCTCGGGCGCGCCTGCGCCGTTGCCGGGACGGCGCGGGCGCGGCGCGCCTTGCGCGGCAGGACCCGATGCCCGGCGAGGCCGCAGAGCGCCGGCACGAGCGTGAGCGCGGCGACCATGACGGCGGCGACGGCGGCGAAGGTGGCGTAGCCGAAGGAGGAGTACACCGGCAGCGTCGAGAGCTTCAGGCCGAACAGCGAAACGAGGACGGTCAGCCCGGCCACGACGACCGAGGCGCCGGCAGTGGCGTTGGCGTGCGCGGCCGCCTCGCGCGGCGAGAGCCCGGAGCGCAGCGCCTCGACGTGCCGCGCGACGAGCAGCAGCGCGTAGTCGATGCCGACGCCGAGCCCGACCATGGTGGCGATCGTCGGCGCGGTACCGCTGATGTCGGTGACCTTCTCCAGCAGCGCGACGACCGCGGTCGCGATGCCCAGCCCGGCGATCGCCACGACCAGCGGCAGCCCGGCCGCGACGACCGAGCCCAGCGCAAACACGAGGATGAGCAGCGCGGCGAGGATGCCGGCGGCCTCGGCGGTACCGCTCGGCGCCGAGATGTTCTCGGCGACCTGCCCGCCGAACTCGACCTGCACACCCTCGCGCTGCAACGGCTCGGCCGCGGCGCGCAGCGCGTCCATGCCCTCGGTGCCGTGGAAGTCGGTGACCGGGATGTCATACTGCACGCCGATCAGCGCCGTGTCGCCGTCGGCCGACAGCCGCGGCTGCGCGACGACGCCGGCGCCGGGCATCCGGGCCAGGCGCCCGCGCAGCGCCTCCAGCGCCGCCGGGTCGAGCGCGCGGCCGGAGTGCACGACGACCCGCGCGTCCGCGCCGGACATCTGCGGGAAGTTCGCCCGCAGGAACTCGGTGCCGGCCTGCGACTGCGTGCCGGGAATGTTGTAGTCGTCGTGCGGCGCGCCCCCGACGCCGGCCGACAGCGCGGTGAAGGCGACGAGCGCGATCAGCCACGCGCCGATCGTGCGCCAGGGGTGCGCGGCGGCCGCGAAGCCGAGGCGACCCAGCAAACGTGACATGACGTCCTCCAGAGTTTTGGTACCTCGCACGCTCCCGCGCACCGCTTTCAGCCGACTTGGAGTCCACTAACGGCGGCGTCGACGGTCGACTTTCGGCGCTAGGAGGGGCGCCAGGTCGCGGCTGCACTCGAGGTATGCGAAGACTCCTCGCCGTCGCCGGCCTCCTGGTGCTCGCCCCGCTCGTCGGGGAGTACCTGCTGGGCAACCTCTCGGTGCGGTTGCTGCCCGCGCTGCCGTTCCTCGCCCCGTTGTACGGCGGCGGGGCCCTGCTCATCCGCGAGATCGCCCGCCGCACCGGCGCCGGCTGGCCCGCGATCTTCCTGCTGGGCGCGGCCTACGGCGTCGTCGAGGCCGGCCTGGTCGACCAGTCGATGTTCAACCCCGGCTTCGAGGGCCACGAGTTCCAGGCGGTCACCCCGATCCCGGCGCTCGGCATCAGCGCGTACAACACCCTCGCCTTCGTCGCCGGCCACGCGATCTGGAGCATCGCCGTGCCGATCGCGCTCGTCGAGCACCAGTCGGGCGACCGCGGCCCTTGGCTGGGCCGTTTCGGCTGGCCGGCCGCGGCACTGCTCTACGTCTTCGGCTGCCGCATCGTCTACGTCGAGGTCCGCGACAGCGAGCACTTCATCGCTTCCCCTGCACAGCGCATCGGCGCCTGTATAGCGGCTTTGTTGCTCGCCACGGCGGCGTTTGCAGCGAAATGTCGGGCGGCTTCGCCGCACCGACATTTCGGACTTTTCGCCTGCCAGGAGAAGTGTCGCTTTTGTCGACAGCTTCCGCCTCCACCGGCCTGGTTGACCGCGGTGATCGCGTTCGCCGCCACCTCCGTGTTCTTCGCGCGCCCCGAGAGCTGGGCCGGCTTCGGCACCGGCATGGCAATGCTGGCCGCCGGAGCGGCCTGGCTCGCGCGGACGCGCTGGAGCGACGCGCACCGCGCGGCGCTGGCCGCCGGGGCGCTGCTGACGTACGCCTGGGCCGGCTTCGCCCTCACGCAACTCATGGAGCCCGGTGACCCCGTGCGCTGGTACGGCAACGCCGCCCTCGCCGCGCTCGCGGTCGCGCTGGTCGCGGCGTGCGCACTCAGGCGGCCAGCGCCGCCTTCGCCGCCGCCAGCCAGTGCGGAGCGTTCCACCGGGTAGCCACGTCCGCGGCGAGCTGGAAGTGCTCGGTTGCCTCTTCGGGCCGTTCCTGCAGCCGGAAGAGCTCGCCGAGGGTGAGCGCGACGGGCTGCATCACGATGGAGGTGCTGGAGAAGCCGGCCAGCTGCTCGCGCACCGGCATGAGCGCGTCGATGACCGGCTGGGCGAGGTCCACGCGGCCGAGCGCGAGGATCGCGAGCGCGCGCACGGTGTAGAGGGCGGACTCGAAATAGTCCCGGCGGATGGGGAACTGCCCGATCGGCACCGCCCGCGCCGCGTCGAGCTGCCCGGAGGCTGCCAGCATGAGCGCGAGGACGTCGTCGCTGACCGGCCCGAGGTACTCCCGCGAGACCCGCGCGGTCTCCGCGAACTCGCCGGCCCGGCCCTGGCTGATCGCGAGCGTCACGGAGGCCATGAAGTGGAAGGAGTCGGCGTGGAACGAGCCCTGCCGGCGCAGGTGCTCGCGGCACTCGTCGTAGAGCGCCTGCGAGTCGCCGAAGTCGCCCGCGATGTGCGCGAGGGCGGCCCGGCCGGCGAGGTTGATCGCGAACGCCTCGGCCAGGTGGTACGTGCGTGCCAGCGCCGTCTGCCGGGCAATCGCCGCGCGCACGTCGGCGGGGCGGTCGGTCGCCGCCGCGCAGTTGCCCGCGATCTGCTCGGCCATCCAGAGGTACGCCACCAGCCCGTGCCGCTCGGCCAGCTCCCGCAGCTCGACCGCGACCGCCGCGCGCCGCTCGACGTCGGGGGCGCGGTCGTAGGCGAGGGTCCACCCCCGCGCGGAGAGCCCGAGCGCGAGCAGCTCCGGGTCGCCGATGGATCGCGCGAGCTCGAGCGCCTCGATGCCCGCGGCAACGGCGACCGGGTCGGCGTCGCCGCCGAGCTCCTTGATGAGTGCGTCGAGCAGCCGGCAGCGGTCCGCCGGGTCGAGGTCGTCGCGGCGCAGCACCCCGGCGAGCAGCCCGATGATGCGTTCATCGCGGATGCTGTACTCCCGGATCTCCCACGGCGTCGCCACCGTCCACGACGCGAACGCGGCGACCAGCAGGTCCTCCCGCCCGGATGCGACGGCGACGTCCACGGCCCGGTCGCGGGTGCGCCGGGCGGCCGCGACCGCACCCGCGCGCGCCTGGGCGCGCAGCAGCCGGCCCAGCAGGTCGACGAGCAGCGCGTCGCGGTCTCCGGGCACCGCGGCCGCGGAGGGCAGCGCCCCGTCGAGGGCCTCGGCCGCCGCGTCGTACGCGTAGCGCCGCTCGGCCAGCTCCGCCGCCCGCACCGCGTAGTCGACGGCCAGCGGCGCCGTCTCCGAGGACGCCGCGCGGGCGTAGTGGAACGCCAGGGCGGAGTAGTCGTCGGGCCGCAGCCGCCGGGTGCTGGCCGCGACCCGCGCGTGCATGCGCGTGCGGCGCAGCTGGGACAGGTCCGTGTACATCGTGTCGCGCACCAGCCCGTGCACGAACCGCACCCGCCCGGGCGCCGGCTCGGTCAGCAGTCCCGCGATGAGCCCCGCCTCCAGCGCGTCGAGCACCCTGCCTTCGTCGGCGTCGGCCGCCTCGACCAGCGTCTCGACGTCGGCCTCGCGCCCGACCACGGCGGCGAGCCGCAGCACGGCGACGGCGGCCTGCGGCAGCCGGGACAGTCGCCGTCGCAGCACGTCGCGCACCCCTTCGGGCACGTCGGACGTGGCCACCAGCGCCCCTTCGGAGGCGAGCAGCTGCGCCGACTCGCGCACGTAGAACGGGTTCCCGCCGGTGCGCTCGGTCAGCGCCGCCACGGTCTCCTCGTCCACGTCGCCGCGCGCGAACGTGCGGATCAGCCGCGCGACGTCCCCGGCCGCGAGCCCGTCCAGCTGTACCCGCACCGGCGAGCGCCGCGCGAGCGCCGCCATCGTCCCGGCGAGCCGCTCCCGGTTGTCGGCGGGCCGCATCGCCACGACGATGAGCAGCCGCGGGCCGCCCCGCGCCACGAGCTCGGCAACGGCCGCGAGCAGCATCAACGTCTCACCGTCGGCGGCGTGCAGGTCGTCGAGCACGATCGCGACCGGCCGCCCGTCCGCGGCACCGCGCAGCCAGGCGGCAACGGCCCGATGCAGCCGGAACCGCCCGGCGGCCGCGTCCTCGCTCTCCTGCCCGAGCGCACCGGCGTCCTCGTCGAGCAGCGGCCGCAGCGCACCGGCCAGCTCGCCGGGCGGCACCTCCTCGGCCACCTGCCGCAGCGCCTCGACCCACGCCCAGGCCGGCGGCGCCCCTTCGACCTCGGGACACCGCCCGACGGCCACGAGCCACCCCTGCCGGCCGAGCTCCTCGCGAAACCGCCCGAGCAGGCTCGACTTGCCGACCCCGGCCTCCCCCGTGAGCACCACGACCTGCGGGCTGTTCGCAGCGGCCCCGAGCAGCGCGGAGAGTTCCTCGCCCCGTCCGACGAAGGTTTCCGGTTCCGCTAGGTCGTGATCCGACATGTCCGGCGATGGCGCGCCCGGCAGATCGGGTTTCACGCCGGGCGAGCCGGCCGAGTGCCCCGGCAGAAGATCCTCGCGCCCCGCCAGGATCGCCGATTCGAGCTCCAGCAGCGGGCGGCCGGGGTCCAGGCCCAGCTCCTCCGCGAGCAGTGAACGCGCCCGGCGCAGGGCCGACAGGGCGTCGGCCTGGCGGCCGGTGCTCCACAAGGCGAGCGCCAGCAGGCGCCAGGTCTCCTCGCGCAACGGGGCCTGGCGAGTGAGCAGCTCGGCCTCCGCGACCGCCTCCGATGCGGCGCCGACGCGCAGGGAGACGTCCAGGAGGAGTTCACGGGCGGCGAAGCGGAGCTCCTCCAGGCGTACCGCTTCGGGTTGGCCCCAGGACTCCTCGGCGAACTCGGCGTAGGCGTCGCCGCGCCAGAGCTGCAGGGCCGCGCGCAGCTGGAGGCGGGCGCGGTGCGGGTCGGACGCGAGGGAGGCGCGGGCGTCGGACAGGAGGCGCTCGAAGCGCCAGGCGTCCACGGCGTCGGCCGGCAGGCGGATCGCGTAACCGGGCGGGGCGCTGACCAGCAGGCGCGCGGGGGCGCGGCGCTCGCGGTCGGGCTCCAGCAGGCGGCGCAGGTTCGACACGTACGCCTGCAGGGACGCGATCGCCCGCGGTGGGGCCTCGCCGCGCCAGAGGTCGTCGATCATGCGGTCGACCGACACCACGTCGCCGCGCGCGGAGAGCAGCAGTGCGAGCACGGCGCGTTGGCGGGGGCCGCCGATGTCGACCGGTCCGCCTCGTTCCGTTTCGACCTCGAAGGGGCCGAGCACCCGCATCAGCATGACGCGGGCCATCGTATCGAGCCGCAAGCGGGCTCCAAGACCACTACAAGACAGTCCGGCGACGGTAGAGCGATCAAACGGAAGCCGAGAACCACCGCAAATGAGGAGTCAAACGATATGACCGCCACCGTTGAGCGTCCCTGGGTGCAGGAGATGGTCGTCGTACACCGCGTGTTCCGGCGCGAGTCGCGCAACATGCCCGAGCTCGTCGCCGCGTGCCGGGACGGGGACGTCGCGCGGGCCCGGCTGTTGGCCGGGATGGCCCGCGGGTACGTCGAAGGGCTGCACGGCCACCACACCAGCGAGGACGAGCTGCTCTGGCCCAAGCTGCTGGCCCGGGTCGACCTCGACGCCGAGCTGGTGCTGCGCATGGAGCAACAACACCACGTCGTGGCCGAAGGGCTGGAGGACGTCGAGGCGCGGCTCGGCGCGTGGGAGCGCGCCGCCGGAGCGGCCGAGCGGGACGCGCTGGTCGTGGCGCTGCGCAGGCACCGCGAGGACCTGCTGGTGCACCTCGACGAGGAGGAGCGGCAGGTGCTGCCGCTCATCGCCGAGCACATCACGGTCGAGGAGTGGGCGGCGCTGGGCGAGCACGCCCGGGCCAAGACGCCGAAGGACAAGCTGCTGTTCATGCTCGGCGCGCTGCTGGAGGACGCCACGCCGCAGGAGACGGCCCGCTACCTCGCACTGCTGCCGCTGCCGGCCCGCCTGCTGTGGCACACGATCGGCAAGCGCTCCTACGCCAACCAGATGCGCAAAGTTCGCACGATCTAGTTGGAGGCGTACCCGGGCAGGTCGTCGGAGCCGTCGGCCGTCTCGACGCGGTCGACGTGGCCGTCGAAGTCGTCGTCGTGGTAGATCAGGTCGATCTTGCCGTCGTGGTCCTGGTCGTACGCGACCTGGTCGACGAGGCCGTCGTGGTTGGTGTCCCACATCGCCACGTCGGTCCGCCCGTCGTGGTCGGTGTCGGCCAGGAGCATGTCGACGCGCCCGTCCCCGTCGGAGTCGTAACCGACCGTCTCCGCATCCGCGCCCATGTCCCCCGCGGACAGGTCGGGATCGCCCCCGGCGGGCGCGAGGCCGGCGTGCCCGTACGACTCGGCGGTCAGCGGGCCGTGGCCGAACACCGCCTCCGGGTCGGCCACGTCGTCCGGGTTGAAGTCCAGGTGGTAGTCATCGGACTGCAGGCCCCAGTCGGTCATGCTGTCAGCTTTCCAGCAGTACCGGCGGATCCGCCACCCGGCGCCGGCGGGTGGTCCGACCGCTCGGCGGACAGGTTGGCCCGCCGCATCCCGTACGCGAAGTAGAGCACCAGCCCGATCACCATCCAGATCACGAACCGCACCCACGTGATCACGGGCAGGTTCAGCATCAGCCAGAGGCTCGCCAGCACGCTCACCACCGGCAGCCACGGCACCAGCGGGGCCCGGAACGCGCGGGGCAGGTCCGGGTGGGTGCGGCGGAGGATGACCACGCCGATCGAGACCACCATGAACGCGAACAGGGTGCCGATGCTGGTCAGCTCCGACAGCTCGGACAGCGGGATGAACGCGGCGAGGAACATGACCACGACGCCAGTGATCGTCGACATCACCCACGGGGTGCCGAACCGGGGGTGGACCTTCGCGAGCACCGGCGGCAGCAGGCCGTCGCGCGCCATCGCGAAGGAGACCCGCGCCTGGCCGAGCAGCAGTACCAGGATGACCGAGGTGATGCCGCAGACGGCGCCGAGGGAGATGAGGTTGGCCGCCCAGCCCTGCCCGACCAGGTCGAACGCCTTGGCCAGCGGCGCGGCGGTGTCCAGGTCGCCGTAGTGGGCCATGCCGGTCACCACGAAGGCCACGGCCATGTACAGCACGGCGCAGATCACCAGCGAGCCGATGATCCCGAGGGGCACGTCGCGGTGCGGGTGGTGGGTCTCCTCGGCGGTGGTCGCGACGACGTCGAAGCCGATGTACGCGAAGAACACGATCGAGGCGGCCGCGACGATGCCGAACCAGCCGAAGTGCTGCGGCGTGATCCCGGCGAGCACCTGCACCAGGGGCGCGGTGGCGCCGGACCCCTTCGCCGCGGGCTGGGCCGGCGGGATGAACGGGGTGTAGTTCGCCGCCTTGATGAAGAACACGCCTAGGCCGATGACGAACAGGACGACGGCCACCTTGATGATCACCAGCGCGCCGGTGACGCGGCCGGAGAGCTTGGCGCCGAGGATGGCCACGGTGGACAGGGCCACGACGATGAACGCCGCGCCGAAGTCGGGGCGGGCCTTGTCGCCGGCCAGCCACGACGGCAGGTCGAAGAGCTCCTGCAGGTACGCCGACCAGCCCCGCGACACCACGGCGGCGCCCAGCGCCAACTCCAGGCACAGGTCCCAGCCGATGATCCAGGCGACGAACTGGCCGAGGGTGGCGTAGGAGAAGGTGTACGCCGACCCGGCGACCGGCACGGTGGAGGCGAACTCCGCGTAGCACAGCGCGGCCAGGGCGCAGACGACGCCGGCCAGCGCGAACGACAGCACGATGGCGGGCCCGGCGTTGCGGGCGGCCTGCTGTCCGGTGAGCACGAAGATGCCCGTGCCGATGATCACCCCGACGCCGAAGACGGTCAGGTCGAAGGCGGAGAGGTTCTTGCGCAGCTTGTGGCCGGGCTCGTCGGTGTCGCGCATCGACTGTTCGACCGATTTGGTGCGAAAAAGCGTCGACATGGCAAGCACATGCCCGAACGAGCGCCCTGCTACACGTCCGACGCTTCCCGGAGTACCATTAAATCTATCTGTTAAATAGGAATTTGACGAAGGGGCGACGGCCGATGGAAAACTCGGGCACCACCGTCGTGGTGGGCGGCGGCTGTAGCGGGGCGCTGGCGGCGATCCACCTGGGCGCGGACCCCCGCGCACGGGTGGTGATCGTCGACCCGGCGCCGTTGCACGAGCTCGGGCGCGGCGCGGCGTACCGCACGGCTGACCCGGCGCACCTGCTCAACTCCCGCGCGGCGGCGATGAGCGCCCTGGCCGACGAGCCCGGCGACTTCGTCGACTGGTGCCGCGAGCAGGGACTTTCCCTCGGCCCGGCCGACTTCGCTCCCCGGAAGGTCTTCGGCGACTACTTGCACGACCGCCTCCGCCGGGTGAGCCTCACGCACGTGCGCGCCGGCGCCGCCCGCGTCCGGGCCGACGGCGCGGTGCTGCTGCGCGGCGGTGGCGACCTGCCGGCCGACCGGGTGGTGCTGGCCCTCGGCCACGGCGCGCCGAGCGGCCCGCTCGCGATCACCTCGGCGGTGCGGACCCATCCCTACTATGTGGGAAACCCGTGGAGCCCGGGCGCCCTGGAGCGGGTGCCGGTCGACCGGCCGGTGCTGCTGATCGGCACCGGGCTGACCGCTCTGGACGTCGCCATCACCCTCGCCGGGCGGGGCCGCCGGGCGCCCCTGGTCGCCGTCTCACGCCGCGGGCTGCTGCCCCAGCCGCACATCGAGGGGCCGCCGGCGAGCGCGGGCGGGTTCGCCTACCACGGCAGCGACGCGGCCGGGCTGCTGCGGGCCGTGCGCAGCTACGCCGCCGCGCAGCCCGACTGGCGGGCCGCCGTCGACGCGATCCGCCCGCAGCTGGACCAGCTGTGGTGGCAGCTGTCGGTGGACGCCCGGCTGCGACTGCTGCGCCACGCGCGGGCGCACTGGGAGGTGCACCGCCACCGCATGGCTCCGTCGATCGCGGCCACCGTCGCCGACCTGCGCCGCAGCGAGGTGCTGCGGGTGCGGTCGGGCAACATCCGCGCCATCCGCCGCGCCGAGCAGGGCTTCGCGGTCACCATCGACGACGCCACCGCGCCCTTCGGCGCGATCGTCAACTGCACCGGCCCGAGCGGCGCCGCCAGCAGCCCGCTGGGGCGGGCGCTGCTGGAGGACGGGCTGGCCCGCCGCGACGCCACCGGCATCGGCCTGGACGTGGACGGGCTGGGCCGGCTCATCGACCGCGACGGCGAGCCGGTCGAGCGGCTCTTCGCGGTCGGACCGGTCCGGCGCGGCGCCTGGTGGGAGACGACCGCGGTGCCGGAGATCCGGGCGCAGGCCAGCGCCCTAGGCCGCCACCTGCTTGAGGGTCATCACGTGCTCAACTAGCGCGATCAGCACGTCCTTGACCGAGCGGCGGTCGCGGGCGTCGCAGAGCACGACCGGCACCTCCGGGTCGAGGTCCAGCGCCCGGGAGATCTGCGTGGCGCTGTGCTTCTGCACGCCGTCGAAGCAGTTCACGGCGACGAGGAACGGGGTGTTGCGCCGCTCGAAGTAGTCCACCGACGGGAAGCAGTCGTTGAGGCGGCGGGTGTCGGCCAGCACCACGGCGCCGAGCGCCCCCAGGGCCAGCTCGTCCCACAGGAACCAGAAGCGGTCCTGGCCCGGGGTACCGAAGAGGTACAGGACGATGTCCTGGTTGATGCTGATCCGGCCGAAGTCCATCGCGACCGTGGTGGTCCGCTTGCCCTCGACACCGTTCACGTCGTCGATGCCGACCCCGGCGTTGGTGAGCACCTCCTCAGTCTGGAGGGGACGGATCTCGCTCACCGCGCTGACGAGCGTGGTCTTGCCGACGCCGAACCCGCCCGCGACGAGGATCTTCACCGCGAGAGGGACGTGACCGTCAGAGCGCTCGGAGGCCATTGACAACCGCCTTGAGGATGCGATCGTCGGGCCGCTGTGGCCCGACGGACTGGTCGTACTCTGGTTCATGCATCTCGATGAGCCCCTGCTGGAGCAGGTCGCCCAGTAGTACGCGCACAACGCCGAGCGCGAGATCGAGGTGGGATGCGAGCTCGGCGACCGACACCGGCTCGCTGGTGCGCGCCAGGATAGCGCGCTGCTCGGGCAGCAGGTTCTGCTCGCCCGACCCGTCGACGCGGCTCACCACGAAGGCGACCAGGTCGAAGGCGCCGGCGGCGGGCTTGGCACGGCCGCCCGTCACGGCGTACGGGCGCACCACCGGGCCGGCGTCCGAGTCCAGCCAGTCGTGTTCACCCTGTGGCATCGTGTGGCAGACCCGGTCGCGATGGCGCGGTGAGGTACTGCCCGACCCTGGTCACCAGCATCGCCATCTCGTAGGCGATGACGCCGATGTCGGAGTCGGCGGCGCTGAGCACCGCGAGACATGCGCCCTGTCCGGCGGCGGTGACGAACAGGAACGAGTTGTCCATCTCCACGATGGTCTGGCGGACCGAGCCGCCGTTGAACTGCCGCCCCGCGCTGCGCGCCAGGCTCTGGAAGCCGGAGGCGACCGCCGCGAGGTGCTCGGCGTCGTCGCGCTCCAACCCGCTGGACGCGCCCATGAGCAGCCCGTCGGCGGAGAGCACCACGGCGTGCTGCGCCGACTCGACCCGCTCGACGAGGTCGTCGAGGAGCCAGTCGAGCTTGCCGCCGGTGCGGCTCGTCGAGTGCGTCACCTATGCGTCCCTTTCCGACTTATATAGCTGTTCCGACGTGTATGGCTGTTCCGAGGTGTATGGCGGTTCCGACGTGTATGGCGGTTCCGATGGGTTCGGTTCGTCGTCGAGCTCGATCTGCCCGGCGTCGCGCCGGCCGCGGGTGAACCCGGCCTGCAGCGACGTCATCATGGCCCGGGTCTGCTCGGGCGAGCGCCCGCCGACGCCGGTGGCGGCGAACTGCGCGGCGGGGATGCCGTCCACCGTCATCTCCTCCTCGGGGCGCTCGCGCAGCTGCGGCGCGAGGCTGGCCTGGCGGCGGCGCCGCGGCAGCCCGTCGTCGGTGAGCTCCAGCTCCTCCGGCTCCCGGGGCGCCAGCAGCTCGACGGGCTCGCGCTGCGCCGGAATGAGGGGTGGCGGCGGGGCCGGCGCGAGCGGCTCGGGCTCGGGCACCGCGGTGATCTGCGGCGGCGGCCCGACGTCGGACAGGGTCGGGCGGACCACGTCGGCCGGCTCGAGCTCGAGGACCGTCCCCGCGGCGGCCAGGTGCTCCTCGGCCGGGGTCGATGCGGTCAGCTCGTGGGTGGCGCCGGTGATCAGATGCGGCGGGACGAGCACGACCGCGGTGACGCCGCCGTAGGCCGAGGCCCGCAGCGTCACCCGCACCCCGTGGCGGGCGGCGAGCAGCGCCACGACGAACAGGCCGAGCCGCGCACTGTTGGCCGGGTCGAAGTCCGGCGGCTGCAGCAGCCGCTGGTTGGCCTCGTCGATCGCCTCGGGGGCCATGCCCAGGCCGCGGTCCTCGATCTCGATCGCGTACCCGTTGGGGACCAGCTGCCCGCTGATCTGCACCCGGGTGTGCGGCGGCGAGTAGGCCGTGGCGTTCTCGATGACCTCGGCGAGCAGGTGGATCACGTCGGCGACGGCCCGGCCGACCAGCGACGCCTCCGGCAGGGCCAGGAACCCGACCCGCGCGTAGTCCTCGACCTCGGAGACCGCGCCGCGGATCACGTCGACCATCGGCACCGGGTTGCGCCAGCCGCGGCCGGGCGCGGCGCCGGCCAGGATGACCAGGTCCTCGGCGTGGCGGCGCATGCGGGTGGCGAGGTGGTCGACGCGGAAGAGGTCCTCGAGCTCGTCCGGGTCGGTGGTGCGCCGCTCCATGCGGTCCAGCAGGCCGAGCTGGCGGTGCAGCAGCGTCTGGCTGCGCCGCGCGATGTTGAGGAAGACCTCGTTGAGGCCCTGCCGCAGCTGGGCCTCGTGCGCGGCGGACTCGACGGCGGTGCGCTGCACGGCGCTGAAGGCGTTGCCCACCTTGCCGATCTCGTCCGTGCCGTAGTCCAGCGGCGGCGCCGCGGCCACCACGTCGATCTTCTCGCCCTGCCGCAGCCGGCCGACCATCTCGGGCAGGCGCACGTCGGCGAGGCTCTGCGCGTCCTGGCGCAGGCCGACGAGGCGCCGGATCAGCGAGCGGCCGATGCGGATCGACAGCAGGATCGACACGAGCACGGCGATGAGGCCGAGCACGCCGGCGGCGACCACGCGCAGCACGATCGAGGTGCCGACCGGGCCGGCGTCGGCCACGATGACCTCGCCGAAGCGCAGGTCGAAGTCGCGCAGCTGTTCGAAGAGCTTGTCGTAGGCCTCGCGCCAGGTGTTGACGTCGATCGGCAGGGCCACGCCGGCCCGCGCGTCCGACATGATCTTGTTCTCGAGCTCCTGGACCCGCCGGTAGGAGTCGCTGGCCGCGATCGGCTGCCACAGCGACATGCCGCCCTCAGGCAGCTCGACGACCGCCTCGGCGTAGATGTCGCGCTTGGCGCCGATGGTGGCGATCAGCTCGGCGCTCTCGGTCTTCTGGAACTTGCCGGCCGCGGCGACCCCGTTGACCATCGCGTCCTCGCGGGCGAACATCTCGCGGCCGCGGCTGGTGGCGATGACCGTGCGAGCGTTGCGGGTGAGGTCGGCGTCGCTGATGCCGGGCAGCGAGTTGTACCAGCGGTAGATCGCGTCGATCGGCCGGTTGTAGGCCTCCATCGCGCCGGCCCGGTCGATCTGCCCGAGGGAGATCGCCTGGCGCTCGGTGGCGAGCCGGTCGAACGAGGAGACCACCTCGTCGAGCCGGGCGCGGGCCACGGCGGGGATCGCGTCCTGCAGTGCGGAGTCGGCGGCGCGCTTGCGGAAGTCGGCGAGGACCCCGTCGACCTTGGCCCGCTGGTCGTTGAGCGCGGTGGTCTCCGGGCGGCCCTCCTGGCGGCCGGTGGCGAGGAAGACCTGCGTGAGCTTGCGCTCGCGCTGCAGCTCGACGATCACGTTCTCCGACGGCTTACCGCTCAGCGCGTAGTACGTCTGGCTGTTGAACAGCTCAGCGGCGGCCCCGGCGGTCAGCGTCGTGGCGAACACCCACATGACGACCAGCGACGCCAGGGGCGGCAGCAGCAGCGTGATGATCTTCGCGCGGATCGACCAGGTACGGATTCTCCACGAAGGGCTCTTCATGCGGTCGGTTCCTCGCTGGGGTCGCGGGGCAGAGGGGTGGCGCCTCGGGCATGATACGGACACCAAGGGCCTGAAGTCACCAGCACGGTCCTTCGAGGTCGAAAGCGGTCTCGTCCCGTTTTTAGCCCTTCGCCCGGAGTATGCGATCCGTCCCCGGGCATCGTGGCGCCATGCGGGTTGCGCGGTGGGTGCTGGCGATCGGGACGTGGGCCATCCTCGCGGCGGGACTGAGCGCCTTCAGCCTGGACGAGTCCAAGGCGGCGCGGGACGCCCTGATCAAGGCCACCCGGCCGGGGCCCGGCGCGAGCCCGGCGGCCTCGCCGTCGCCGTCCGCGGGCAGCCCGCACGTCCTTCGCACGCCCGGCGGCAACGTCGTGGCGGGGTGCGTGCAGGGGCAGGTGCGGGTGCAGTACCTCAGCCCCGCAACCGGCTACCGCATCGAGAACGCCGACCGCGCCCCGGGACCGCAGTCGCGGGTCACCTTCAAGACCGACGGTCGGGAGGTGCGGGTGATCGTGCGCTGCGAGGGCGGCGATCCACACGCCGACGTCACGCTGGGGTGACGAATCCAACGAATACATCGATTAGGGTTTATATCACAAATACATGCCGACTCCCGGCGGCTCGGGCGCGACCACGCCGATGGCCGGCCCGCCGTCGCGGCGCTCGTAGAGCTCGGCGAGCGTGGCGCCGTCGGGTCCGATCCCCTCCGGGCCGACGCCGTTCGCCTCCAGCCACGCGGCGGCCTCGTCGAAGGGCAGCGGGGCGATGTGCAGCTGCGCGAGGCAGCGGCCGGGGCGTACCACCGCCGGATGAAGCCGGGCGAGATCCTCGTTGGTGGTGATGGCCACGAGCACGTCACGACCCTGCCCGAGCAACCCGTCGGTGAGGTTGAGCAGGCGGGACAGCGCCTGGCCGGTGGCCTGCTTGGCCTCGCCGCGGATCAGCTCGTCGCAGTCCTCGAGCAGCAGCAGCCGCCAGCGGCGCCCGCCTTCTTCCTCGTCGCCCTCCACGCCGAGTGCGGTGTCCATGAGGTAGGCCGGCTCCGCGAACAGCCGCTCCGGGTCGAGGACGCAGTCGACCTGGCACCAGTCCTTCCACCGCCGCGCCAGCGAGCGCAGCAGCGTGGTCTTGCCGGTGCCGGGCGGCCCGTGCAGCAGCAGGAGCCGCCCGGCGACGTGCTCGGCGCTCAGCGCCATCAGCCGGTCGATGGCCTCGGCCGTCTTGGCCGCGTAGTTGGCGCGGATGTCCGGCCAGTCCGGCGCCTTGATGCGCCGCTCACGCCGCCGCGGGCCGTGCTGCGCGGCGTGCCAGAAGCCGATCGGCACGGTGTCGTCGGCCGGCGCCTCGGCCTCCTCGGCTCCCTCGACCGCACCGGCGAGGATGCGGTCGGCGAGCTCCGGGTCGACCGCGGTGACGGTGACCGTGCCGTTGCGGCTGTGGTGCCAGCGGGTCGCCCGCAGCGTCCAGCCCTCGCCGGCGGCCAGCGTCGAGCGGTCCTGGTCGTCGATCGCCTCGCGCAGCACCTCGGCGCCGTCGGGCACCAGGGTCGCGTCCTTGCGCAGGTTGGTGAGGCGACGGGTGCGCGCGTGCGGCTGCCGGCCGCTGACGAACGCCGACAGGGCCAGCACATCGAGCACGTCGATCACGCCGTCGCCGTCGTCGACCCAGCTGGTGACGGGCACCGCGGCGGTGGGCTCCACGAGGGACATCAGTCAAGGATCAGGCGGGCTCCCGCTGCAGTACACCCATTTTCTCCGGTACCACCGCAGTGCCCACTCCCCGTATCGCCATCGAGGCGCAGCGCTGCGCCACGTCCGCCGCCTCGGTCAGGCCCGCGCCGGCGAGGCGGGCCAGCACGAACCCGGCGAGATAGGCCCCGCCCGCGCCCGCGGCGTGCGCGACCGGCGCCGGCGGCGCGGCGGTGCCGAACGTCTCGGCGTCCAGGCTCAGCACCGCCGAGCCCTCGGCGTCCAGCGTGACGGCGACGACCGCCGCGCCGGTGTGGCGCAGTAGCTGGCCGCGGTCGCGCTCCCGGTCGAACGGCGCGGAGCCGCGGCCCGGCTCGCGCCCGAGCGCTCGCAGCGCCTCGTCCCGGTTCGGGGTCACGAGGTCGGGCCCGACCGGCGCCCACGGCATTAGGTCATGCGCGTCGACGGCCAGCAGCGGCAGGTCGAGTCGCCGGGCGGCCAGCAGGGCGCGCAGGTCGGGCCCGAGCGTGCCGTTGCCGTGGTCGCACACGACGACCGCGTCCGGGCGCGGCTCGGTGGCGAGCGCCTCCTCGAGGCGGCGGGTGAGCGTCTCGGCGGCGATGGGGCTGAGCGGGCCGGTGTCGCCGTCGTCGAAGCGGACCAGGACGTAGTCGTCGGCGACGACCCGGCGCTTGGTGACCGTGCGCCGGCCGATCGCGGTCACGAGTCGGTCGGCCACGCCGCTGTCCCACACGCAGGTGCGCAGCCGGGCGCCGGCGTCGTCGTCGCCGACCGCGCCGAGCAGCGTGGTCCGCGCGCCGAGTGCGGCGAAGTTGGCCGCGGTGTTCGCCGCGCCGCCGCACACCTCGCGGGTGGTGTCGAGCGCGATCACGGGCACCGGGGCCTCCCGGCTGAGCCGGGTCGGTTTGCCGCAGAGCCAGCCGTCGAGGAGCGCGTCCCCGACGACGAGCACCGAGGCGTCGCGCCAGCCCTCGGCCAGCGCGGCGAAGTTGCCAGAGGTTTGCACCGCGGGCCGTTACCCGTCTCGGCGCGCTTCATTCCCTGCGGCAGTCCCGGACGGACTGCCGCCCCGCTCCCGCGCCGATCAGGCGCTGGCCGACAGGCCCCGGCGGGCCGGACGGGCGGCGGGCACGGGCAGCCCGCCCTCGGTGCGCAGCAGCGCACGATCGGCGTCGTCGACGAAGGAGAGGTCGGCCTCCACGTGCCGGCTCGCCGCCGACAGCAGCAGGGCCACCACCGGGTCGGCGGCCTTGCGCCGCAGGCCGTCGAGGTTGCGCAGCTCGCGCATGAGATAGGTGCGCTGCTGGCTGAGCACGGTGCGGACGGTGTCCGCGTCGCCGGAGCGGGCCGCGGCGGTCACCTTGAGGAAGAAGTCGTCGCGGAAGCCGCCGCTGCGCGGCGACGCCTCGTCCAGCCAGCGGCGCAGCTCCGCGCGGCCGTCATCGGTGATCTCGTACATCACCCGGTCCGGCTTCACCGCCTGCGCGTGGCGCTGCGAGCTCACCATCCCGTCGCGGGACAGCCGGTCGAGAATCTGGTAGAGATGGCCGATGTTCAGCGGGCCCCATTGCGGGCCGACCGCCGCCTCGAAGGCACCCTTGAGCTCGTAGCCATAGCTGGGGCCGTGCGACAGCAGCGAGAGCACCGCGTGATGGATCGGCATGCGTAAGAGCGTACCCCTTGCATTGTCACAATGCATTGCGACAGAGTAGGGACGTGATCCCATTCATCTGGGCACATCTACGGGGGCGCGCGGCGAGGTCGGTGGCGCTCCTGCTGGGCGTGCTCACCGCGACCACCGGCTTCACCGTGCTCACCGGCGCGACCGACACGGCCCGGCTGGAGGTCACCGGCGAGGTCGACCGGACCGCCACCGCCGCCTACCAGGTGCTCGTGCGCCCCAAGGGGGTGCGCACCCAGCTGGAGAACGACCGGCAGAAGGTCCGGCCCAACTCGCTCAGCGGCATCTACGGCGGGATCAGCCCGGCGCAGGTCGCGACGATCGCCGGCCTGGACGGCGTGGACGTCGCCGCGCCGATCGCGATGGTCGGCTACGCCAACACCGAGGCCACCAAGATCCTCGACATCACCGACCTCGTCGACCGCTCGCTCGACCGGCAGGTCATCCGCATCGACCGGCGCTTCTTCGCCGACCGCGGGCTGAGCGCCGCCGACGGGCGGCCCTTCTACGTGTACGTCACCAAGCACCAGGTCTCGTTCCCGATCATCAACGGCTACGGCTCGAAGCGGGCGACGTTCACCGGCGGCGAGCAACGGCCCGGCGACGGCATGTGCGCGGGCGAGATCAGCGTGCTGGAGGAGGGCCGGCCGGTCTGCGAGTGGATCACCGGCGGCATCCTGTCCGACCTGCTGACCGACGACGACAACACCCACCTCGACATCGTCCAGCTGACCGCGGACGGCAAGTTCGCGCAGGGCGGGTTCCCGCCGGACGAGAAAGTGCTCAGCACCGACCGGCTCACGGTCGGGATGTACTGGGCCCGGCCCATGCTGCTGGCCGCCGTCGACCCCGTGGCCGAGGCGAAGCTGGTCGGGCTGGACCGCGCCGTCGTCGCCGGCCGCTACCTCACCGCGAACGAGAAGATCGGCGAGTCCGGCAACGAAAAGGTGCTGCCGGTGCTCGCCGTCGAGCAGCCATACCCCGACAACGGCCTGAACATCACCGTGAGCCGCATCGCGATGAGCGCACCGCCGCCGGGCAGCGCGCCCCGCGACGCGATCGACGCCCTGGAGGCGCTGCACGGGCCGGTGGTGTCCACCCAGACCGTGGTGCCCGAGACGTCGGCGCCGGGATACGGGGCGTACCTCAACCCGTTCATGCGCACCGGCGACGTCACCTACCAGGAGAACCCCGACGGCTCGCTGACCGCCGTCGCCGTGCCGGAGAACAGCGAGGCGTTCCGCACGCCCGAGATGCACGGCATCTTCCTGCCATGGCAGATCGACGACACCGCGTTCCGCACCGCCACGCAGGTGCAGAAGATGGGCAGCACGCAGATCGTCGGCGTCTACGACGCGAGCCGGATCGCCGAGTTCAACCCGCTGAGCAAGGTGCCGATGGAGACCTACCAGGCGCCCGAGGCGACCGGCGGCGACCAGCGCACCCGCGACCTGCTCGGCGGGCAGGCGCTGCGCCCGGACGGCAACCCGGCCGGGTACCTCTCCACCCCGCCGACGCTGCTGACCAGCCTCGACGCGCTCTACCAGGCGATGGACGCGCAGTACATCACGACTGGCCGGGACAAGCCGATCTCCGCGGTCCGGGTGCGGGTCGCCGGGGTCACCGGGTTCACCGCCGAGTCGCGCGAACGGGTGCGGGTCGTCGCCGAGCGCATCGCCGCCGAGACCGGGCTCGACGTGGACATCACCTACGGCTCGTCGCCGGCGCCGCAGCTGGTGGACGTCGCGGCGGGCGCGAAGGGCCGGCCCGCGCTGCGGCTGTCGGAGCTGTGGACGCGCAAGGGCGTCGCCGCGGCCATCGTCAGCGCCGTGGACCGCAAGAGCGTCGTGCTGTTCTTCCTGGTACTCGTGGTCTGCGCCCTGTTCCTCACCAACGCCGTCGCCGCCGGGGTCCGGGACCGGCGCACCGAGCTGGCGACGCTCACCGCGCTCGGCTGGCCGGCCCGCCGGGTGTTCGGCACCGTGCTCGGCGAGGTCGCCGCGATCGGGCTGGTCGCCGGTGCGGGGACGATGCTGATCGCGGGCCCGCTCGGGCTCCTGCTCGACGTGCGGGTGCCGTGGGGGCGGGCGCTGCTCGCGGTACCGATTGCGCTGGCTCTTTCGCTCCTGGCCGGTCTGCCGCCGGCGCTGGCCGCGTCCAGGGCCCGCCCGGCGAAGGGGCTGCGGCCCGCGGTGCTGCGACCGCGGCGGGCCGGCCGGCCGCGGGGACCGATCGGCATGGGCCTGCGCAACCTGCTGCGGGTGCCCGGCCGCACGCTGCTGGGCGCGGCGGCGCTGGCCATCGGCATCACCGCGGCCACGCTGCTCGGCGCGGTCACCTTCGCGTTCCACGGCGCGATCATCGGCACGCTGCTCGGCGACGCCGTGTCGGTGCAGGTCCGCTCCGTCGACACGATCGCCGTTGCCGCGACGGTACTGCTCGGCGCCCTCGCCGTCGCCGACGTGCTCTACGTCAACATCCGCGACCGCGCGGCCGAGCTCGCGACGCTGCGCGCCACCGGCTGGACCGCGGGCGCGCTGGGCCGCCTGGTCGCCGCCGAGGGCTTCGGCATCGGCCTGCTCGGCGGCCTGTTCGGCGGCGGCCTCGGCGTGGCCGGCACCGCCTGGCTGGTCGGCACGGTCACCGCGGGCCTGGTCTGGACCGCCGTCGCGACGCTCGCCGCCGGGGCGCTGGTGGCCACGGCCGCCGCGCTCGTACCCGCGCTGCTGCTGCAGCGCATGCCCACCGCTCAACTGCTCGCCGAGGAGTAAGCCATGTCAGGTGCTGCGCTGTCGGTCGACGGGCTGACGAAGCGTTTCCAGGACATCGTCGCCGCCGATGAGCTCTCGCTGGAGATCGCCGCGGGCAGCTTCACCGCCGTCACCGGCCCGAGCGGTTCGGGCAAGTCCACGCTGCTGCACCTCGTCGGCGCCATCGAGTCGGCCGACGGCGGCAAGATCACCGTGGACGGCGTCGAGGTGACGGCCCTGCGGCGGCGCCGGCTCAGCGAGTACCGGCGCACGGTCGGCTTCGTCTTCCAGCGCTACCACCTGCTGCCGGCGCTGACCGCTCTGGACAACGTCATCGCGCCGGTGCTGCCGTTCAAGGTCGGCTTCGACAAGCGAGAACGGGCCCGGGAACTGCTCGACGCCGTCGGGCTGGCCGGGCGGGAGCGGGCGCTGCCGTCCCAGCTCTCCGGCGGCCAGCAGCAGCGGATCGCGATCGCCCGGGCGCTCATCGGCGCGCCGCGGCTGCTGCTGGCCGACGAGCCGACCGGCAACCTCGACTCGGCCAACGGCGGGCAGATCCTCGACCTGCTGCTGGAGCTGCGCGAGCAGCGCGGCATGACGGTCCTGCTGGCCACGCACGAGCAGCACATCGCGGCCCGCTGCGACCGGCTCATCCGCCTCGCCGACGGCAAGCTCGTCGAGGACATCGACCTGACCGAGGGCGAATCGCCGGAGTCCACGCTCGCGCGCGCCACCCAGCTGCGCCTTTAGCCACTGTTTGCCCCCGCCGACGCGCCCGCGGCCTGGCGATCAGCCGCACGGTTGTGGAGCGCCACGGCGACAAGCCCGGCACGACGTTCGTGGTCAGCCTGCCCGCCTCCTGTTCGTAGCGCTTTGCGGCTTTCCCGCATGTCGTTGTGGTTGTCCCCGAGTTTCGCTCGGGTACGTCACGGGGCAAGCTTGGTGCCATGCGGGTTCGATGGTTGATACCGCTCGTGGTGACGGCGCTGGCACTCAGCGCATGCTCCGGCTCGGGCAGTTCCTGGAAAAGCCCCGGCAGTGATACCCCGAGTGCCTCCTCCATCCACATCGCGTCACCGGCCGACGGCGCGAAGGACGTGCCGACGGCGCTTGACCTCGTCTTCTCGGCCCCTTCCACGGCCACGGTGACCCTGAAGGACGCCTCCGGCACCGAGATCTCCGGCTCCCCCGCCACGGACACCGCCACCCAGTCGCCTTCCGGCGCTCCCACGGCCGACACTCGCTGGATTCCGGACAAACAGCTCAAGTGGGGCGCGGAGTACACGGCGACGGTCACCTCCGACGGCGCCACCGGCACCGTGAAGTTCACCACCATGGCCAAGCCGTCCAGCTTCGCCCGCGTGAGCAGCCAGGTCGGCGACAACCAGGTCGTCGGCGTGGGCATGCCCATGATCCTGTCGTTCGCGGTCGACATCCCGAAGGACAAGCGCGCCGAGGTACAACGGCGGCTCTTCATGTCCTCCGACCCACCGCAGGAGGGCGTCTGGAACTGGTTCAGCTCCAAGGAGATCCACTACCGCCCGAAGGAGTACTGGCAGGCCGGCACGAAGCTCAGCCTGCGCGCCGCGCTCGGCGGGGTGTCGTTCGGCGGCAAGTCGTACGGCGAGAAGGACCTCACCGTCGACGCCACGGTCGGCAAGCGCCTGATCATGGAGGTCGACAACGCCACCAAGAAGATGACCATCACCGAGGACGGCACCGTCATCAAGACCATGCCGGTCAGCCTGGGCAAGCCGAGCAACCCGTCCGACAGCGGCAACTTCATCGTGATGGTCAAGAACGAGTGGGAGTGGTTCGACTCCTCCACCTACGGCGTCCCGGTCGACTCCCCCGACGGCTACCGCACCAAGGTCCAGTTCCCGCAGCGCATCACCTGGAGCGGCCAGTACATCCACGCCGCCCCCTGGTCGGTGGCGGACCAGGGCAAACGCAACGTCTCGCACGGCTGCGTGAACATCTCTCTCGAGCTCGCCCAGTGGCTCTACGGCATCACCCACATCGGCGACCCGGTGATCGTGAAGGGAACGGAGGAGCACGTGAAGTACGGCGACGGCTGGACCGACTGGGATCTCCCCTGGGACCAGTACGTGAAGGGCAGCGCCCTCTAGCCCCGTTTTGGCTGGCCGCAGGGGCGTCTGGTAGTCTGATACATCGCGCACGGTGACGCGTCGTTGTTCCATGCGCCAAGAAACCTAACCCGAGCTATCAAGACGAGGCTGTCGCGTGGCGAACATCAAGTCCCAGATCAAGCGCAACCGGCAGAACGAGAAGCGCCGCCTGCGCAACAAGTCGGTCAAGTCGTCGCTGAAGACGGCCATCCGCAAGTTCCACGAGGCGACCGCCTCGGGCGACACCGAGACGGCGGCCACGCTGCTCCGTGACGCTTCGCGCAAGCTGGACAAGGCCGCCAGCAAGGGCGTCATCCACAAGAACCAGGCCGCCAACCGCAAGTCGGCGATCACCAAGAAGCTGCACTCGCTGAACACCGCCGCCTGACGGCGACCTGCTTGCTGCCGGCACCGCGAAAAGCGCCGCCCACTTCGGTGGGGCGGCGCTTTCGCTGTGCCCGCGGCCCGCAACCACGGCCCTGAACGCGCGCCCCTGCACCCGCCACCACGGCCGCTGCTCCTAGCCTCCACAGTCATGCCCCAGCGCCTGCCACCACGGCCCTGAACGCGTGCCCTGCCCCGGCATCCTGGCCCGCTGCGCCTAGCCCACAGCCACGGCCCGGCGCCTGCCATTACGGCGCGGCGCCGGCGCCCGCAACAACGTTGACCTTGGAAGAGCCGAGTCGCTTGCATCGTCCAAGGCCACAGTGACCGGCACACTCATGCCGAACAAATCGGAACTACCGGTTGCATGCCGCACACCCGCACCGGCGACACCAACCCCGGCGGCTGATGCCTCGCGTGCCCCCCGCCGCCCAACTCGCCCGGTCGTGCCTGCCCTGGCTCGCGCGAAGCGCGGAAGCGGGCCGGCGGTGAGGCCGCTCAAGTGTGCGCAGCGACCTCGTCACCCCACCCGGCGTCCTCGCGGCCCAGTCGGCCGGCACATTGGGCGTCGCGGCCCAATCCGTCGGCACGTCGGGCGTGGCGGCCCCCAGTCGGGCGTGGCGGCCCAGTCGGCCGGCACGTCGAGCGTCGCGGCCCGAGCGGGCTCCACGGCGTGCTGTACCCCCCGGCCCTGCGCCGGTCGATCTGTCCACCTCCACGGATGCAGCGGCCGCGACCGCTGGACCCCCGTGCGCGTCTGTGTCCGTCCAGTCGTCCCTAGGCGCTCGTCGTCATCGTCCCGTTCCTCCGCCGCGCGCGGCGATCACCGCGAACACCGCCCGCTCGAGGGCATAGCCGCGGTCATCAGATCCGCCCTTCACCGCGGCGTTGCACTCCGCGGCCGCTCGCATGGCGTCGACGAGCGCCTCGGCCGTCCAGCCACGCGCCTGGCGCTGTGCGCGTTCGACCTTCCACGGAGGCATTCCCAAGCTTCCGGCGAGTTGGTATGCGCCGCCCTTGCCGGCCGCGGCCACCCGCGCGACCGTGCGCACCCCGTCGGCGATGGCGTCGGCGATCGGCACCGGGTCGACGCCGACGTGCAGCGCCCACCGCAGCGCCTCCAGCGCCGCGGCCGTGTCGCCGACCATGACGGCGTCGGCGACGGTGAAGCCGGACACCTCGGCCCGACCCTTGTAGTACTGCGCGACGACCTTCGCATCGATCCGGCCGCCGGTGTCGGCGACGAGCTGCGAGCAGGCCGCGACGATCTCGCGCAGGTCGTTGCCGACGGCCGCGAGCAGCGCCTCGGCGGCGTCCTCGCCGATCTTGCCGCCCTGCCGGCGGATCTCGTTGCGCACGAAGTCGACCCGCTCGCGGTGCTTGGTGATCTTCATGGCCTGCACGACGTCGGCCCCGGCGGCCTTCATGCCGTCGGCGAGCGCCTTGCCCTTGGCGCCGCCCGCGTGCGTGACCACGAGCACGACGTCGTCCTCGGGCTCCTTGGCATACGCAACCAGCGCCGCCGACACGTCCTTCTTCGCGTCCTGCCCGTCCTGCACGACGATCACCCGCCGCCCGCCGAACAGCGAGGGGCTGAGCATCTCGGCGAGCTCGCCCGCGACGAGCTCACCGCCGGGTCGCTGGCGCACCTCGGTGTCGGACTCCTCGGCCCGGGCGGCGGCAATGGTCTCGGCGACGGCGCGGGCGACGAGCAGCTCCTCATCGCCGATCACCAGGCGAAGGCGGGGAAGGTTCGACACGTCGGTCATCGTTTCACGGCCCTACGACAGAAAACGCGCGGCGAAGGTGCCACGTACACATCGTCACTCCTTGCTCACGGCAACGGCGAGCCGGCCGCCCGAGTCGCGCAGCACGGCCAGGTCGCCCTGCTGGTCCGTGCGCAACACCCGCGCGCCACTGCGGGCCAGCCAGGCCAGCAGCACCGGGCTGGGGTGGCCGTAGTCGTTGCCGACGCCGACGCTGACCAGCGCCACCCGCGGCGCGACCGCCTCCAGGAAGCCCTCGTCCTGGTACGAGCTGCCATGGTGCGCGACCTTCAACACATCCGCCCGCAGCACCGCCGGATCGTCCACGGCCAGCAGGCTGAGCTGCTCCTCCGTCTCAGCGTCCCCGGTCAGCAGCACGCGAACCCCGCCGGTCGTCACCGCCAGCACGAGCGAGTTGTTGTTCGGATCCGAACGAGTGCCGGTCACCGGGTGCACCGGCCCCAGCACGTCGATGTGCACGCCGCCGACGTCGAGCGGCCCGGCCACGCGCGCCAGCCCGCGCCCGAGCACGGAGGCCCGCGCCGCGGCCGGCTCGCCGAAGTCGGGCGCGAGCAGGCCGCCGACCGCCCGGCCGCGCAGCACGCCGTCCAGGCCGCCGATGTGGTCGGCGTGGAAGTGGCTGAGCACGAGCAGCGGCACGCGCCGTATCCCGAGCCGCCGCAGGCACCGGTCGACCGCGTCCGGCTCCGGCCCGGCGTCCACGACCACCGCCGCGCCCGGCCCGGCCGCCAACGCGAGCGCGTCGCCCTGCCCGACGTCGCAGGCCACGACCAGCCACCCCGGCGGCGGCCACGGCGCGGCGAGCAGCCGCACGGGCGCGGCCCCGAGCACAACGGCGACGGCCGTGACGAGCACCCAGCGCCGTAGCGCCGGACGCCGGAACGCGACGACCAGCGCCACGATCAGGGCCCCGAGCAGCAGCCCGCCAAGCAGGCCGCCGGGCCACGGCAGCAGGCCCGCCGGCACGTCGGCACCGCGATGGGCGACCAGGATCAGCCATCGCGCCGGCCACGAGGCGAGCCAGGCCGTGAACGCGGACGCTGTCGGTGCGAGCGGTGAGAGCACCGCCGCAAAGATCCCCAGGATCGTGGCCGGCGCGACCGCGGGCGCCGCGAGCAGGTTGGCCGGGACGGTGGCCAGGCTGACGCTCGCCGAGATCGCCGCGATGACCGGCGCGCACGCCGCCTGCGCCGCGGCCGGCACCGCCAGCGCCTCCGCCGCCACCCGCGGCCACCCCCGCGCCCGCAGCGCCTCGGCCCACCGCGGCGCGATCAGCACCAGCCCGCCGGTCGCCAGCACCGACAGCGCAAACCCGGCGTCCACGGCGAGCTCCGGATCGAACACGACCAGCCCGAACACCCCGGCCGCCAGCGACGGCACCGCGGCCCGCGGCCGACCGAGCGCCAGCGCCACCAGCGCGAGCCCGCCCATGGCCGCGGCCCGCAGCACGCTGGGCGACGGCCGCACCAGCACGACGAACCCCGCGAGCGCCACCACGCACAACACCGCCGCCACCCGCGGCCCGGCGCGGCACCACCGCACGACCACGAGCACCAGCCCCAACACGATCGCCAGATTTGCGCCCGAAACGGCCGTCAGGTGCGTGAGCCCGGTCGTCTTGAAGTCGCCGGCGAGCGCCGGATCGAGCCGGCTGGTGTCCCCGACGACGAGCCCCGGCAGCAGCCCACCGGGCTCGGCCGGCAGCCCCGCACAGGCCCGCTGCAGCCCCGCACGCAGCGCCCCCGCGGCCCGCTGCACCCAGGGCGCCGTCCCCTGCAGCGCCGGAGCCCCCGGCACCGACACGAGCGCCGCCCGCAGGTCCCCGCCCCCAGCCGCCGCGAGCCGCCCGTCGGCCTCCGCCTCCTGCCCCGGCAACAGCCCGAGCCACCCGCGATCGCCCGCGAGCACGAGGACGCGTGCGGAGACCACGATCCGCGTTCCGTCCTCGGTGGACACCCACAACAACCGCGCCGGCACCACGACGGTCGCATCGCGCCCCGCCCGCGCCCGTCCGAGCCGCGGGTCGTCGGAGATCCGCACCCCCACGTGCACGCTCGCATGCCGCGCGACCAACCCGCGCAACGGTTCCGCGTCCCGCTCGCCCACCCGCGCCGCGGTGGCCGAGGCCCCACCGGCAATTCCGGCCGCGACCGCCGCAACAATCCATCTGGTACACCAAGTGCCTCGCCCGACTTCCCCCGCCCGTCGCCCCGTCGAAGACCGCCCGTCCCCGCCCGCCCCGCCGCTGCCTCGCACACGCCTCTGCGCCTTCGGGTCCGGCGGCCCGAGCCGGCTCGTCACCGCGGGCCAAGCAATCGCGACGACCAGCGCGATCCCGGCCACCACCCACCCGACACCCGCGGGCGCGAACAGGGCCCCGATCGCCGCGAACCAGCACCCCAACGCGGCCCCCACCAGCCGCAGGTCCGCGCTCATACCGTCACGCGATCCTTGAGCTGCTGAAACTTGGCGTCACCGATCCCCTCGACCTGCCGCAGGTCGGTGACCGCACGAAACCCGCCGTGCTGCTCCCGATACTCGACGATCCGCCCCGCCAGCACCTCCCCGATCCCCGGCAACGTCTGCAACTCGGAGGTCGTCGCGGTGTTCAGGTTGACCAGCCCGCCCGCGGTGCCACCCCCGCCGCCGGCCCCCGCCCCGCTCCCGGCACCCGGCGGCGGCGTGATCCCGATCGCGATCATCTCCCCGTCGACGACCTTGCGCGCGAGGTTGACCCCGGTGAGATCGACGCCCGGCGAGACCCCTCCGGCCGCCTCGATCGCGTCCGCCACCCGGGAACCCGCCGGCAGCCGCACCAGCCCCGGCCTGTTCACGCGCCCGGTGACGGACACGACGACCATCTGCGGCGCGCTGGAGACGGGCGCGGCCGCGGACGCCGCGCTGACCGGCGGCGCCGCCGTCACCTTGGGCCGCGACCACCACACAACCCCGGCCGAGACGAGCACCACGAGCCCGGCCACCGCGAGCAGCACTCGAACCCCGCGCCGCCCCGGATCGAACGCACCCAGCCCACCCCGCCGCTCCCCATGCGCCTCGACCTCGCCGGACCCGGCATCGTCGATCCCGTGCCCGCCGGCCGCGAACTCGGGCTCGAGTCGCTCCAACCCCGCTCCGCGGCCGCGATACACGTCCCCCGCATCGTTCGACGGTCGCCCGGGTCTTCGAAACGTCGCATCCCATGGATACGAATCCTCGCCCGCCTCGGACACGTCCGAATTCTCGGTTTCGTCGGCGGGAAGCCCCGTCACCCGGGCAAGCCGACGTCCCACGGCCGTGCTGTCGTCGTACTGCTCAGAGCGCCACATGCCCGGCAGGTTAGGCCGGATCGGGACCCGTCCGCCGACCCGAGGCCGAACCTGTGGATAACCGCCCGGCGGCCTGTGGACAACGCCCGCGGGGAGCGTTGATCTGCTATGCGACCCGGTGCACGACGACGGCGACCATCCCCGGCCCGACGTGCGCACCGACGACCGCGCCGACCTCCGTGAGGTAGGCGGCGCGCAGCCGCTCGCCCAGGCGCTCCTTGAGCGTGGTCAGCAGCGCATCGGCGCGGTCCGGCGCGGTGAGGTGGTGCACGGCGATGTCCACGTCCCCGTCCCCGGCCGACTCCACCGCGATGTCGACGAGCCGGGCCAGCGCGCGGCTCGCGGTGCGCACCTTCTCCCGCACCACGACCCCCTGATCGGTGGTGTGCAGGATCGGCTTGACCGACAGCGCCGTGCCGAGCAGCGCCGCAGCGGCCCCGATCCGCCCGCCGCGGCGCAGGAACTCGAGGGTGTCGACGTAGAACAGCGTCGTGGTCCGCGCGACGGCGTCGACCGCGGCCTGCCGCACCTCGTCGAGCGACCCGCCGGCCGCGGCGGCCTCGGCGGCGGCCAGCGCCGGAAAGCCGAGCCCCATCCCGGTCGACTGGGTGTCGATGACCTCGACCCGGTCGTCGAACTCCCCGGCCGCCAGCACCGCGGCGTCATACGTCCCCGAAAGCCGGGCCGACAGGTGCACCGACAGCACACCGTCCGCGCCGGAGTCCAGCAGTTCGCGGTACACCTGGGAAAACGCCTCGGGCGACGGCCGCGACGTGGTCACGGCGACCCGCCGCGCGTTCAACGCCTCGGCGACGGTGGCGGAGTCGACGTCGACGGTCTCGAGCCCCGGCACCCCGTTCACCACCACGGCGAGCGGCACGACGGTGAGCCGCCCGCCGCCGGCAACGGTCGCGGGCAACGGCGGCAGGTAGGCGGTCGAGTCGGTAACCACGGCGACGGCGGGGTGTGGGCCGGTCATGACCGCACCGTAGCCGATCCCGCCCCGGAAGTGCGCGGAGGCTGCGGTTACGGCTCGATCCGGGACACCTTGAACGGCGTCCCCTGCTGGCAGGTGGTCATCAGGCCGGGCTCCTCCACCCCGTAGACGGTGACCTGCGCCCCGCTGTTCAGCGCCGATTTGTCGCCGCCGATCAGCAGGTAGATCTTCGCGTCCGTGGCGAGCAGCACGCACCCGGGCTCGACGCCGTCGCGCACCGTGCCGCGGATGGCGATGGTCGAGCCCGCCGCCTGCGGCGGCAGCGACGACGGGCCGCCCGACGCCCTCGCCGAGGGCGAAGCCGGCACGATCGAGGGCGCCGGGCCCTGCACCTGATCGGCGTTCTCTTTCGAGCCGCATCCGCCGAGCGCGCCCAGCCCGAGCCCGGCAATCACAGTCAGCGCAACGATTCGAAGTCTCATAGCACCTTTGACGCTAGACCCCCGGCGCGAGTTCCGACCGGCAGCAAACCTGACGAACCCGCGCAAGCGACCGCTATGCGGCGTTGTGGGCCTCGAGGGTCCAGCCGCGCACCGCATCGTGGCGCAGGTGCGTGGCGTGGCAGTTGTGCAGCGCCCCCAGCGACGGCGCGAGCGACATCGGCCACCCGAGCAGCGCGACCGTCGCGAACCGGGCCGCCGCGCCGTGCGTCGCGGCCACGATCACCGCGTCGGGGCCGGCGGCGGCCGTCACCTCCTGCAGCGCGGCGACCATCCGCTTCGCGACCGCGTCGATCTCCTCGACGCCGGCGTCGTTGACCTCCTCGCCGCGGCGCCAGCGGGCGAACGACTCCGGCCAGCGCTCGGTCACCTCGGCGTGGGTGTGGCCCTCCCAGTCGCCGAAGCCGCGTTCGCGCAGGCGTGGGTCGTAGGCCGGCGACAGGCCCGAGACCTCCGCCAGCGCCGCCGCGGTGGTGGAGGCGCGGTTGAGGTTGCTCGCCACGAGCACGGTCGGGTTGAGCGCGGCCAGTCGCGGTGCGCTCTCCTTGGCCTGCGACACGCCGACCGCGGACAGCGGCGTGTCGGTCTGACCCTGGATCCGATGGGCGGCGTTCCATTCGGTCTGCCCGTGCCGCCAGAGAATGAGCAGCGTCACGCCACAACCCCCGAAGCATCCAGAAACACCACAGCAGCGGACAAACCCGGCACATACGAAAAGCCGGCCACAACGAGTGACGAACCAGGCGATACGACCAACGAAGCCGCAGCGGTCACGCGGAGGCCGGCAGGTCGCGATCCACGAACTCGATCTGCGGGCAGTCCTTCCACAGCCGATCCAAGGCGTAGAACTCCCGCTCCTCGGTGTGCTGCACGTGCACCACGATGTCCACGTAGTCCAGCAGCACCCAGCGCCCACCGCGCTCGCCCTCGCGGCGCACCGGCTTCGCCTTCTCCGGCAGCTGGACCAGGCGCTCCTCGATCGCGTCGACGATCGAGAGGACCTGGCGCTCGTTCGGCGCCGAGGCGAGCAGGAACGCGTCGGTGATGACCAGCTGGTCGGCCACGTCGAGGATGACGATGTCTTCGGCCTTCTTGTCGGCGGCCGCCTGCGCAGCGGTGAGCGCCAGCTCGCGGGCACGCTCAGTGGCGGGCACCGGACTCCCTTCGTCGAACCACCCCGGCCACCTTCACCGGGCTCGTTCCAGCCTCTCACGCCCGTACGACATTTTGCCTCTCGGATGTTCCCGACTTTTCACCGACAAACAGCAACTTTCACCTACGAACCGTGCTTTCGGTACAAACCGCGCTTTGCGATGTACTGCACCACGCCGTCCGGCACCAGATACCAGACCGGCTTGCCCTCCTCGACGCGGCGGCGGCAGTCGGTCGAGGAGATCGCCATCGCGGGGACCTGCACCAGGCTCACCCGATCGGCTGGCAGGTGCTCGGCGTTGAGCTCGAAGCCAGGGCGCGTCACGCCGACGAAGTGCGCCAGCTCGAAGAGGTCCGTGGCGTCCTTCCACGACAGGATCTTGCCCAGCGCGTCGGCGCCGGTGATGAAGAACAGGTCGGTGTGCTCGCCGTAGAGCGTGCTCAGGTCGCGCAGCGTGTCCACCGTGTACGTCGGGCCGCCACGGTCGATATCGACGCGGCTCACCGTGAAGCGCGGGTTGCTGGCGGTGGCGATGACGGTCATGAGATACCGCTCCTCGGCCGGGCTGACCGTGGCCTCGCTCTTCTGCCACGGCTCCCCGGTCGGCACGAAGACGACCTCGTCCAGCCCGAACAGGTCGGCCACCTCGCTGGCGGCCACGAGGTGCCCGTGGTGGATCGGGTCGAAGGTGCCGCCCATGATGCCCACACGCATCATGGCATCGTAATGATCGCAACGTCCGGACGACCGGGTGCCGCACATCACAGCCCATGTCAGCGGCCGGAGCGACCGTAAGGCTGAAAGCCAAGGGGCGCGGCAACCACGAGCCGAGGGCGGCGGTAGCGTGACGCACATGACGTTGTCACACCCGAAAGGCGACTTCGACAACTCGCGCGCCGTCTGGCGGTCCGCGCCCGGCGACAGCCACGGCAGCCGCGTCGAGGTGGCCTTCGTCGATGATCTCATCGGGCTGCGCAACGGCGCCGAACCGGACAGTCCCATCCTGGTGTTCACCCAGTCGGAGTGGGACGCGTTCGTGGCGGGCGCCAAGGACGGCGAGTTCGACGTCTGACGCCCGCCACCGAACGGGCGGCCCGAGGACTCACATGAGCAACGACCGCAGCGGCGTCAGGCGTTCGAGCCGCGGCGCGAGCGCGCGCACCTGCAGCGTGAGCGTCACCGCCTCGAACGTCGCGTCCTGACAGGCCGGGTCGTCCAGCACCGCGACGCGCTCCGAGAGCCACTCGAGGACCTCCGGCCAGTCGTACACCGGCCGCCGCGGATGCGCCCGCACGACCCCCGGCAGGCCCCAGGAGCGCACCGCCGGCACGGGCCGGTCCACCCGCTCCGCGATCGTCTCCGCCGTGACCAGCGAGTCGTCGGCGACGGCGGCCGCGATGCCGAGGCCGGCCGCGTCGAGATCCCGCACACCGGAGGCGACCGCGTCGATCAGCGTCGGCGCCACCCGGTCGAACGCCACCCAGGCGACCACCCCGGAGCCCGCACGCGAAGCTCCGGAACAGCCGAGGCCGGACGGCATCACCTCCACGCACAGGTCGCGGGCCCGGTCGAACAGCGCGTCCGCGGCCGTGTCGACCGGTCCGTCCGCGATCAGCAGCCGGAACTGCCGCGCACGCATCACAGCGCACCCCCGCAGCCCCGGTGCCGGTGCGTGAACGCGTCGATCCGCCGCGCCACCCGCTGCGCCGCCGGCCCCCGCGGCACGTCCGCCGGTATGCCGAGCCAGCCCCGGCACACCGGGCACTCCAGCCGCAGCCAGGCCCGCATCTCGTCGTTGTCGTCATCCGTGTTGCGATGCACAGGTCCCTCCCCCGCTTGCTCGCCCCGCCGGGACCGCTCGACGCGAAGTTCCCGGCGCACGCACCACAGCGAACACCAGAAAACGCCGCTTGGGAGGGGCCAGCGGGGCCCCGCCGCGGCGCACTTGCGGTGCTACTGTTGTCGCCATGTCGCCGCGCACCGTCCGACAGCTCAGCTGGCGCGCCCCCTAGGGGCGGCCGAACTTCGCGCGCATCGCGACATCCCCAACATCACCAAGGGCCGCCCGGGTCGGGCGGTCTTTTCGTGCGTGGCACCCGCTCGGCCTCCGGCCCCAAACCAGGAGGGAACGAGTCACATGTCACACACCGACCGCCGCATCTCGGGGTTCAAGCCGACCGGCGCGCTGCAGCTCGGCAACTACCTCGGCGCGATCGCCCCGGTCGTGCGGGGCCAGCACGCCCAGCCCACCGTGGTGTTCGTCGCCGACCTGCACGCCCTCACGGTGCCGCACGATCCGCATCGCCTGCGAGAGCTGTCCCTGCAGGTCGCGGGCCTGCTGCTGGCCGCCGGCGTCGACCCGCGGCGCTCGGTGCTCTACCGGCAGTCCGACCTGCCCGCCCACGCGGAGCTGCACTACCTGCTGGAGTGCGTCGCGGGCTACGGCGAGGTGCACCGCATGATCCAGTTCAAGGAGAAGGGCGGCGGCAGCGGCACCCGCCTGTCGCTGCTCACCTACCCCGTGCTCATGGCCGCCGACATCCTGCTGCACGACATCGCCGAGGTGCCCGTCGGCCGCGACCAGCGCCAGCACGTCGAGCTCACCCGCGATCTCGCGCTGCGCTTCAACGAGCGCTACGGCCCGGTGTTCACCGTTCCGCGGGCCGTCCTGCCGGAGGTGGCCGCGCGCGTGGCCGACCTCGCCGACCCGACCGCCAAGATGGGCAAGACCAACGCCTCGACCAACGGGGTGCTGTTCCTGCTCGACCCGCCCGACGTGCTGCGCCGCAAGATCATGCGGGCGGTGACGGACGCGGGCACCGAGGTCGGCTACGACCCGGAGCGCAAGCCGGGCGTCTCCAACCTGCTCGACCTGCTCTCGGCGTGCACGGGCGAGGCGCCCGAACGCATCGCACCGCAGTACCACAGCTATGGCAGCCTCAAGGCGGCCACCGCCGACGCCGTGATCGCGATGCTGGAGCCGATCCAGCGCCGGTACCACGAACTCACCGAATCCGACATCGAAACGGCGCTCGAACAGGGGGCCGACCGGGCCCGGGAGCGGGCCGACGCAACGGTGCAACGGGTCAAGAGCGCGATGGGCCTCAGCAGGCACACCGTCAGAACCGCACGGCCCGTTCCCGCAGGTAGCCCAGCGACGCCGGCGACGGCACCGGCACCGCGCTGAAGCGGGCCGGCCGATAGTCGATCTCCTCGACGAGCAGATCGGCCTCCACGAGCAGCGCCCACGGGACGTGGAACACCTTCTCGCCCGGCACGGACACGCCCACCAGGTCGACGGCGGGCAGCAGGGCCGGCGTGCCGACCGCCCACAGCGCGGACGTGAACGCCGACCCGTCCGGCCGGGTGGCGAGGGCGGCCTCGGCCAGCCGCGGGTCGCCCAGGGTGCGCCGCTGGTGCTCGGCGACGTCGACCGCGAGCCGCCGGGCGGCCCGCGCCGCGGCCGGGTGGGCCGGGTGCCCGCGCGGCGGCAGGAACGGCACGACGCGCCCCTCGTCGTCGGTCGTGTACGCCATCGGCGACAGCGGCCGCGGCGTGCGCGCGTACTCGTCGCTGGCCAGCTCGAACAGCTGCTCGACCAGGCGCGGCTCGTCGGCGCAGACCAGCAGCATGAGCGTGCTGGGCAGGAACGCGACGGCGCGCCCGCCGACCTGCTCGTCGAGCTCGGCGAGCCAGCCGTCCAGCAGCACCCACGAGACCAGCTGCTCGCCGCCGTAGTCGGGCACATGGAGTACCGAAGGACCGAAGAAGCCCGCCGAGGCCGGCAGGTCGGCGCGGGCCAGGGTGCGGTGATGGGCCGCGGCGAAGATCTCCTCCGAGCTCACCCCCCACCGGCCGGGGCTGTCGATGTCCAGCGGCACGTCACCCACGAGCACGACCTCATCGAGGTGCGGCAGCGCCGGGCGGCGCAGCGTGCGGGTGCCGCGCGCGGCGTGGCGCAGGGCGAGCCGCAGGTCCGGCAGCGCCTCGGCGAAGGACTCCGGCTGGACCGGCGGCGCGAGGCTGTGCGCCACGAACTCCCGCACGAACTGCTTGCGGTCGCCGGTATTGCGTTGGTACTGCGTGAAGGCCTTCGAAAGGAAGAGTGTGCTGTACGCGTCCTGGCCGCATTCGCAGACGATGGCGAACTGGGTCGGGCGGAATTCGGCGTCGGTGAATCCGAGTCTGCGCAGCTCCGCCAGGACCTGGTCGGCGAAGCGCTCCCGTGGTGAACGGGCCGGTCGGGTCAGCCGCTCGAGGATGCCCACCGACCAGACACTAGCCTCAGGCGAGCTCGGACGCGATGGGCTCCGTCGCAATCACGAGTTTTTCGTAGCACAGGCTGAGCCGGCTGTGTACGTACGGCCCATACGGCGGAATCGGTCGGTAACCGGCCGATTCGTACAGCCGTATGGACTCGGGCTGCCGTTGCCCGGTTTCGAGCCGGATGAGCGAATAGTGCGATCCCGCGGCGAGGTCCTCCAGCGCCGCGAGCACCCGCCGGGCGAGGCCGTTGCCGCGGTACGCCGGCCGCACGTACATGCGCTTGACCTCGACGGTCTGGTCGTCCAGCGGCTGGATCCCGCCGCAGCCGGCGGCGACGCCGTCGACGGTGGCCAGCACGAACCGGGCGAGCGGGTCGACCGGGAACCGCCGCGCGTCGGGGCTGCCGTAGCGGTTGGCCGCCTCGTCGCCCGACAGCGCGACCAGCTCGGAGACGGCCGGGTCGGCGCTGCTGCGGCGGACCACCCGGACGTCGCGACCGGCGTCGTCGAAGCGCTTCTCGAAGCAGCGGCTGCTCTCGTACTTCACGTAGCGTCCGAACCGCGTGATGGGCCGGTAGCCGGCGCCCAGGAACAGCGAGATGGCCTCCGGCGAGGTGACGTTCGCCTCGACCCGCAGCACGCGGTGGCCGCGCGACGCGGCGAGGTCCTCGAGCGCGGCGAGCATCCGCCGGGCGAGGCCGCGGCCACGGTACGCCGGGCGCACGTACAGCCGGGTCACCTCGGCGGCGTCGATGTCGATCGGGAGCAGCGCGCCGCAGGCAACGGCGTCCCCGCCGGCGACCGCGACCAGATACCGGGCGGCCGGGTCGACCGCGTACACGTGGCCCTCCCGGCCACCGTCGCGCGCGCGCAGCTCGACCTGCTGGTCGACGACGAGCGCGATCACCTCCGAGTCGCCCGATGGACGATGCTCGATCAACATGGGACGACGGTACGCACTATCCGTTTCCCCGATGTTTCACTCGACCGTCGAGTCTCGTTGCGCGGTGGGTTAAAAATCGTCCCCCGCGGGTGAATCTTCCAGCTCCTCGAACGGGCGGCGCCGCGCCGCCCGCATGGCCTTGCGCTCGGCCGCTCCGACCCGCTTGTTCGGGTCCTCGAGGCGGTAGTCGGTGCCCCGGTTGCCGGGCACGAACTCCTCCTCGACAAACGCGTTGGGCTGCCAATCGAATTCATGGACGCCAATTCGAACCGGATCGCCGGGCTCGGCGCCGGCCTTCTTCAGCCCGACCTCGACGCCCAGCCGGGCGAGGCGGTCGGCAAGATACCCGACGGCCTCGTCGTTGTCGAAGTTCGTCTGGCGCACCCAGCGCTCCGGCGCGCCGCCGCGCACCACGTAGACGCCCTCGGCGTCGCGCTCGATGGTGAAGCCGCTGTCGTCGACGGCGACCGGGCGCAGGATGATCCGGGTGCGCTCGACCGCCGGCGCGGCCAGCCGGTGCTGCTTGACCTGCTCGGCCATGGCGAAGACGAGCTCGCGCAGCCCCTCGTGGGTGACGGCGCTGACGGTGTGCACCGCCAGGCCGCGGGCCTCGAGCTCGGGGCGCACGATGTCGGCGAGGTCGCGCCCGTCGGGCACGTCGATCTTGTTGAGCACGACGAGCCGGGGCCGGTCCTCGAGCCCGCCGTACGCGTCCAGCTCCGCCTCGATGGCGTCGATGTCGGACAGCGGGTCGCGCTCGGTCTCCAGCGCCGCCGTGTCGATGACGTGCACGAGCACCGCGGTGCGTTCGATGTGCCGCAGGAACTCCAGGCCCAGGCCCTTGCCGGTGGCGGCGCCCGGGATCAGGCCGGGCACGTCGGCGACCGTGAAGGTCTCGTCGCCGGCCTGCACGACGCCGAGGTTTGGCACGAGGGTGGTGAACGGGTAGTCGGCGATCTTCGGCCGGGCCGCGGAGATGGCCGCGATCAGCGACGACTTGCCGGCCGACGGGAAGCCGACCAGGCCCACGTCGGCGACGCTCTTGAGCTCGAGCACCACGTCGAGCTGCTCGCCGGGCTCGCCCAGCTCGGCGAAGCCGGGCGCCTTGCGGCGGGTGCTGGCCAGCGAGGCGTTGCCGCGCCCGCCCCGGCCACCGCGGGCGAGCTCGAACTGGGTGCCGACGCCGACGAGATCGGCGAGGACCTCACCGTCGAGGGTCTGCACGACGGTGCCGTCGGGCACCCGCAGGGTGAGCGTGTCGCCGTTGGCGCCGTCACGGTCGTTCCCGGCCCCGCCGTTGCCGTTGCGGGCCCTCTGGTGCGGGTGGAAGTGGAAGTCGAGCAGCGTATGCACGCCGGCGTCGACGATCAGCGTGACGCTGCCGCCGTGCCCGCCGTCGCCGCCGTCGGGGCCGCCGAACGGCTTGAACTTCTCCCGGTGGATGGACACGCAGCCGTGACCGCCGTCGCCGGCCTTCACGTGCAGCACGGCCCGGTCAACGAACGAGGTCACGGTGACAACCTTTCAAAAGCAGTTCATGGCTCCGGTCCGTGCAACGCACGACCGTTGCTCCCGTCAGACACCGGTCGATGCTTGACGCATCTCCCTGCGGCGTCCGCGGTGCCAAGAGCAGAAGAAACCCCGACAACAGCAACGGCGGGCCGGGGGCGCGTATGCCCCCTGCCCGCCGCGCGAACGTTCGAACTCAGCCCTCGGCCAGCGTGATGCTGACCGTCTTGCGGCCGCGCTTGGTGCCGAAGGTCACGTGACCGGCGGCGAGCGCGAAGAGCGTGTCGTCGCCACCGCGGCCGACGAGCTCGCCCGGGTGGAACTTGGTCCCGCGCTGGCGGATGATGATCTCGCCGGCGTTGACCAGCTGGCCGCCGAAACGCTTCACGCCGAGCCGCTGGGCGGCGGAGTCGCGCCCGTTCCGCGAGCTGGACGCACCCTTTTTGTGTGCCATGGCGCTTGGCCCTACTTCCCGGTGGAGATGCCGGTGACCTTGACCTGGGTCAGCGGCTGACGGTGACCCTGACGCTTGTGGTAGCCGGTCTTGTTCTTGAACTTGTGGATCCGGATCTTCGGACCCTTGGTGTGCGCAACGACCTCAGCGGTCACCGCGGCACTGGCAAGCTTGGCAGCGTCGGTGATGAGATCCTCGCCGTCGACAAGCAGGACCGCGGAGAGCGTCAGCGCATCGCCCGGCTCGCCCGCGAGCTTCTCGACCTCGATCACATCGCCCTCGGCGACCTTGTACTGCTTGCCGCCGGTCTTGACGATCGCGTACATGGGACGCGGACTCCTGTCGTAGCTACGGGCGGGCTAGGCGGGTCGCGTGTTTCGGTGCTTCAACCTGAGGCATTACACCGGCACGCAAAGACCCCGCGCACGAAAGTGCGCTTTGATGAGAGTACGCCATGGCCGGCGTACTCCCAAAATCAGGGCCGGGTCCGGCGGCGTACGCCGCCCCGGCGGGTCCGTCGGCGGGCGCCGTTGCCCGCGGACTCGTCCTCGTCCTCCTCGACGTTGTCGGGGTCGTCCTCGGAGGCGATCGGCGTGTACTCCGCCTCCTCCTGGACGTCCTCGACCACGTGCGGTGCCTCGACGCCGTCGACCTCCGCAGGGGCCTCCTCGGCGACCGCGGTGGCGCCCCTGCGGCCGCGCCGGCGGCTGCGCGGCGCGGGGGCGTCGGCCTCCTCCACGCCGCTGGTGACGCCCGGTGCGGCGGCCGCGGTGGCGACCTTGGCCACGGCGTGGCCGTGCCCGCCCGCGCCGACGGCGCGCTTCTCGGGGATCGGCTCGGTGTGGATGATCAGGCCGCGGCCCTTGCAGACCTCGCAGGTCTCGCTGAAGGCCTCGAGCAGGCCCTGCCCGACCCGCTTGCGGGTCATCTGGACCAGCCCGAGCGAGGTGATCTCGGTGACCTGGTGCTTGGTCCGGTCCCGGCCCAGGCACTCGGTCAGCCGGCGCAGCACCAGCTCGCGGTTGGACTCCAGGACCATGTCGATGAAGTCGATGACGATGATGCCGCCGAGGTCGCGCAGGCGCAGCTGGTGGACGATCTCCTCGGCCGCCTCGAGGTTGTTGCGGGTGACCGTCTCCTCGAGGTTGCCGCCGGCGCCGGTGTACTTGCCGGTGTTGACGTCGATCACGGTCATCGCCTCGGTGCGGTCGATGACCAGGCTGCCGCCGGAGGGCAGGAACACCCGCCGGTCCAGCGCCTTGATCAGCTGCTCGTCGATGCGCAGGTCGGCGAAGACGTCGCCGGTGCCCGTGTAGCGGTGCACCCGGTCGACGAGGTCCGGCGAGACGTGCGACAGGTAGGGCTCGACCGACTCGAACGCGTCGCTGCCCTGGATCACCAGGTCGCGGAAGTCCTCGTTGAACAGGTCGCGCACGACCCGCACGACGAGCTCGGGCTCCTCGTACAGCAGGGCCGGCGCGCTGCTGCCCCGGGACTTCTCCTGGATCGCCTCCCACTGCGCCTGCAGCCGCTTCACGTCGCGGGCCAGGTCGTCCTCGGAGGCACCCTCGGCCGCCGTGCGCACGATCACACCGGCGCCGTCGGGCACGAGGTTCTTGAGCACGTCGCGCAGGCGCTTGCGCTCCACGTCCGACAGCTTCCGGCTGATACCGGAGGCGTTGCCGTTGGGCACGTACACCAGGTGCCGCCCGGACAGCGCGATGTGGCTGGTCAGGCGGGCGCCCTTGGTGCCGATGGGGTCCTTGGTGACCTGCACGAGCACCGAGTCGCCGCTCTTGAGCGCCTGCTCGATCGTGCGGGTGCGCCCCTCCAGGCCGGTGGCGTCCCAGTTGACCTCGCCGGCGTAGAGCACGGCGTTGCGGCCCCGGCCGATGTCGACGAACGCCGCCTCCATGCTGGGCAGCACGTTCTGCACCCGGCCGAGGTAGACGTTGCCGACCATCGAGCTCGACGACGCCCGGGTGACGTAGTGCTCGACGAGCACCTTGTCCTCGAGCACGGCGATCTGGGTGCGGTCGTTCTTCTGGCGGATGACCATGGAGCGGTCGACCGCCTCGCGGCGGGCCAGGAACTCGGACTCGCTGAGGATCGGCGGGCGGGTGCGGCGCTGCTCGCGGCCGTCCCGGCGACGCTGGCGCTTGGCCTCCAGGCGGGTCGACCCGGAGACGCCCTGCACCTCGTCCCGCTCGCGGGTAGCGGTGCGCGGCTCGCGGATCTTCACGACCACGTGCGGGTCGTCGGCGGCCTCGGCATCGGCGGAGCCCTTGCGGCGACGGCGGCGCCGGCGGCGGGTCAGCCCCTCGCCGTCGTCCTCGCCCTCGTCCTCGGCGGCGGCCTCCACCTCTTCGGCGGCGGCCTCCTCGTCGGCCTCCTCGGCCTCGGCGTCCGCCTCGTCCAGCTCCTCGCCGGCGGGGCCCCGCCCACGGCCACGGCCGCGGCGGCCGCGGCGGCGACGGCGGCGCACGCCACCCTCGAAGCCCTCTTCCTCTTCGTCCTCGTCCACCTCGGCCTCGTCGACCTCGGCGGGCGCCTCGAGCTCCTCGGCGACCTCGGCCGGCTCCTCGACGAAGACCTCCTCGGCCGCGGCGCGGCCACGGCGCCGGCGGCGGGTACGCGCGGCCGGCTCCTCCTCGGCGTACTCCACGTCCTCGACGGGCTCCGGGCGCACGGGGGCGACCTGCTCGCTCGGCGGCATGAACAGCAGCTGGACGGGCGCGGCGCGGCGGCCCCGGCGGGCCGGCGGCTCGGGCTCCGGCTCCTCCTGCACGACCAGCGGCTCGAGCTCCTCGGGGGTCTCGACCGCCTCTTCGTCCGGCTCCTCGAGAAGCTCGGCGACCGGCTCCTCGAGCGGCAGTTCCGCGATCGGCATTTCCTCGGGTGACGGCTCCTCGACGACCTTGGCGCGGCTGCGCCGGGTCCTGGTCGCCTTCACGGGCGGCGCGGCCGGTTCCTCGATGGGCAGCGCCTGCTGCGCCGAATCGCCCGATTCGGCCCCCTCCGTCACCTTCCGGCGGCGGCGCGTGGCCTTCACCGGAGCGGGGGCGGCTGCGGGTTCGATCTCGGCCGGAGGTTCGGCAGCAGGTTCAGCGGCAGGGGGTTCGGCGGCAGCCTTCGTCGTGCGGCGCCGCGTGCGGCGGACGGGGGTCTCGGTCTCGCTGGCTGCGGCAGCGACCACCGGCTCTTCGCCGGTGGTGTCGCCGCTCGCCGACTCGTTGTCGAACATGCGGACGTTCTCCAGTTCTGGCGCTCCCGGGCGCGTAACAACGCAGCCACACGGGGGCACCGCATATATGTTGTGCCGGCGGAGGTATCCGCGACGCGGACGATCCGTCGAAAGTCTGCCAACCTCGCGCCCGGCGACCGGCGGCCCGCCACCTGGCGAATCGCCCGTCGTCTACAGCGACGAAGTCCCGACGACGGCCGCCGGCCGATCCGCGTCGCCGAACTGGGCGAGCGGATCGACGAGGTCGCCCTGCTCGGTCAGCACTCCCTGAGCCAGTCGGGTCGCACGGGGCGGTACCGGCGGCTCCAGGTCAGCTACTACGCGCAGACCGGACAGCACATCGTCGGGTCGCACGGTCGGGGTTACCTGCCGCACGACAAGGTCGAGTATCGCACACGGTATGTCGGTGACCTCGGAAGGTACGTCACCGGGAGGGGAATCCGACAGAAGTTCAAGATCGGAGCAGGCGAGTTTCACCACCGCAACCCGCGTGTCGAAGGTCCGGCGGCCCTGCTTGGTGAGGCGCTCGACGAGCACCTCGGGCGCGTCGAGGAACGCGCGCACGGCGACGGCGGCCTCGTGCGCCGCCACGCCGGGCAGCTCGATGCGCCAGGTGGAGGCGTCGATCCGGTCGGCGAGGCTGCCCCCGCCGGTGAGCGGCGACTCGACCGCCTCGAGCACGTCGAGGCCGGGCGAGAGCGCCGCGTCGAGGGCGACCCGCAGCTGCGCCGGGTCGACCACGGCCCGCAGGCCGATCTCCAGGTACTCCGCCTCGCTGGCCACCCCGGTCGGCGCGGCGCTGGCGTAGGAGACCTTCGGGTGCGGGGTGAAGCCCTGCGAGTAGGCGATCGGGACGTTGGCCCGCAGCAGCGCCCGCTCGAACGCGCGGGCGAAGTCGCGGTGCGACGTGAAGCGAAGTGGGCCGCGCTTGGCGTACCGCAGCCGGATCCGCTGAACGACGGGCTCCTGGTTGCTCTCGGGCTGGCGCTTAGGCATGGGGCACCCGCAGCCCGGCCACCGGGGTGAGCGGCAGCAGCTTGCGGCCGGTCGGGCCGATCTGGATCTCGGTGTCCTGGCTGGGGCAGACGCCGCAGTCGAAGCACGGCGTCCAGCGGCAGTCGTCCTGCTCGTAGCCGGTCAGGGCGTCCTGCCAGTCCTGCCAGAGCCAGTCCTTGTCCAGCCCGGAGTCCAGGTGGTCCCAGGGCAGGACCTCGTTCTGCTCGCGCTCGCGGGTGGTGAACCACGCCAGGTCCACCCCGAACTCGGGCAGCACCTCGGCCGCCGCGTCGGTCCAGCGCTGGAACGAGAAATGCTCCGACCAGCCGTCGAAGCGCCCGCCGTTCTCCCAGACGCGGCGGATCACCGCGCCGACGCGCCGGTCGCCGCGGCTGAGCAGGGCCTCGACCTGCGAAGGCTCGCCGTCGTGGTAGCGGTACCCGATCGCCTTGCCCAGCGACCGGTCGGAGTTGATCGCGTCCTTGAGGGCCTTGAGCCGCCGGTCGATGACCTCCGGCTCGGTCATGCTCGCCCACTGGAACGGGGTGTGCGGCTTGGGCACGAACCCGCCGATCGACACCGTGCAGCGGATGTCCCGCGACCCGGTGGCCTCCCGGCCGGCCCTGATCACCTCGTGCGCGAGCTTGGCGATCTGCAGCACGTCCTCGTCGGTCTCGGTGGGCAGGCCGCACATGAAGTACAGCTTCACCTGCCGCCAGCCGTTGGTGTACGCCGTGACGACCGTGCGGATCAGGTCCTCCTCGGTGACCATCTTGTTGATCACCTGGCGGATCCGCTCGGAGCCGCCCTCGGGCGCGAAGGTGAGGCCCGTGCGCCGCCCGTTGCGGGAGAGCTCCTGGGCGAGCGTCACGTTGAACGCGTCGACCCGCGTCGAGGGCAGCGACAGCGAGACGTTGGTCCCCTCGTACTGCTGCGCGAGGCCGGAGCACATGTCGCCGATCTCGGAGTGGTCGGCCGAGGAGAGCGACAGCAGCCCCACCTCGTGGAAGCCGGAGAACTCCAGGCCCTCCTTGACCATCTGCCCCACGGTGGTGATGCTGCGCTCGCGGACCGGCCGCGTGATCATCCCGGCCTGGCAGAAGCGGCATCCCCGAGTACACCCGCGGAAGATCTCCACCGCGTAGCGCTCGTGCACCGTCTCGGCCAGCGGCACCAGCGGCCGCTTGGGGTAGGGCCAGGCGTCGAGGTCCATGGTTGTGCGCTTGTGCACCCGGAAGGGCACGTCGGCGCGGTTGGGCACGATCCGCTGGATGCGCCCGTCGGGCAGGTAGTCGACGTCGTAGAAGCGCGGCACGTACACCGACTCGGTCCGCGCGAGGCGCAGCAGCAGCTCGTCGCGGCCGCCGGGCTCGCCCTCGGCCTTCCACTTGCGCACGATCGCGGTGATCTCGAGGACCGCCTCCTCGCCGTCGCCGAGCACGGCGGCGTCGATGAAGTCGGCGATCGGCTCCGGGTTGAAGGCCGCGTGGCCGCCGGCGACCACGATCGGGTGCCGCTCGTCCCGCTCGCGCGCGTCGAGCGGGATGCCGGCCAGGTCGAGCATGTTGAGCAGGTTGGTGTAGCCCAGCTCGGTGGCGAACGACACGCCGAACAGGTCGAACGCGCCGACCGGCCGGTGTGCGTCCACGGTGAACTGCGGCACGCCCTCGGCGCGCATGAGCTGCTCGAGGTCGGGCCACACGGCATAGGTGCGCTCGGCGAGCACGTCGGGCTGCTCGTTGAGCACCTCGTAGAGGATCTGCACGCCCTGGTTGGGCAGCCCGACCTCGTAGGCGTCGGGGTAGGACAGTGCCCAGCGCACGGTGACGGCGTCCCAGTCCTTGACGACCGCGCCGAGCTCACCGCCGACGTATTGGATCGGTTTGCTGATCCGGGGCAGCAGTCGCTCGAGTTGGGCGAAGACGCTCGTCACACTCACGGAATACCAGGGTACCTACACCTCGCGCTTCCGACGATGCGGCGCCCTGCCCCGGGGTTGCACCGGGGGCGGAGTGGCCGGGTGCGGGGCGGGGATGCGCAGCGTGACGGGCTCGCCCTCGCGCACGGTGACCTCCTCGCCGTGGTGGCGCAGCGTGACCTCGCCGCCGTCGACGGCGTAGGTCGCGTGGCCGTGCTCGACGGTGACGCGCAGCACCTCGCCGCGGATGGTGACCGCGAAGCACAGCCGGTCGAGCTGGCCGGGCAGGCGCGGCATGAACGCCAGCTCGCCGCCGTAGTCGCGCATGCCGCCGAAGCCGGCCACGATCGCCAGCCACGTGCCGGCCAGCGACGCCATGTGCAGCCCGTCGCCGACGTTGTGCTGCAGGTCGTAGAGGTCGACGAAGGCGGCCTCGCCCAGGTAGTCGTAGGCGAGCTCGGGGTGGCCGACCTCGGCGGCCATCACCGCCTGCGTGCACGCCGACAGCGAGGAGTCACGGACCGTGCGCTCGTCGTAGTAGTGGAAGTTGCGGGCCTTCTCCTCCGGGGTGAACGCGTCGCCCCGCAGGTGCATGGCCAGCACCAGGTCGGCCTGCTTGACCACCTGGCGGCGGTACAGGTCGAAGTACGGGTAGTGCATCAGCAGCGGATAGTGCTCCGGCGGCGTGTTCGCGAAGTCCCACTCCTGGTGCAGGGTGAAGTTGACGGACTGCTGGTGCACGCCCAGCTCCCGGTCGTAGGGCAGGTGGATCCGCGCGGCCGCGTCGAGCCACGAGGAGATCTCCTCGTCGTCGACGCCGAAGCGGCGGGCCTGCTCCGGATGCCGCTCGGCGGCCTCGGCGGCCGAGCGCAGGTTCAGCTGCGCCATCAGGTTGGTGTAGATGTTGTCGTCGGCGATCGCGCTGTACTCGTCCGGGCCGGTCACCCCGTCGATGTGGAACACGCCGTGCCGGTCGTGGTGCCCGAGCGAGCGCCACAGCCGGGCGGTCTCGACCAGCAGCTCCAGCCCGAAGTCGATCTCGAACTGGGTGTCGCCGGTGGCCTGCACGTACCGCGCCACGGCGGCGGCGATGTCGGCGTTGACGTGGAACCCGGCGGTGCCGGCCGGCCAGTACGCCGAGCACTCCTGCCCGCGCACGGTGCGCCAGGGGAACGTGGCGCCCTTGAGGCCGAGCGTGCGGGCCCGGTCGCGGGCGAGGTCGAGCGTGTCGTGCCGCCAGCGCAGCCCGTCGCGGGCGACCTGGGGATGGGTGTACGTCAGGACGGGCAGCACGAAGCTCTCCGTGTCCCAGAAGACGTGCCCGTCGTAGCCGCGCCCGGTGAGGCCCTTGGCCGCGATCGGCCGCGCCTCGGCCCGCGCGCCGGCCTGCATGAGGTGGAACAGCGCGAAGCGGACCGCCTGCTGGATCTCGGCGTCGCCGTCGACCTCGACGTCGGCCTGCGCCCAGAACTGGTCGAGGTAGGTGCGCTGCGACTTGACCAGCCCGTCCCAGCCGCCGAGCCGGGCGCCGGCGATCGCGCCGTGCACCTGGTCGCGGATCGCCTGCCGGGAGCGCTGGCTGGACCAGCCGTAGGCGAGGTACTTCACGATCCGCAGCCGCTGCCCGGGCTGCAGCTCGCAGGCGAACGTGGTGCGGGCCCAGTCCTCGGTGGCCTCGGTCTCCGAGCGCACCGGCACGGGCGCGGAGACCTCGTGGTCCATCTCGGCGCCGAGGCGCAGGCAGCTGGCGTTGGTGCGGTGCAGCAGCTGGGCGTTGAGGTCGTGGGCGTAGTGCCCCTCGGCGATCAGCGCGTGCCCGAGCGCGGCGGCGACCCGCGGGTCCTTGCTCGGCGTCGGCACGTCCTCGTTGGCGACCAGTTCGGACTGCACGATCACGCGGGCCGGCTCCTCGACCGGCTCGACCTCGTACAGGATCGCGGCGACCGAGCGCTGCTCGAGCGAGACCAGCCGGGTCGTGCGCACCTTGATGCGCTGCCGGGCCGGGGAGGTCCACTCGACGTCGCGCTGCAGGGTGCCGGCGCGCAGGTCGAGGACCCGCTCGTGCGCGTGCAGGGTGCCGTAGCGCACGTCGAACGGCTCGTCGTCGACCAGCAGCCGGAACACCTTGCCGTTGGTGACGTTGAGGGTCGACTGGCCCTCCTCCGGGAAGCCGTACCCGGCCTCGGCGTAGGGCAGCGGGCGCTCCTCGTAGAACGAGTTCAGGTAGGTGCCGGGCAGCCCGTAGGGCTCGCCCTCGTCCAGGTTGCCCCGCAGCCCGATGTGCCCGTTGGCCAGGGCGAACAGCGACTCGGTCTGCGCCATCGTGTCGAGGTCGAGCCGCGGCTCGCGAATTGCCCACGGCTCTACAGGAAAGACGCTCACGAGCCCTCCTCGAGGAGCTTCTCCACATCCGGTACCACCACGTCGGCGCCGTTTCGCCGCAGGTCCGCGGCGTGCTCGCCGCCGAGGCGGTCGATGCCCACGACGAAGAACCCGCCGGCCCGCCCGGCGGCGACCCCGGCCAGCGCGTCCTCGAACACGGCGGCGCTCGCGGGCTCGACGCCCAGCTCGCGGGCCGCCTCGAGGAAGGTGTCCGGCGCCGGCTTGCCCCGCAGCCCGCGTTCGCGGATCGTGACGCCGTCGACCCGGACCTCGAGCAGCTCGGCCAGCCCGGTCGAGGTGATCACCTGCAGCGTGTTGGCGCTGGAGCTCACCACCGCCCGCCGCAGCCCCGCCGCCCTGGCCGCCCGCAGGTACCGCACCGAGGACGGATAGGGCTCGAGCCCGCCCTCCTTGAGCAGCTTGAGCAGCAGCTGGTTCTTGCGGTTGCCCAGGCCGTAGACGGTCAGCGCGTCCGGCGAGTCGTCGGGCGTGCCGTCGGGCAGCGAGATGTCGCGCGAGGCCAGGAAGTCGCGGACGCCCGCCTCGCGCGGCTTGCCGTCCACGTAGTCGTTGTAGTCACGGACCGGGTCGAACTCCCGCTGGCCCCTGGCCGTGAGGAACTCGTTGAACATCGCGGTCCAGGCCTTGTTGTGGATGACCGCCGTCGGGGTCAGCACACCGTCGAGATCGAACAGGCACGCGCTCACGTGATCCGGTAGACCCAGCACCTTTTGGACGTTAGCCCCGAACTGCGAACTCTGCGCGGCGTGCGCGCACTCGTTAGCCTTCGAGTTGTGACACAACCGGCGGACGAGTCGCCGACCGAGCGGCAGCCGGCCTCACCCACGTGGGTCGGTTCCGCATCCGTACCACCCGGCGGTTCACGCCGGCGCCGTCAGTGGGAGGACACCCTCGACCTGCCGGCGGCTCCTCCCGAGCCGCCACCACCGCCCCCGAAGGTCCAGTACGTGCCGGTGACGCCGCCCGGATATCGCCCCGGCCCCATCCCCCCGCCGTGGCAGTTCCAGCGCCGCCGGCGGCGGAAATGGCCGTGGGTGCTCCTGGTGATGTTCCTGCTGTGCGCGGGCTGCTGCGGCACCTCGTACGCCTGGGCGCGCCAGTGGTGGGTCCAGTACCCGGCCTCGGTCAACCTCGAGGCGCCCGTGCCCGGCCTGACCCGGGTCAACGACGCCTCGGCGAACCAGACGGCCGCTTCGCTGCAGACCGCGCTGACCTCGGACCACCTCGACGAGCAGGGCTTCACCGCGGTCTACCGGGACGAGGACCGCCACAGCGTCCTGCTCTTCGGGGCCACCCGGTTCATCACCCACCCCTCGCGCGATCTCGAGGCGAGCCTGCGCAAGCTGGGCACCAAGATCCAGGTGCAGAACGTGCGGAAGGTCGACGCCGGGGTGCTCGGCGGCGAGCAGCGCTGCGCCGCCGGCCGCGCCTCCAGCACCATCTGCGGCTGGTCGGACCACGGCATGATCGCGATCGCGGTGTTCCCGGACACCCGCCTCGACGAGGCCTCGACCAAGATGCAGAACCTGCGGGCGTCGATCACGGTCCGGGACTGAGCGAAGTAGTGCGGGGAGACCGGGTGCTGGGAACACCCGATCTCCCCGCACTGTGTTGGTGGAGGAAAGCTCTCTTCGGTTACGTCTTACGGAAGCGTCGCCAGGTGCGGGTCGACCGTCTTGGCGAAGCCGTTGCCGTTCTTGACGTCCCAGTTGATCGACCAGGTCATCGCGCCGCGGATGCCGGGGTAGGTGTGCGGCGGCTTGAAGGTGCCGCAGTTCGTGCCGACGGCCAGGCAGTCCAGCGCCTGGTTGACCAGCGACGGTGAGACGACGCCGCCGCCGGCCGCGCCGGGACCGGCCGGCAGGCCGAGGGCCACCTGGTCGGGGCGCAGCCCGTTCTCCAGCTGGATGCAGGCCAGCGCGGTCATGAAGTTGACCGTGCCCTGCGAGTACGCCTGCATCTGGTCGCAGCCGAGCATGCTGCCGCTGTTGTAGTACTGCGTGTAGACGACCGTCAGGATGTCCTTGATGTTCAGCGCGAGGGCGAAGTAGCTGCCGCCCGTCGACTGCATGTCGATCGTCTGCGGCGCCATCGTGATGATGAGGTTGGCGCCGGCCTTGGTCCGCAGGGAGCGCAGGGCCTGGGCCATGTACGTCGGGTTGAGCCCGTTCTCGAGGTCGATGTCGATGCCGTCGAAGCCGTACGCCTGCATCAGCGAGTAGGCGCTGTTGGCGAAGTTCGTCGCGGCGGTGGAGTCGCCGACGCTGACCCGGCCCGCCTCGCCGCCGACGGAGAGGATGACCTTCTTGCCGCGCGAGTGCAGGGTGGCGATGTCGGCCTTGAAGTCGGCGTCGGAGTAGCCGCCCAGCGCGGAGGACAGCCCGGAGTCGACCGCGAAGGCCAGCCCGCCCGGCTGGGAGGTGGCCTCGGCGAACGCCACGTCGATGAGGTCGTACTCGGCCGGCACGTCGCGAAGCCGCAGCGGCGTGGCCGGGTTGACGAAGTCCTGCCAGTACCCGGTCAGGAAGTGCTTCGGCAGCGGCCCGGGCGGCGTCGAGGGCGAGGTCGACGGCGAAGTTGACGGGGACTTCGACGGCGAGGCGGACGGCGAGGCCGAGCGGGACGGCGAGATCGACGGCGACGGGGACTTCGTCGTCGGCTCGATCGTCGTCGGGGTGCCGCCGGGGCCGTTGAGCGAGAAGTCGTCGGCGGTGTACGCCGGCTGGCCGTACCAGCCGTGCACGTAGACGACCGCCGAGGTCTGGCTCGCGCCGGTGGTGAACGCAACGCTGAGCTGCGAGTACCCGCCGTTGGTGCCCGGCGTCCAGGTGCTCGCGTCGACGCCGCCGGTGACGCCGATGAAGACGTACGAGCCGTTGACGTACCCCGACAGGGTGTACTTCGTGTTCGGTTGCACGGAGACCGTCTGCGAGCACTGTGCGGTCGTGCCGCCGGGCGTGCCCGCGAGCTTGTAGGTGCCGGTGTGCGCGGCGCCGGACGTGACCGACGCCGACTCGCAGGTCCAGCCGGACGCGGAGCCGGTCTCGAAGCCCGGGTTGCTGAGCAGCTCGGCGGCGGACGCGGGCATGGCGAGCACGACCCCGGTGAGGGTCAGTGCCACCGCGCCGGCCCCCGCGAGCAGGGTGACGTGACGTCTACGCATGAAGGGCGCTCCTGGTGGGGGTGACGTCGATGGGCGTCGACGTGTCGTCCACGTTCCACGCGCAGGAAATTAATGTCAAGGTTTCTTTACTATTTCTTATGGCGCCGCCGAAACCCGCTTCCGGCGGCGCGCTATCCTCAGTGGTACAGGCGTCGACCCGGCCATCACCGGCGAGCCTCCGGAAGAACGGCCGGCTTTCCCTTCCGGGAGAGCTGGCCCAGTAGAACCGGACGGGTACCGGCCCGTGACAGCCGGCCAACGAGCGGCCGCCGAGCGCACCCATTCGGCGGCAAGCGGGGTGGTACCGCGGATCGGGCAACCGTTTCGTCCCCGCGTGGAGTCGAGACAACCCGACCACGCGAGGAGAGCGACCACCGATGGCCTACCCGATGCACCGCACGGGCACCGGCGTCCCGGCTAGCCCCAACCTCCCCGAAGTCGAGCGCGAGGTCCTGGACTACTGGTCCGAGGACGGCACGTTCACGGCCTCGGTCGAGCAGCGCCCCGCCGGCGACAACGGGTCGAACGAGTTCGTGTTCTACGACGGTCCCCCGTTCGCCAACGGGCTGCCGCACTACGGCCATCTGCTGACGGGCTACGCGAAGGACGTCGTGCCGCGGTACAAGACCATGCAGGGCTTCCGCGTCGAGCGCCGCTTCGGCTGGGACTGCCACGGCATGCCCGCCGAGGTCGAGGCGGAGAAGCAGCTGGGCATCACCACGAAGGCCGAGATCCTCCAGCTCGGCGTCGACAAGTTCAACGCGGCCACCAAGGAGTCGGTGCTGCGCTACACCGCCGACTGGGAGCGGTACGTCACGCGCCAGGCCCGCTGGGTCGACTTCACCAACGACTACAAGACGCTCGACCTGGACTACATGGAAAGCGTCATGTGGGCCTTCAAGACCCTGCACGACAAGGGCCTGGTCTACGAGGGCTTCCGGGTGCTCGCGTACTGCTGGCGCTGCGAGACCCCGCTGGCCAACACCGAGCTGCGCATGGACGACGACGTCTACCGCGACCGGCAGGACCCCGCGCTGACCGTGGCGTTCACGCTGGAGACCGGCGAGAAGATCCTGGTCTGGACGACGACGCCGTGGACCCTGCCCTCCAACCTGGCCATCGCGGTCGGGCCGGAGATCGAGTACGCGGTCTTCGAGGAGGCCGGGCAGCGCTACGTCCTCGCCGACTCGCGCGTCGGCGCCTACGAGAAGGAGCTGGCCAACGCGACCCGCGTGGGCACGCTGAGCGGCGCCGAGCTCGTCGGCCGGCGGTACACGCCCCTGTTCGACTTCCTCGCCGACACCCCGAACGCCTTCCAGGTCATCGGGGCCGACTTCGTCACCACCGAGGACGGCACCGGCGTCGTGCACATGGCGCCGGCCTTCGGCGAGGACGACCAGAACGCGTGCGCGTCCGTCGACATCCCGACCGTGGTGACCGTCGACGAGCACACCCGGTTCACGTCGCTCGTGCCGGCGTACCAGGGGCTGCAGGTCTTCGAGGCCAACAAGCCGGTCATCCGCGACCTCAAGGCCGCGGGCGTGGTCGTGCGCCACGACTCGTACACGCACTCCTACCCGCACTGCTGGCGCTGCGACACCCCGCTGGTCTACAAGGCGGTGTCGTCGTGGTTCGTGCAGGTGACGGCCGTGCGCGACCGGATGGTGGAGCTCAACCAGCAGATCACCTGGACGCCGGAGCACATCAAGGACGGCTCGTTCGGCAAGTGGCTGTCCAACGCCCGCGACTGGTCGATCAGCCGGAACCGGTTCTGGGGTTCGCCGATCCCGGTGTGGAAGTCCGACGATCCGCAGTATCCGCGCCTCGACGTGTACGGCTCGCTGGACGAGCTCGAGCGCGACTTCGGGGTGCGCCCGACGGACCTGCACCGGCCCGAGATCGACAACCTGACCCGGCCCAACCCGGACGACCCGACCGGGCAGTCCGTCATGCGCCGGGTGCCGGAGGTGCTGGACTGCTGGTTCGAGTCCGGCTCGATGCCGTTCGCGCAGGTGCACTACCCGTTCGAGAACGCCGACTGGTTCGAGAACCACTACCCGGGCGACTTCATCGTGGAGTACATCGGGCAGACCCGCGGCTGGTTCTACACCATGCACGTGCTGGCCACGGCGCTGTTCGACCGCCCGGCGTTCAACACCTGCGTCAGCCACGGCATCCTGCTGGGCGAGGACGGGCGCAAGATGTCCAAGAGCCTGCGCAACTACCCGGACGTGTACCGGGTGTTCGACGAGTACGGCTCCGACGCCATGCGCTGGTTCCTGGTCGCCTCGCCCGTGCTGCGCGGCGGGGACATGCCGGTCACCGAGGTCGGCATCCGCGACGCGGTGCGGCAGGTCCTGCTGCCGCTGTGGAACGTGTGGTACTTCTTCTCGCTCTACGCCAACGCCGACGGCTACAGCGCGCGGCGGCGGACCGACAGCGCCGACCTGCTCGACCGGTACGTGCTGGCGAAGACGGGCGAGCTGGTGGCCCTCGTCGAGCGGCAGATGGACGCCTACGACCTGTCCGGCGCGTGCGCGAGCGTGCGCTCCTACCTCGACGCGCTCACCAACTGGTACGTCCGCCGCTCGCGGGACCGCTTCTGGTCCGGCGACCACGACGCGTTCGACACGCTCTACACGGTGCTGTCGACGCTGACGCAGGTCGTCGCGCCGCTCGCGCCGCTGACCGCGGAGGAGATCTTCCGCGGGCTGACGGGCGAGCGTTCGGTACACCTGACGGACTGGCCGTCGGCGGCGCAGTTCCCGGCCGACCACGAGCTCGTGGCGAACATGGACGCCGTGCGCGACGTGTGCTCGGCGGCGCTGTCGCTGCGCAAGGCCCGCGGCCTGCGGGTGCGCCTGCCGCTGCAGACGCTGACGGTGGCCACGCCGCAGGCGGAGGCGCTGCGCCCATTCGCAGCGCTGATCGCCGACGAGGTCAACGTCAAGGCCGTCGAGTTCACCGACGACGTGGCGGCGCACTGCACGCGCGTGCTGACGTTGGTACCGCGGGTGCTCGGCCCGCGCCTCGGCAAGCAGGTCCAGCAGGTGATCAAGGCGGTCAAGGCCGGCGACTGGGGCTCGACCGCGAACGGCGTCGTGGCCGGCGGGGTCGAACTGCAGGAGGGCGAGTACGACCTCAAGCTCGTCGCCGCGGACCCGACGCAGTCCGCGCCGCTGCCCGGCGGCGAGGGCGTGGTCGTGCTCGACAGCACGGTGACGCCGGAGCTGGCGGCCGAGGGCCTGGCCCGCGACCTGGTCCGGGTCGTGCAGCAGGCGCGCCGCGACGCCGACCTCAACGTGTCGGACCGCATCGTCGTCGTGGTCGACGGCCCGGCCTCGGTCGCCGGGGCGCTCGCCGTCCACTCGGCGTTCGTGGCCGGCGAGACCCTGGCCAACTCGATCGAGCTGGGCACCCTCGTGGAGGGCTTCGCGGGCGAGGTCGGCGACGGCGAGGCCGTGAAGGTGACCGTGACGCCCGTCTAGCGCCGCCGGTCGTACTCCCCTTGGGGCATGACGACCACCATCGTGAGGACCGCCTCCGCCGTTCCCGGGTTCCGGTAGCGGTGGGGGCGGTCCGCGGTGAAGTCGATGGTCTCGCCGGTCCTGACCGCATAGTTCGTGACGTCAATGGTGACTTCCAGCTCGCCCTCGCGGACGTGAATGATCTCCCGGGTGCGCGGGGTGTGATCGCCCGAGTCGTGATCCTCGCCCGGCGCCATCCGCCATTCCCACACCTCGACGAAGGCCGGGTCGTTCACCCCGCGCAGCAGCCGACCGGTGCCGCCGTCCGGCCCGCGCCACAGCACGGCCGGCTCGTCCGCCCCGACGATCTTCACGACCGGCTCCGGCTCGGTCTCCAGCAGCCGGCCGATGCTCACACCGAACGACTCGGCGACCCGGCACAGCGTGCCGATGCTCGGGTTGGTGCGGGCGCCCTCGATCTGCACGAGCATGCCTTTGCTGACGCCCGAGCGGCTGGCCAGCTCGTCGAGCGACCAGCGCCGGCCCTGCCGCAGGCTCTTCACCTGCCGCGCGATCGCGGCCTGCGCGTCCCGCTCCCGGTCGGTCAACATATTTTCCTTCACGGTCATTATTATGATACGACTATGGCATGTTCGCCGTTGCCGACGATGTACTCGACCTGTGCCGCTCCGTGGGCCACGAGGCTACCGTGTTCGCGGTCCTCGCCGACGGGCTGCGCAACGGCCCCGGCGACCCGGACCTGCTGCGCGACGCCGTCGCCGCGGCCGGCGACCTGACCGCGCCGCACCCGCACCTGGAGGCCTGGCGGGACGTCTACCGCGCATTCGGCGCCAAGCCGCAGCGCACCCCGTGCTCCGCCGAGGCCCTGCGCAAGCGCGCCGCCCGCGGCGACGTGCCCTCGGTGAACCGGCTCGTCGATGCGTACAACGCCGTGAGCATCCGCTTCGCCGTGCCCATCGGCGGCGAGGACCGCGCCGCCTTGGCCGGCACCGAGCGGCTGATCCGCGCCGCCGGCGACGAGCCCTTCGACACCGTCAAGGACGGCGCACCGGTCGTCGAGTCGCCCGAGCCCGGCGAGGTCGTCTGGCGCGACGACGTCGCCGTGACCTGCCGCCGCTGGAACTGGCGCCAGGGCCGGCGCACCGCGCTCACCGAGGCGACGACCTCGGCCGTCTTCCTGCTCGAGGGCCTCGACATCGACCTGCGCCCGGCCGCGGAGATGCTCGCCGGCCTGCTCGACGCCGACACGATCCGAATCGATCGCCTCGCATGAAGGGCATCGACCCCGGATATGTCCGCCACTTCGTGACGGACATATCCGACATTTCGGTTATGCGAACTTTCAGGGGAGTTTCGTGATCGGCATCGTCCTCGCGGCGCTGTCCGGCCTGGTCTGGGGCGTTGGCGACTTCTCCGGCGGCAAGGCCAGCCAGCGCGCCGACTCCATCGTCGTCGTGGTGCTCTCCAAGGCCGCGAGCCTCCCGCTGCTCGCGCTGTACCTGCTGATGGTGCCCGGCACGCTGACAGTGCGGGGGCTGGGCTGGGGCGCGACCGCCGGCGTCTTCGGCGTGCTCGGCATGATCGTCTTCTACCGCGCCCTGTCCGGCGGCGCGATGGCGGTCGTCGCCCCGATCAGCGCCGTGACCACCGCCCTGCTGCCCGTCGCGTTCGGCCTGGCCACCGGCGAGCGCCCCGGCGGCCTCGCGCTGACCGGCGCCGCGTGCGCGATCGCCGCGATCGGCCTGGTGAGCGCGGCCGGCGGCAGCGGCGCCCCGGTCACCGCCCGGCTCGTCGGGCTCGCCCTGCTCTCCGGCGCCGCCTTCGGCCTGTTCTTCATCTGCCTGTCGCGTGCGGGGGACCACGCCGGCCTGTGGCCGATCGCCGGCGCCCAGGTCGCCGCGGTCGCCCTCGGCGCACCGCTGCTCCTGCGCCGCCTGCGCGCGGGCGCACGCCCAGCCGTGCCGGAGGGCGCGTCCCGGCGCTGGCTGCTGGCGGCCGGGCTGCTGGACATGAGCGCCAACGCGCTCTACGTGCTGGCGGTTGCCCGCGGCGAGCTCTCCATCATCGCGCCGATCGCCGCGCTGTATCCGGTCTCGACGGTGCTGCTGGCGATGGCCGTCGACCGCGAACGCCTGCGGCCCGTGCAGCTGGCCGGCCTCGGCCTCGCCGCGACCGCGCTGGTCCTCGTCGCGTCGTGACCGCACTGGTCCTCGTCGCGCCGCGACCGCGCTGGTCCTCGTCGCGTCGTGACCGCGCTGATTCATCGTCGCCTCGTGACCGCGCTGGTCCTCGTCGCCTCGTGACCGCATTGGTCCTCGTCGCCTCGTGACGCCGAGCTCGCGGGTGGTGTTGCCCACCTTGTGACCTCTCCGGCTGCCGCGGCGCTGCAGGGCCGGTAGGGTGTGCGGCAGCGTCGAGTTGAGCCTGGTGGAGGGCATTTGTCCGCGCTCTATGCCGTCGGCAAGATGACCGTGGCACCCCTGGTCCGACTTTTCTGGCACCCGAAGATCATCGGTCTGGACAATGTCCCGAAGACCGGCCCCGCGATCCTTGCGAGCAACCACCAGTCCGTCCTGGACTCGGTGATGATGGGCGCCATCGCGCCGCGCAACGTCTACTTCCTCGCCAAGGACCAGTACTTCCTCGGCCCCGGCGTCAAGGGCGCGGCGCTGCGCAACATCATGTATGGCCTGAACCAGATCCCGGTGGACCGCTCCGGCGGCCGGGCCAGCCTGATGGCGCTCGACGCCGCGCTGCCGGTGCTGCGCGACGGCCACGTGCTGGGCATCTTCCCCGAGGGCACCCGCTCCACCGACGGCCGCCTCTACCGCGGCCGCCCCGGCGTGGCCAAGCTCGCCCTGGACGCCCCCGCCCCGATCATCCCCGTCGGCCTGATGGGCTTCGACCAGGTCATGCCGGTCGGCGCGTCGCTGCCGAAGCTGGGCCCGAAGGTCGAGGTCCGCATCGGCGAGCCGCTCGACCTGAGCCAGTGGCAGGGCGGCGGCGAGGTCGACAGCCGCGCACTGCGCGAGGTCACGCTCAAGCTCATGAACGCGATCCAGCAGCTCACCGGCCAGGAGTACGTCGGCCGCTACGCCCCGAAGCGCCCCGACCAGCTCCCCACCGACTCGGCAGACTGACCGCCCGGCCTTCGGCAGATCGAAAGTGCCGGGGTCGGAAAACGCCGCCGTCCCGAACCGCGGGGGACGGCGGCGTGCGTAGTGAGCGGCGAGCTAGAGGGCGAACTCCGGGAACCAGAGGCCGATCTCGCGCTTCGCGCTGTCCGGCGAGTCGGAGGCGTGCACCAGGTTTTCCCGGTTCGACAGGGAGAGGTCGCCGCGGATGCTGCCCGGGGCGGCCTTCCGGCCGTCCGTGGCGCCGATCAGGGTGCGTACCACCGTGATGGCCTCGTCGCCGGAGACCACCAGCGACACGAGCGGGCCGCCGATCATGAAGTCACGCAGCGCCGGGTAGTAGGGGCGCTCGACGTGCTCGGCGTAGTGCTGGTCGGCCAGCGCCACGTCCATCGTGCGCAGGGTCATCGCCTCCACGGTCAGGCCCTTGCGCTCGAGCCGGCCGATGATCTCGCCCGTCAGGCCGCGGCGAACCGCGTCGGGCTTGATGAGTACGAGCGTGCGCTCCGACACGTAACTCCTCCAAGAAGTCCCAGGTACTGGCATCGAGCCTACCGAGCGTCACGACGCGCGGCCCATGTGGGTGCCGCCGGCTTCCGTTTCTGCGAAGATCGGGCATAGCCTGGTGTCAGTCGTCTGGGGAGGTCGACTTGCCGTCCAGCAACCGCGCGTCATCGTCCGACAGCCGGAATCTGGTCATTGTCCTGCTGATACTCATCGGCGGATTCCTGGCTTTCTGCGGATGGGGGGCGGGCGAGCCGCTCATGGTCGCGCTCGGCGTGGTCGTCGCCGCGGCCGGCCCCGTCATGATCATGGTCCTGAACTCGCGGAACAAGGTCCGGGTGTACGTCCAGGGCGCCGCCCTCGTCGAGGACGTCACGCCCCGGCCGACGCAGGAAGGACGGTCCGCGCGCGGAAGGCTCAAGGTGACCATCACGGCGCCGGGCATCCGCGGGATCACGGTCAGCGGCATCGACCCGGCGATCCCGCTGGAGAAGTGGCCCGAGGCGGGCGCGACGCTGCCGGTGCAGGTCCTCAAGGGCACGCCGCGCAAGTTCAACGTGCTGTGGGATCGAGTGCAGACCCACCAGGAGGTCGTCCTCGCCGAGCAGCGCGGCCCGCTCGGCGGCGAGGGCGGCGGCCTGGGCGACGACTACAGCTACACCCTCGACGGCGACGACTACGGCCGCCCGTCCGACGACGCCTACGGCGACCTGCTCCCGCCCGACAACACCCCGACGCTTTCGAACCTGCCGCCGATCGACGCCGGCATCGACGAGCCGGTCGGCGCCACGTCCGGCGGCGGCGCCCGCACCGCCACCGCGGTCGCGCCCACGCACACCAAGGCCGCGCCGATCGCGCAGGCGACGCCGTCCGCAACGGCCACGCCGTCCGCAACGGCCACGCCATCCACGACGGCGACACCGTCAACGACGGCCACGCCGTCCGCAACGGCCACCCCGTCCACGACAGCCACCCCGTCCGCAACTGCGACGCCGTCCGCAGCGGCCGCGACGGCGACCAAGGCCCCCGTGGAGGAGGACGACGAGGAGGCCGCGCCCGGCGAGCAGATCCCCGACGCCGCCCGGCGCCCGGCCCGCCCCGGCCGCCCGCGCCACGCGGCCGCCGAGCCCGCGCACTTCAGCGCCGAGCCGCTCGGCGCCGGCTCGGGCGCCACCTTCGCCACCTCCGGGGCGCCCGCCGAAGAGGCCGAGGCCCCGCTCGCGGCCGAACCGGCCGAGACCCCGCCTGCGGCCGAACCGGCCGAACCGGCCGGGCTGGGCAGCGGTGCCGGCCAGACGATCATCGGCGACGAGGACGAGCCGATCATCATGCGGCTGCGCTCCAGCGCGAAGCCGAGCCCGCACCGCCGCCCCAGCCCGTACCCGCGCACCGGCACACACGACCGGGTCCGCCGCAACCGCCCCGCCCGCCCGCAACCCGACGCCGAGCCGGAGCCCACGTTCGAGCCGGAGCCCACGTTCGAACCAGAGCCCACGTTCGGACCGGGGCCCACGTTCGGACCAGAGCCCACGTTCGAGCCGGAGTCCGCGGCCGAGCCGGAGTCCGCGGCCGGACCGGAATCCGTTGTCGCGCCGGAGTTCACGGTCGGGCCCGGACCCATGGTCGGGCCGGGGCCCACGGTCGGGCCGCAGCCGGAGCCGCTGACGCATGTGACCGAGGCCGACTCGGTGACCGAGACGCCGCCGGAGGAGTACACGATCCCCGAGGCCGGCGCCGCGCTCATCGCGCCGCCCGCCCCGCCGGAGCCCGAGGTCGAGTGGTGGACGACGGATCGCGAGACGGAGCAGCCGCCGCTGCGCGCCGAGCGGGAACCGACGATCATCGAGGGCGAGCTCGCCGACGAGCCGGCCGCCGCGACGCCCGAACCGGAAGACGACGAGCCGGCCGCCGCAACGCCCGTACCGGAAGAGGACGAGGACGAGCACCCGTCGACCGGCTCGGCGTGGTCGGGGAACGGGCGTGGGCCGGTGCCCGTCGGCGTGGGCCTCTACAGCGCGCCGCCGATCCTGCGTCCGGCCCCGCCGACGGGCGACGACGATGACGAGGCCGTGACGCCGGATCCGTACGCGACCGAGCACTACCTGCCGCCGGAGGACCAGCTCGAAGAGCAGCCGCTGAGCGACGGCGCCGTGGCGCACTTCCTGGGGACCGCGCCCCGGCGCCAGACGATGCCGCTGGACGGGGTCAACGGCGTGAGCATCACGCTCATCGTGTCCGACCTGCAGCGCTCGCGCCGCTTCTACCGCGACACGCTCGGCCTCACCGAGCTCGACAGCGGCGAGACGAGCGCGGTGCTGGAGACCGGCACGGCCCGGGTCGTGCTGCGCCGGGTCGCCGACATGCCGCCGGTCGACCGCCGCGTGGTGCACCTCAACCTCGACGTCCCCGACGTCTACGAGGCCTACGAGCGCCTCCGCGAGCAGGGCGTCGACTTCGTGCACCGGCCCCGGACGGTACCGCAGGGCGAGCAGCTCGAGCTGTGCTCGGCGACGTTCCGCGACCCCGACGGCCACGCGATCGCCCTGACCCGCTGGGAACTACGGCGCTAGGTAGCGCCGCAACGTCTCCTCAACCTGCGCGCGCATCAGCGCGCGCAGGTCCGGCGGGTCGAGCACCTCGACGTCCGGGCCGAACCGGCCGAGGTCGATCCGCGCGTGCTCGAACGTCTCGATCGGCAGGACCACCCGCGTCCACCCGTCCAGCTCCGGGTCGGGCGCGCCGCTCTCCCGGCGCGCCCGCTCCGCAACGGGGCCGAGCATCCACCACAGCGAGGCGGCGCGCGGCGAGAGGCGTACCGTCGCGAAACCGCCGCTGTAGAGCGTCTGCTGCAGCCGGTCGGACCACTCCAGCCAGTACCGCCGCAGATCGAAGTCGCCGGGGCGCTCGAACGTCTCGTCGAGCACGGTGAGCTCCTCGACGCGGGAGATCCGGTAGCCGTTGACCCGCGATCGGCCCCGCGCGACCAAGTACCACGCGGTGCCCTTGAGCACCAGGCCGAGCGGATCGACCGTGCGCTCGACGAGGGTCCGGTCCCATTTGCGGTACCGCATCCAAATCCGTCGCTGCTCCCACAGCGCGCCCGCCACGGCATCGAGGTGCGGCGGCGCCTCCGGGTCCCGGAACCACCCGGGCGCGTCGACGTGGACGCGCTCCTGGATGCGCCCGGCCATCGAGCGCTGTTCGGCGGGCAGCGCGGCCAGCAGCTTGAGGCGCGCCGCCTCCAGCGTCGGGCCGAGCCCGAGGTCGCCCGCGGTGGCGCCGCTGCCGTTGAGGAAGAGCGCGGCGGCCTCGTCGGTGGTGAGCCCGGTGAGGCTGGTGCGGTACCCGTCGAGGAGCGCGAACCCGCCGGTCGGGCCGCGGTCGGCGTAGACGGGCACGCCGGAGGCGGACAGGGCCTCGATGTCGCGGTACACCGTGCGCACCGAGACCTCGAGCTCGTCGGCGATCTGCTGCGCGGTGAGCCGGCCCCGGGTCTGCAACAGCAGCAACGTCGACAGGAGCCGGCTCGCGCGCATCAGTCGGGCTTGTTCGCGTAGACCGAGCGCCGTACGTACAACACGTAGACCCAGGCCGGCCCGAACACGACGCCGAGCGCCAGCAGCGACCAGTGCAGGAACCCGCCGGCGAGCAGCACGACCTGCACGAGCAGCGCGGCGATCCACGCCCACGAGTGCTTCAGCAGCCCGCACAGCGCGAAGCACACGACGGCGAGAACGCCGCACACCCACATCGCGGCCGCGTTGTCGCCGTGGCCGAGCTTCGCCAGCGGCAGCAGCGCCAGCAGCAGCACGAGGCCCTCGACGACCAGCCCGCCGGCGCCCATGCCGCGCACGGCGCCCGCAGGGTTCTTCAGTCCGGCCGGCGCGCTCATCGCTTCAGCAGCCCGCGGGCGTCGGCGACGGTCACGACCGAGCCGGTGATGAGGATGCCGACGGTGCCGGGCACGGCATTGTCGGACTCGGCGAGCGTCACGGCCGCGTCGATGGCGTCAGGCAGGTTTGGTACCACATGAACCCGGTCGCCCCCGAACAGCTCCTCGGCGAGCAGGCCGAGCTGCGCGGCCGACATGGCCCGCGGCGAGCTGTTGCGGGTCACCACGATGCTCTCGGTGATCGGCTCCAGCAGCTCGAGCATGCCCTCGACGTCCTTGTCGGCCAGCGCGGCGACGACGGCGACGAGCCCGCTGAACGCGAACTCCTCGTTGAGCGCCCGCACCGTGGCCGCCATGCCGTGCGCGTTGTGCGCGGCGTCGAGCAGGATCGGCGGCGAGTTGCGGATGCGCTCGAGCCGGCCGGGCGAGGTGGCGCCGGCGAAGCCCTCGCGGACCGCCTCCGGGCTGAGCGCCCGCTCCGCACCCGCGCCCAGGAACGCCTCGACGGCGGCGAGCGCGATGGCCGCGTTCTGCGCCTGGTGCTCGCCGTGCAGGGGCAGGAAGATCCCCTCGTACACACCGGAGAGCCCCTGCAGCGTCAGCACCTGCCCGCCGACGGCGAGGTCGCGGTGCACGACGCCGAACTCGCGCCCCTCCCGGGCCACGGTCGCGCCGACCTCGGCGCAGCGCTCCAGGATCGGGCGCATCGCCTCATCGGGCTGCAGCGCGCAGATCAGCGTCGAGCCCTTGTGCACGATGCCGGCCTTGGCCCACGCGATCTCCTCGATCGTGTCGCCCAGCCACTCGGTGTGGTCCAGGCCGATCGGCGTGATGACCGTGGTCTGCGCCTGCAGCACGTTGGTCGAGTCGTCCGCGCCGCCGAGGCCGACCTCGACCACGGCCACGTCGACGGGCGCATCCGCGAAGGCGGCGAAGGCCATCGCGGTGGTCATGTCGAAGTACGTCAGCGGGGCGTCGTTGCGCGCGTCGAGATACTCGGCCAGCGGCGCCACCTCCTCGTACACCTCGACGAACTTCTCCTCGCTGATCGGCTCGCCCTCGATGCTGATCCGCTCGGTGATGCTCTGCAGGTGCGGGCTGGTGTATCGCCCGGTGCGCAGCCCGTGCGCCCGCAGCAGCCCGTCGATCATCCGCGCCGTGGACGTCTTGCCGTTGGTGCCGGTGAGGTGGATCGCCGGGTAGGCCCGCTGGGGGCTGCCGAGCGAGTCGAGCAGCCCCTCGATGCGCGCCAGGTCGAACACCATGCGGGTGAACCCGCGGGCGTTCAGCTCCTGGTCGACCTCGGAAAACGACCTGGTCACTGCAGCGCGTCCAGCTGGGCGGCGATGCGGGTCAGGTCCGCCTCGGCGGCCTCGAGCCGCTGGCGGATCTTCGCCACCACCGCCTCGGGAGCCTTGTCGGTGAAGGCCGGGTTGCCGAGCTTGGCCCGGCACTGCTCGGCCTCCTTCTCCGCCGCGGCCTTGTCCTTGGTCAGCCGCGCCCGCTCGGCGCCGACGTCGATCGCGCCGCGGGTGTCCAGCGCCACGGTGACCCCGACGCCGACGGCCAGCGTCGCCGTCGCCGCGAAGTCGCCTCCGGCGGCGTCGAGCCGGACCAGCGAGCGGATCAGCGACTCGTGCGCCGCCAGCCCGGCGCCCTCGAGCCCGTCGAGGCGCGCGACGACCCGCTGGGCCGGCTTGACGCCCTGGTCGGCGCGGAACCGGCGGACCTCGGTGACGACCCGCTGGAGGTTCTCCACCTCGCCCTCGGCCGGGTCGTCGACGAGCTCCTTGTCCGCGGTCGGCCACTCGGCCCGCACGACGGTCGGCGCGCCGGTGAGCGTCGTCCACAGCTCCTCGGTCACGAACGGCATGATCGGGTGCAGCAGCCGCTGCAGGCTCTCCAGCACGTGGCCGAGCACCCGCCGGGTGCGCGCCTTGGCCTCCTCGTCGTCGCCGGTGAGCACCGGCTTGGTGAGCTCGAGGTACCAGTCGCAGACGTCGTCCCACGCGAAGTGGTACAGCGTGTCGCACACCTTCGCCAGCTCGAACGCCTCGAACTGCTGGTCCACCTCGCCGATGACGTGCTGCAGGCGGGACAGGATCCAGCGGTCGACGGTGCTCAGCCCCTCGGTGGCCAGGTCGCCCTCGACCGTGGCGCCGTTGGACAGCCCGTAGCGCGTCGCGTTCCACAGCTTGTTGGCGAAGTTGCGCGCGCCCTGGACCCACTCCTCGCTGACCGGCACGTCCGCGCCCGGGTTCGCCCCGCGCAGCAGCGTGAAGCGGGTCGCGTCGGCGCCGAAGCGCTCGATCCAGTCCAGCGGGTCCACGACGTTGCCGAAGGACTTCGACATCTTCTTGCCGTACTGGTCACGGACCATGCCGTGGAGCATGACCACGTCAAAGGGCTGGCGGCCGTCCATCGCGTACAGGCCGAACATCATCATCCGGGCAACCCAGAAGAACAGGATGTCGTACCCCGTGACGAGCACGCTCGTCGGATAGAACTTGGCGAGATCAGGCGTCTCGTCGGGCCAGCCGAGCGTCGAGAACGGCCACAGCGCCGAGCTGAACCAGGTGTCCAGCACGTCGGCGTCCTGCACCCAGCCCTCGCCGGCCGGCACCTCGTCGTCCGGGCCGACGCACACGACCTCGCCGTTCGGCCCGTACCACACCGGGATCCGGTGGCCCCACCACAGCTGCCGCGAGATGCACCAGTCGTGCATGTTGTCGACCCAGCCGAAGTACCGCTTCGTGAGCTCCGGCGGCTCGACCCGCACCCGCCCGTCGCGCACCGCGTCGCCGGCCGCCTTGGCCAGCGGCTCGGTCCGCACGAACCACTGCAGCGACAGCCGCGGCTCGACGGTGGTGTTGCACCGCTGGCAGTGCCCGACGGCGTGCATATACGGCCGCTTCTCGGCCACGATGCGCCCCTCGGCGCGCAGCGCGCCGACGACCGCCGGCCGGGCCTCGAAGCGGTCCAGGCCCAGGAACGGCCCGTGCACGGTGATGACGCCGTGGTCGTCCATGATCGTCAGGCTCGGCAGGTCGTGGCGCTGGCCGATCTCGAAGTCGTTGGGGTCGTGCGCCGGGGTCACCTTGACCGCGCCGGTGCCGAACGCCGGGTCGACGTGCGCGTCGGCGACGATCGGGATGCGCCGCCCGGTGAGCGGCAGTTCGACCTCGGTGCCGACCAGGTGCTTGTACCGCTCGTCGTCGGGGTGCACCGCCACCGCGGTGTCGCCCAGCATCGTCTCGGCCCGGGTCGTGGCGACCACGATCGCGTTGTCGCCGTCGCCGTAGCGGATCGAGACCAGCTCGCCGTCGTCGTCGGAGTGCTCGACCTCGATGTCGCTCAGCGCCGTCAGGCAGCGCGGGCACCAGTTGATGATGCGCTCGGCCCGGTAGATGAGCCCGTCGTCGAAGAGCCGCTTGAAGATCGTGAGCACGGCGCGGGACAGCCCGTCGTCCATGGTGAACCGCTCGCGGCTCCAGTCGACGGAGTCGCCGAGCCGGGTCATCTGCCCGAGGATCTTGCCGCCGGACTCGGCCTTCCACTGCCAGACGCGCTCGACGAACGCCTCGCGGCCGAGGTCGTGCCGCGACACCCCGTCGGTGGCCAGCTGCCGCTCGACCACGTTCTGCGTGGCGATGCCGGCGTGGTCCATGCCCGGGAGCCAGAGCGTCTCGTACCCCTGCATCCGCTTGCGGCGGGTCAGCGCGTCCTGCACCGAGTGGTCCAGGGCATGCCCGATGTGCAGCGACCCGGTGACGTTCGGCGGCGGCAATACGATCGAGAACGGCGGCTTGTCGCTGCTCGCGTCCGCCTTGAACAGGCCGTCGGCTACCCATTGCTCGTACCGCCGCTGCTCGACATCGGCGGGGGCATACTGAGCCGGGAGCGCCGTTGTTGCCTGCGCCGCGCGTGGAGTATCCGTCACAGGCAAAGTCTAGAACTGTCGCACAGGGGGTCTACGCTCGCCATTGCCCCTTCACTCAGGAGACTGATCGACGGTGACCTACCCGCCGCACAACCCGGATGACGAGCCGCGCTCCGAGCCGTTCCAGCCGGTGTCGTACGACCTGGCTCCGGAGTTCGGCACGCCCCCACCGCCTTCGGCGCAGCCCGGCAATCCCGCCCAATCCGGTTACGGCGCCCAGCCCGGCAGTCCCGCCCAGTCCGGTCATGGCACCCAGCCGGGCTATCCGGCCCAGCCCGGTCACGGCACCCAGCCGGGCTTTCCGGCCCAGTCCGGTTATCGGGCGCAGCCCGCGCCGGCCTATCCGGTGTCCGCGCAGCCGCACGCCTATCAGCCGGTGTCCGCGCCGCCGCCCGCCTTCACGCCGGCCGCGCCCCTGCCGCCCCCCGCTCCCCCCAAGAAGGGGAAGGGCCTCAAGATCACCCTGAGCGTGATCGGCGGCGTGTTCCTGGTCTGCGCCATCGCCACCACGGTCTTCCTCTACCCGTATATCAAGGAGACCGCCCACGTCAGCGCGCCGGCGACCCTGCCCGGCGGCCTCAAGAAGTCCGACACCGACGCCGCCGGCCAGCTCGAGGACACGCTCGAGACGGCGCTGCGCGACGGCACGGAGGACCTCAACGAGGTGGCCACGGGCGTCTACACGACCGACGACGACGTCGAGAAGGTCGTCGTGCTCGCCGCCGCGACCGGCACGTTCCTCTCGCCCGGCTCGGAGGCCGACAGCGCGTTCACCGGCTTCAGCACCGGCGGCTCGGGCCAGCGTGACGTCGGCACCGCCCGCGTGTACGACGCGGGTTCGCTCGGCGGCACCGTGAAGTGCGCCGACGGCGAGGCCGGCTCGGACTCCGACAAGACGACGTTCGCGATGTGCGTCTGGGCCGACCACGGCAGCATCGGCCTGGTCCTGTTCTTCTCTCGCACCGCCGACGAGTCCGCACCCCTCTTCGTGCAGATCCGCGAGGCGGTCGTCAAGCGCTAGCCCCCGCCTCGCCGGGAACGACCCCGCCCACCGGCGCCTGCGCAGCGAACATGAAGGTTTCGCTGCTACAGTGCGCCGGTGGTCGACCCCGACGGCGGTCCCGCCGGCCTGTACTACGAGGATGAGCCCCACGAGGCCCCTGCGGCGGGCTCCGGCATCCCCCTCAAGCGCTTCGCGCTGATCGCAGCGGCCGCCGCCGGCCTGGCGGTCGTGGTCTCCGGCGTCATCTACGGCCCGACGATGGTGCGTGTGCTCGGCCAGAGCGACACCACCGTCGACTCCCCCGCGAAGGTCGGCAACTTCACGCTGGACACCAGCGATGCCGCCAAGGACGCCGCCGAGTACATCCGCGACGCCATCGCCACCAAGGTCAGCCTCGACCAGAGCCGCGGCCTGATCTACCACGACGGCAAGACCGACGCGATCCTCGTGGCCGGCACCGCCCGCATCTGGAAGCCCGACGACAGCCTGAAGTCCGCTTTCGACGTGGTGAGCGACGACAAGGGTGGCGTCCGCGACGTGCACGACGTCGACGCCGGCTCCCTGGGCGGCACCATGCGCTGCGGCGTCACCAAGGTCGACGACGCCGACCTGTCCGTCTGCGGCTGGTCCGACAACGGCTCTCTAGGCGTCGCCCTGTTCTCCGAGCGCTCGGTCGCGGATTCCGCCAAGGCCATGCTGGAGCTCCGCACAGCGGTAGAACACCGCAACTGACCCGCTTCGCAGCATTATGTTTCCGCGATCATGCTCTTTCGCGCCCGTCGCGGGCCCGTTTTCCATGATCGCGGAAACATAATGTACAAGGGGGTACGTCTTGTTTCCGCGTTGCTGCGAAACCGGCCGGCTCCGCAGCGGAATTCGCATGATCGCGGAAACAAAACGTCGCCGGCGCCCTCACGGAGCACGACCCGGACTCGACGAGTGTGTCCCCGGAAATGCGTCAGGGCCCCACCGGATGGTGGGGCCCTGAGCGAAAATTTGTCCGGCGGCGTCCTACTCTCCCACACTCTCTCGGGTGCAGTACCATCGGCGCTGGAGGGCTTAGCTTCCGGGTTCGGAATGGGACCGGGCGTTTCCCCTCCGCTATGGCCGCCGTAACA